>NZ_JBTNDQ010000023.1:0-56875 GCF_054510915.1 Pseudarthrobacter arbutini | reverse complement strand
CAAGTACCCGAACTTCGCAACCGACGCCGACATCCTGACCCCGGCCTGATCAGCACCACCACCGCCGGCCCGGGAAGGACAGCCTGCCAAGCCATCCTTCCCGGGCTGCCCTCAGTACGATGAAGGTTTTCAATGAAGAAATATGCAACCGTCGACCCCACCAGCGGCAATGTAGTGCAGGAATTTGACAGCATGACAGACGCAGAGGTGGCCGCTTCCCTGACGCGCTCCCACGCTGCCTACCGGTCCTGGCACACGAAGGACCTCGCAGAACGCTGCGCGCTCCTGCAGCGCATCGCCGACCTCCACCGGCAGCACTCCATCGACCTTGCCAAACTGATGGCGCTTGAGATGGGCAAGCCCATCACCCAGGCCAAGGCCGAAGTCGAGCTATCCGCTGCCATCTATGAGTACTACGCCACGTCGGGCCAACAGTTGCTCGCCGACGAAGAACTCGACATCGCCGGTGCGGGCCGGGCAATCGTCCGGACAGCTCCCATCGGACCACTCCTGGGCGTCATGCCGTGGAACTTCCCGTACTACCAGATGGCACGGTTCGTCGCTCCCAACCTGCTGCTGGGCAACACCATCTTGCTCAAGCACGCCAGCAACTGCCCGCAACAAGCCCTGCGCATTGCCGAAATCATCGACGCGGCCGGGGCCCCGGAAGGCGTCTACCAGAACCTCTTCGCCACCTCCGGACAGGTCGCGGAAATCATCGCCAGCCCCAAACTCCAAGGCGTTTCCCTCACCGGATCAGAGCGTGCAGGCAGTGCCATCGGCGCACTCGCCGGCCAATACCTGAAGAAGTGCGTCCTCGAACTCGGCGGCTCCGACCCGTTCCTCGTACTTCCCGCAGCCGATATCGACAAGGCCGCCAGTGCGGCAGCGGCAGGCCGATTCGGGAACGCAGGCCAAGCCTGCACGTCGCCGAAAAGGCTCATCATCGACTCGTCCAACTGGGACAAATTCCTTGAAGCGTTCCTGGCGAAAGCCGCAGAATGGCAAACCGGGGACCCCATGAGCGAAGACACGCGCCTCGGTCCCATGTCCACCGCCCAGGCCCGGGCAGAACTGGCCGAACAAGTTGACGACGCCGTGTCCAAGGGAGCGACCGTCCACCTGGGCGGAGCCGTCCCGGAAGGCCGCGGCGCGTACTACCCGGCGACCGTCCTCTCCGGCGTCACACCCGAAATGCGTGCCTACCGCGAGGAGCTTTTCGGTCCCGTGGCGATCCTCTACCGCGTGGATTCCGTGGATGAGGCAATCACCCTGGCCAACGATTCGCCCTACGGGCTCGGCAGCGCGGTCTTCACCGACGACCAGAAGCAGGCCGCCTACGTCACCGACCGCCTCGAGGTCGGCATGGTGGGAATCAACACCACCATCAAGAGTGCCCCCGACCTCCCGTTCGGCGGAGTCAAGAGCTCCGGCATAGGCCGCGAACTCGGCAAATTCGGACTCAACGAGTTCGCGAACAAGAAACTCATCCGCATCATCTGAGACCCGACACAAAACATCATCTGAGGCCCGACACAAAATAGGAGAGTCCATGCGCGCAGCAGTCTATTACGGCAAAAACAAACTTGAAATCGAAGACATACCGGAACCGTTCTTGGTCGATCCAGCCGGCTGATCCCAGCAGAGTACACGCAATCGATGACGACACACGATAAGGCTGGGCCTGCCACTGCAGGTCCAGCCTTCAGTGTGCGGCCTGGCTATTCGGGGAAGCGGCGCGGTGGACAGCCATGGGAATAAAATACCTCGAAAAGTTAGTTGTTGGTTAAAGTAATTCTGGCGAACACAGCAATCACCAAACAGGAGACACCATGGACAACACACCCCTCGATGTCAGTAAGACCGCACTGTTACTGATAGACCTTCAGAACGACAATGTCCATCAGGACGGGGCGTTCGCATCCTTCGGTGCCGCCGCCCATGCAGTTGAGCAGGGCTTGGTCCCCCACGTGGGGCAACTGCTCGAATGGGCACGCAACGAGTCAATGCCGATCATCCACAACCGCATCGTGTTCTACCCCGGTGGCGACTTCGGCGGGACGAATGCCCCCATCTTCCGGATGATCGGCCCGGAGTCACTAAAGCTCGGATCCTGGGGTGCAGACGCGCTGGAGGGGCTGGGGGCGCTGGCGGACGAGCCTGTCCTGATCCGCAATCGGATGAGCTGCTTCAACGGCAGCGGACTGGATATTTTGTTACGGAATACCGGGGTCACCACGGTAATAGTGGCAGGCGTCTGGACAAACATGGCCGTGGAACATACCGTGCGTGACGCAGCGGACCACGGGTACCGCACAATCCTGGTAACGGACGCAACATCGAGCATCAACGCAGAGTGGCACGACGCCGCACTCAGCTATGCCTTGACGAACATCGCCGAATTCCAGTCAACCGGCGAAATTACGGGGGCGGCCGTTTGAGTACGCTACCCCAACCGACCATCGCGTGGCAGTCCCCGGACGATCCGCGCAAGCCCTTGGTCGTCTTGCTTCACGGGCGCGGGTCACGCGAAACGGACATCATTGCGTTGGCGAATTACCTCCCGGCCGGTCCGGCCTACGCGGCTGTGCGTGCACCTCTCGCAGAGGGCCCGGGGTTTGCCTGGTTTGCGAACCGTGGCATCGGCCGCCCTATATCTGCGTCCCTCACGGAGACCATGGCATGGTTTACGGACTGGCTGGACAGTGTTGCGCCGGCCGAGCGGCCCGTGATCCTTGTTGGCTTTAGCGGGGGTGCCGCCTTCGCTGGGGGTCTCGTATTGAACGATCCTGGCCGCTTCGCAGGTGCGGCAATCCTCTACGGAACCCTGCCCTTCGACGCTGGCGTGCCGACGACGCCGGGCCGACTCCAGGGCATTCCAATGTTCGTAGCGCACGGTGACGCTGATTCGGTCGTACCGGCCGAGTTGCTGAGATCCACCTGGAGCTATCTCACTGAGGAGTCAGGTGCGCAGACAATTGCCATCCGTTCGGCCGGCGGCCACAGCATAGGACAAGACGACGCAACCGCCCTCGCGCACTGGATCACGGACCTGCAGGGGCCTTAGGCCACGCAGGAGGACCGCGGCCACTTATAAGGAATTTACATAACCGATAGCCCAATAAATATTGGACGCCATAAGGGACCGAAGCAGATACTTAAGTAACGACGAAAGGAATTCCCATGGCTTATCTTCGCCTCCATCACGTGAACGTCACTTCAGATGACATGCACTCCCTCAGCGACTTCTATCGCGACGCTCTCGGCCTGCCGTTGCTGCCTTCGCCGAAAATGATCGCAACCACCCATGCGGCCGACGCCGGAGTCACCGATGGAAACGCTGAATGGGAAGAGGGAGCACGCTTCTTTGAGGCTGGCGACCCCGAGGAACTTCAGGTGCACGCCACACGGCGCCAGGCGTACCTTGCCCTGCAGGAAGGGCACTCTGTAAATCCCCTTGTTGGGGGCCACTTTGCCTTCCGGACCGACGATATTGAAGCCATCAAGGCCCGGCTGACGGAACACAACATCCCCTTCGACGACTGGGGCATCTGGTCCGTTGAAGGGTGGCACCAGATCTTCCTGACGGACCCGGCCGGAAACATGATCGAGATTCACCAGGTGAAGGAAGCAAAGGCGTAGCCCTGCACTCCGGACTGGCCCTGACGGCCGTTGCGTCCCCTGCTCGGGGATGCAACGGCCGTCGCCCATTTAAATCGTGAAACGGCCGACCAACAGCCCAACGATTTCCAAGGAAGTCAACGACGCACAGATGCCCGGCTGGAGTGTTCCAACCGGGCATCGTGTTTCCTTGCTCCTGCTTCCGTCAGGCGGGGGAGGTGACATTTTCAAGGACAACTGCCAAGCCCTGGCCCACGCCGATGCAGATCGCGGCGACGCCCCAGCGCGCACCCGAGGCCTGCAGGCTCCGGGCGAGGGTGCCCAGGATCCGGGTGCCGGATGCGCCGAGGGGGTGGCCCATGGCGAGCGCGCCGCCGTGGCGGTTCACGATCGAGGGATCGATGCCCCAGGCGTTGATGCAGGCAAGGGATTGCGCGGCGAACGCTTCGTTAAGTTCGACGGCGCCCACCTGGTCCCAGCCGATGCCCGCCTTCGCAAGGGCCTTGTTCGCGGCCTCCACCGGGGCGTACCCGAAGTACTGGGGGTCGTTGCCGTGCGCGCCGCGGCCGGCGATGCGGGCCAACGGTTCCAGCCCGAGCAGCGCGGCGGCGTTTTCGCTGCCGATCCAGGCCGCGGAGGCGCCGTCGGACAGCGGGGATGCGTTGCCGGCGGTAACGGTGCCGTTCTCGGTGCGGAACACGGTCTTGAGGCCGGCGAGCTTCTCGGCCGAGGAGCCGGCGCGGATGCCTTCGTCGCGGACCAGGTCGGTGCCGGGAACCGGGGCCACCAGGTTGTCGTAGAACCCCTCGTCCCATGCGGCGGCGGAGAGGTTGTGCGAGTTCGCGGCGAACTCGTCCTGCTGCTCGCGAGTCACACCATACTTCTCGCGGAGCCGCTCGGTGGCCTCGCCCAGGGAGATGGTCCACTCCTTCGGCATGGCCTTGTTGACCAGGCGCCAGCCCAGCGTGGTGGAGGCCAGGGTCATGTCACCGGCCGGGTAGGGCTTCTCCGTCTTCGGCAGCACCCACGGGGCGCGGGACATCGATTCGGCGCCGCCCACGAGCATCAGCTCGGCGTCCCCGGCGTTGATCTGGCGCGATGCGATGATCGCCGCGTCCAGCGACGAACCGCAGAGCCGGTTCACCGTGGTACCCGGGATCGAGACCGGCAGGCCGGCCAGCAGGGTGCCCATCCGGGCGATGTTGCGGTTCTCCTCGCCGGCGCCGTTGGCGTTGCCGAACACCACCTCGTCGATCCGCTCCGGGTCCAGCCCCGGCGCACGCTTCACGGATTCGGTGATGATGTGCGCGGCGAGGTCATCCGGACGGACCCCCGCGAGGCCCGAGCCGAACTTACCGAACGGGGTGCGCACGGCGTCGTACACAAAAGCCTGATTCATATTGGTCCTTCTTCTTTTCTTATTGTCTTGGAGCCGCGAAACGAGAATTAGATGTTTCGTCCGCCCGCGATCTCCAGCACCGTGCCCGTCATGTAGCTGGACAGGTCACTCGCAAGGAACAGGATTACCGAGGCCACTTCCTCCGGTTCCCCAAAGCGTGCGAGCGGCACCTCGGAGAGGCGGGCCTCGAGTACTTCAGGCTTCATAGAATCGATCAAGGCCGTGCGGATGATTCCGGGCTGGACAGCGTTGACTCTCACGTTGGCGAAGCCGACTTCCTTGGCGGCGGCCTTGGTCAGGCCCACAATGCCGGCCTTGGCAGAGCTGTAGTTTGTCTGGCCCGGATTCCCGACCTTTCCGGAGATTGAGGACACGTTGATGATCGATCCACCACTAGGCTGCTCACGCATGATGCCCGCCGCGGCGCGGGTGCCGAGCCAGGCTCCCTTGAGGTGAACGGATATGACGGCGTCGAAGTCTTCTTCAGACATCTTCCGCATGGTGGCATCGCGGGTGAACCCTGCGTTGTTGACCCACACGTCGAGTCCGCCGAAGCTTTCACGCGCCGTCCGCGCGAGAGTGTCGACGTCGTCCGCTGACGTCACGTTGCAGCCAATCCCTACGGCACGGCCACCAATACCCAGACCCGCTGCCGCTTTGGCGGCCTGCTCGGCGTCAAGGTCACCGATGACTACGTTCGCGCCTTCCCGCGCGAACGCCACCGCGGTGGCCAGTCCCAAGCCGTTGGCGCCGCCTGTTATGACGGCTGTGCGATTCTTCAGCAGTTCCATGTACTTCTCCATTCAGTTGTGTTTGTGGGGCGGTCAGCGGATTGCGACCGCGTTGGACGGCGAGCCAACGCCACCAGGCAACCTGAGCGGCGTTGCGGCGACCATGCAGTCATACTGCCCGTCGGCCTGGCAAGCCTCGGCCAGTTCGTCAAGCTGCCAGAGTTCGCCAATAGCGAGGCCAAGCAACGGTATGAGGATCCGGTGCAGCATGCCGGTATGTGAGGAAGCGCGCAATGTCCCCTGCGTGTCGGCATGGACAGTGAGATCCGATGCACTTGCCGGCCAGACTTCCAAGGCGACGTTGTCGGCGGCCGCGAGAGCTATGCGATTGTCCCAAAACCATGCAGCAGTGTCGTGGCTCTGTTCCAAGCCCACTGACACGAGAGGGGCGCCGGACAATGTGTCAACCCCTGTTTGGGCGTCACGCTTGATCTGGTCGAGGCGATTGCCCAGCCAGCCGAAACGCAGCATCAGGATATCGCCTGGTTCGATGCCAACCCCTTGATGCCGGGCTGTTTCCTCCAGCACGCGGACCGGCACGGACCGCGGCTGGGAGTAATCGATGGGGTCCCCAATATGCTCCAGGTACCGCCCGACGTCGAGCAAGACTGCCCTGCCCACGATGCCGTGTTCGGCATAGCGCTGGATTCCCAGGGTCGGGTCTCCGGCGACCAATTTCTCTGGGTCCGCGCCGTTGTAAAAGCCGTAGTCCGGGTGACCGAAATGGCGAAGTCCGTCTATCTGGCTCGTTGCCTGCGGGAAAAGGTTGTCAATCCTGTCGTCCCGATGGAACTCGTTCAGTCCGAAGACAGTGTGCTGCAAGGAGCCGCGGTGGGAAATTAGCGGCGATGGAAAGGCATCTAAGGGAAGGTCAAGGGAGTAGGTTAGACCGCCACGGACCAAGCCCGCGGCCCGGATCCTTCGCGCCGGAGTCAGGAAGTTGAGGGTGCCGAGATCGTCGTTCGCGCCGAATATTCCCCAACTGCTGCCCGGTGGCGCGTCAGTGCGGCCCAACAGGTCGTGGTAACTGGGTAGGCCGTCCCGATGGTTCACGCGTCGTCCATGGATGTCGCATCGCCCCTGTCAGGTAAATCCGGGATGAGCAGGACCTTGCAGGATTCCTCGGACAGGAGTTCGATGGCTTCGTCGAGAGCAGACAGTGGAAGGCGATGAGTGATGAACTTGGACAGGTCCAGTTTGCCGCTGGCCACCAACTCTGCAATCTTCTCCCAGGTTCCCCAGAGAGCGCGGCCGAAGCTACCGGTGAAGGTAAGGCCCTTCTTTATCAAGTAGGCAGCGACATCCACCTCAATCGAACGGCCCGGAATTCCGACGGCGACGATCGTCGCCTCCTTACGCAGTGCTTCAAGGAGCGGCGGCAGTGCTGCAGGGGCCCCGGAGGCTTCGAAGGCGACATCGAAACCGAACTTGGCGCCGGAGAGCCCACGGCAGGCGCCTATAACATCGTCCGTGGGGGCAAGCGGTGTTGCCCCCAGTTCTGCGATCAGGCCCCTGCGGTAGGCGTTCGGTTCAACAACCACCACGTTGCCGGCGCCCAGCGCGCTGGCGATCGCAACTATGAACAGGCCCACTGGGCCTCCACCGCTGATCACCACATCAGCTCCGGCGAGGTCAACTTTTGATCGCTGGATGGCGTGCATGGCTACCCCAGCCGGTTCCAAGAGGGCGGCCTGTTCAAGGGGAAAATCCTGGGGCAACTTGAAGCAGGCCGTGGCCGGGACAACAAGCCGTTCGGCGAAGCCGCCGTCCAGGTGCAGTCCAAGCAATTTCATGTTGAGGCAGTTGTGGGCGTTTCCGTTACGACACGGGTAGCAGTCCCAGCAGGCGACGTGGGATTCGAGCGCCACCTTGTCCCCGATAGTCAGAGAGTCAACCGCGGATCCGACTTCAATGATTGTGCCAGCGCACTCGTGCCCCAGCACTACCGGAATGTCGAGGTTAAACGCCTGCGCCATGGGTGAGTACTCGTAGAGCTCGCGATCGGTTCCGCAGACCGAGGCTGCTGCGATCTGAATTCTTACCTCATCCACGGAAATTCGCCGTTCGGGATAGGCGCTGACGAAATTGGCACCGCGTTCGGGCTTTGCCTTGACCACGGCGCGCATTGTGCCGATTACATGGAGCGATTCTGTCTCGGGAGCACTAAGGGACGTCATTGTGTTGAACCATTCTTCTAGGACTTACCGATTATGAGGTCGGGGCGCCGTCGACGCGGTAGAAGGCGAGCTTTTCCTCGTCGATCCTCGCTCCAACGCCGGTACCCTCCGGTACGTGTATCCGGCCTTCCCGGATGACGAGTGGATCGGCCAGGAGATCGTCGGCCATGTCGAGGAAGTTCGAAAGCTCTCCTGCACGGCGACTTGTGGCCTCATACGCAGCGCCGAACACCACTGTGGCGATGGTCCCGATCTGAGTGTCGATCTGGTTGCCCATGTAGACGTCTACACCGAGTCCGGTGGCCAGTCCCAGTATTTCTTGGGACTCAGTGAAACCGGTCCGTGCAGTCTTGATGCAGAGGCCGTTGCAGCCACCGGAGAGCAGCTCACGTGAAGCATCCCCTGCAGTCGGCACGCTTTCATCACCCACGATCGGGATCGCTGACATCTCCACCAGCCGACGGCGGCCCATGGCTTCCTTGGCGTCGCAGGGCTCCTCGAGGAAACTCAGGCCGAGGCCCTCAGTACGGCGCAGCACTTCAATTGCTTCGTTGGCAGTCCAACCGCGGTTGGCGTCCAGATAGAGTTCCACATCCTCGCCCAGCCCCTCGCGCAGTACATGGCACGCTTCGACGTCGAGGGCCAGCGGGCGCCTGCCCACTTTGAGTTTGAAGGTGGTGATGCCGTAGTCCTCACCGAAGCGCTGGGCTTCTTCGAGTAGCACCTCGGGCTCTTTGAAGCCGAGCATATGGCTGACCCGCATTGAGGGGGCAAAGCCCCCCAGGAGGCTCCAAACTGAGCTGCCCGTAGCCTGGCCGATGATGTCCCAGAGGGCGATGTCGATTCCGCCCTTGGCCGTGTTGTTGTGAACCGTCCGTCGAAGCACCTGTTGGACCAACTGGCGGCGAAACGGATCCAACCCAGTCAGTGCGGGGGCAAATATGCCGTTGATGACAGCGACGATGGAAGCCTGCGTCTCGCCGTATGTGTAGGGCCGGGGCGGAATGTCCGCCTGGCCGATG
Source organism: Pseudarthrobacter arbutini (assembly GCF_054510915.1). Classification (NCBI taxonomy): domain Bacteria; kingdom Bacillati; phylum Actinomycetota; class Actinomycetes; order Micrococcales; family Micrococcaceae; genus Pseudarthrobacter; species Pseudarthrobacter arbutini. Next base: position 47,865 of record NZ_JBTNDQ010000023.1, on the reverse strand, counting down.
ATCCCGGTATCGGTGTGGATCCGCAGCAGGACGTGGTCTGCCGTCGTGACTTCGCCACTGGCAAACTTTAACGGCCTGACGTAAGGGATCTCGTAGGGAATTGCCTCTATGCGTTCAATCTTCATGTCCGTGATGTTCTCTCTGTGGCTGTCAGCGGAGGTAGACCCTGCGCGGGTCGATTTCATAACGCAGCAGCCGGAGTTCTTCGGCTGTGGGTTGAGGAGTGACCCTGAGGTCGTTGGAGACTTTAAGGTCCCATCCGGTATTCTCGCGGACCTGCTCAACGGAGATACCTTCGTGGACGGCCGACAGCTGTAGCTCATCATGCACACCCGAACGCGTAAGGATTCCGAGCTCCGTGATGACCTTCGTCACGCCTGCTCCCCTGACCCGGCCGCCCTCAGCAAGTGCACGGTCCGGCCCTGGCGAGGTGCAGAAGTCCAACTGCTCCACAAAGGTGCGGGCATCATGACGGCGCATCACGACGAAGACTTCCTTGGAATTAGCAGCCACTTCAACGGCTCCGCCCGATCCGGGCAGCCTCACCTTGGGCTTCTCCCAAGGCCCGATCACAGAAGAATTCAGGTTGCCCCACTTGTCGATCTGCGCTGCGCCAAGGAAACCGACGTCGATGTGGCCGCCTTGGAGGACGTAGCCGAACAGGACCGGCATTGAAAGAACTGCCTCAGCTCCCGTAATGAGGACGGCGTCTGCAATCGTTTCAGGAAGGTGGGAGGGATGGGCCCCACAGACACCGGACTCGTAGACGATTTCGAGATCAGGGGCGGAGGTCATGCTCGCCAGCGATACTGCAAGAGTTGGGAGCCCGATTCCGGCGAAGACCGTGTTGCGGCCTGCCAGTTCTCTCGAGGCGACGACGGTGAGCAGCTCGGTGGCGCTGATGCTTATGTCGGGGGCCAATGAGGTCATTGCGCTTCCTTAGTGTTGTCTCCGGCGCTGTCGGCTGGCTCTAGCCGTGTTCCATAGTTGACCTGACCGCTCAGGGCCTGTCCGACGCGGAGCCGGGCTAGCGTGCCCTCGCCAAGCTTGGCCAGATACTCTGCGTGATCTTTGGTCCCGTATATCCACTCCTCCATCCATCTTGACAGGCTGACCGGGTCGGCGCTGATGCCTGACCATGAACGGTAAAAGTCGTTGTCCCGGTCGGAGTACCCCTGTGAAAAGGACGGATGGGTGGCCCCAGGGCATTCAACAACAGCATCCACGGCGAGTGCCGGAATCACGGTTCGGTTCGGGTCCGCCCTAATCACGTCGTCGTCAACGATCTCCTCAACGACGACTATGGCGCGTTTGGCCGCGAAGACTGCTTCGGCCTGAATTCCTGTCAGGCCCCACATCTGTGTGTTTCCTGACCGGTCAGCCCGCTGGGCATGCACGATGGTGACGTCCGGATTGATAGGGGGCACCACGTAGATCTCTTCGTACAGCCCGTCCTCATCGGGATAGGGCGAGGTGACCTTGCGCATGCCTTTCTGGATGCTGGGAAGGTCGGATCCGAAATAGGACCGGAGAGGGTAGAACGGTAATCGTTGCGCCCCGGCCAGGTAGCGGCAGATCATTCCGTAGTGGCTATATTCCTGGTAATCGAGCGGGGCGGGCTCCGACCGTTCCACGCGTCGGCGCAGCTCCCCCAGGGATCCGGCCGAGGAGTTGCCGACGAACGAGGACACAAGTGTGCTGATGCATCCGCCGGCCAGCATTTGATCCACCACGATGTCCGCGGTCATGCGGACCAGCGTCAGATTCTTCCGGCGCTGGCGGATGATCTCATGGCCAGCGGCCGTAGGTATCGCGTGCGTGAAGCCCTCAATTGCCACGACGTCGCCGTCGTGGACGAACCGGGCAATCGCTTCCTGCATGGAAAGCGCTTTGTTTTTGGTCCTGCCGGGGGAAGCCCCCACTGGCAGCGTGGTCGACGCTGGCATGGTCAACTTGGAACTCCTTCGATACGCAGGGAACGTCGCGTCCTGTTGCTTTACCTTCCCAAACGAACTTATTTGACGTCCAATACCAATAAGGGTCGACGTTATCTATGCTTTAGATATATCGACCGGTGACGCGTCCGCCGCGCACGCCGCGTGGCCTCTTATGACCGACAACCACGACGAGGGGTAGGCAGTGGAATTCAAGGAACTCGAGGCGTTCGTCGCCGTGGCCGAAGAACTGCATTTCAGCCGTGCGGCTGAACGGCTGCAAATTGCGCAGCCTCCGCTCAGCTACCGGATCCAACAACTGGAAAAGCAACTCAAGATCAAGCTTTTTAATAGGAATACGCGCTCTGTTACGCTCACGGACGCCGGCGAGAGACTCCTCGGCCCGGCCCGCAGGGTCCTCGCCGACGTCGAACTGGCGAAGGCGGCCGCGCACTCGCTCACGGCCGGTGAATCGGGCCGCGTTCGCCTGGGTTTCGCGGGGGCTTCAAGCAGCAAGATCCTACCGCCGCTGGCCCAGGAGGTTCGGCGACGTTATCCCGGCATCGATTTTGTACTGCAGGGGCAGGTCTACGCCTACGCAGCCTTGGACCAGGTGGTCAGCGGCCGTCTTGACATGGGCTTCGTCCGACTCCCAATCAACCACCCTGACGTCAGTTACCGAATAGTCGAACACGAGCGACTTATCTGCGCCCTTCCCTCTTCGCACCCACTCGCGCGGGAAAAGGAAGTCTCACTTGAGCAGCTTGCCGACGACCCGTTCATCAGTTTTCCGGCCGAAGGAGGCTCCTCTCTGCGGGCCGCCTTGCTCGAGTCCTGCGCACGAGTGGGGATCACACCGAGGATCGTGCAGGAGGCTCCCGATTCCTACACGATTCTTGCCCTCGTGGCGGCCGGTGCAGGTGCCACTCTGACACTTACATCCGTGCAACATGTTCAACCCACCGGTGTGACATATCTGCCGATTGCCGGGGAACCAATCTGGCTTCATGCCGCCATCGCGTGGCGTACTGACAACGGATCACCGGCCCTGGCCCGCGTCCTTGAAGTTTTCGACGAAGTTCTCCCAGGGCCTGTCGCTTAACGCTATCCCCCACCAGCCCGCACTCGATATATCTAGATTTCTAATTGAATGATCGCTCATTGGTATTTGTGTTAGATAGCTGGAGGTCCGTAGCCTTCTCGTAGGAGCTGTTACGAAAGTCACACCCGGCATCAATGCCGGATGCGGCAGCAAGCAGCGCTCCACCCGCCACAGCGACGCTGCCGCCAATGCCGGCAACAGCGAACGCGCTATAGGACACCTCGACGAGAATGAGCCAAGGCCATGAAATTGAATGATCCCCAAGCAGCCAACGGGCTGGAGGGCAAAGAAGCCTCCGGTTCCGCTGGCCGTGAGAAAATGGGCCGGCTTCCGGCCCTGCGCTGGGCAGAGCTGCCCAAGCCCGTCGGACTCCGTAAAATGCTCGGCCCGGGCATCATCCTGGTAGCCGTCGGCATCGGATCGGGCGAATACATTTCCCACCCTTACATCACCAGCCAGGTTGGACTGACCTTCCTTTGGGCCGCAGCAGTCGGGCTGGGTCTTCAGTACTTCATCAACACTGAGGTGGCACGCTACACACTCGCCACGGGCGAAACAGCCGTTACCGGATTCACGCGACTCTGGCGCGGCTGGGCTCCGCTGTTTGTCATCATGACCGTAGTTCCATTCGCCTGGCCCGGCTGGATGAGCAGCGCTGCCACCATGGTGACCTTCACCGCCGGCGGGCAGGGAAGTGTCCAATGGATCGCTGTCGGCGGCCTCGTCATCATCGGGCTAGTACTTACCCTCTCGCCGATCGTCTATAAGACGGTGGAGAAGATCGAGTTCCTGAAGGTCATCGCGATCCTGGTCTTCGCCGTCGTGATTATCCTGTTCGTCATCGGCTGGGAACCGTGGGCCGCACTGCCCGCGGCAACTGTCCAGAGTGCCGGGCGCATGCCCGAGGGCATCCCAGCAGCGTTCCTTGTCACGGCTATGGTCTTCGCCGGTGGCGGGGGCGCGCTCAATCTGACCGTCAGCAACTACATCCGAGATAAAGGCTGGGGCATGGGAGCCCATGCACCGCGAATTGTCTCGCCGATCACGGGCCACGAAGAAGCCGGCTCTGCCACGGGGACGCAGTTTGCAATCACCTCGGAGAGTGAGAGGCACTGGAAGATTTGGTGGAAGAATGCGAAGACCGAACAGTTCTGGTCCTTCTTCGTCATCGGCCTGTTCACCATCGTGATCTTCTCGCTCCTCGCCTACCGGCTGATGCCCGTTGGTAGCTACCAAGGCAAGGGCGACCTGTCGTTCATTCAGGTGCAGGCCAACATCATCGGCGAGCAGTTCGGCGGCCCGCTGCAGACGTTCTATCTGCTCATCGGCACCGTTGCGCTGATGTTCGCGAATCTGGCAGTGGTGGATATCGTGGCCCGTGTTGTCGCCGACGTTCTTGCTGTCAGCTACCTTCGTGACCACAAGTTCTGGACCGAAGCAAAAATCTACAGCACATGCGTATGGACCATGATCGTGCTCGGCGTCATCATCCTCAGTGTGGGCGTCACCCAGCCCATCACCCTTCTGGCCATGGCTGCAATCCTCAACTGCGGGGTCATGGTGGTTTACTGCGCACTCCTCATCCGGCTGAACCGCCGCCTGCACAAAGTAGTCCGCATCAATCGCCCGCGCATCGCAGCCCTGGGCATTGCAGTCCTCTTCTACTCAGCGGTTGCCATCTTCACCACGGTCACTCAGATTCAATCCCTCACGGGCGCGTAAAACATGAGGCGTGACCGGGCTTTGATGCCCGGTCACGCTTCCTGCGCGTTCCCACCACACGAAAGGATGCTTGGCATGAGCACCCCCCAGATCACCTTCATTGGCGCCGGTGCCATCGGCCTCCCCATGGCCGTGCGAGCCGCCGCGGCAGGCGCCGTAACAGCCGTGGATACGTCAGCTGAGCGTCTCGCGGAAGCCCGCTCGCACGGACTCCAGACGTCAGAATCATTGGCTGCAACCTCCCCCGCCGATATCGTGCTGGTCATGGTGGCGACGGCACAGCAGGCCGCAGCGGTCCTGAACGGACCTGATGGCGTCTACGCAACGGCGGACCCCGGAGCCGTCGTCGTCGTCCTCTCCACCCTAGGCCCCGACGCCATGCAGAAGCTGGCGGCCGAACGCCCAGCCGGCGGCCCCGTGCTGCTGGATGTCCCGGTTACCGGAGGAATCCCGGGGGCAGTTGCCGGAACCCTGACCCTTTTTGCCGCCGGAGACCCGGACGCCATCGAGCAAATACGACCCGTGCTGGAGACGATGGGGAAGGTGGTCTTTTCCGGGCCCAATGTCGGCGACGGACAGTCCTACAAGATCGTCAACCAGCTCCTGGCCACCAGCCAACTGGTAGTAGCCGCTGAAGCCCTCGCCTTCGCCGAACGGCTCGGCCTCGATACCGGCAAGGTCTTCGACGCGGTAAGGGGAGGCGCCGGAGGATCCTGGATGCTGGAAAATTACGGCCCCCGAATGCTCGACACGAACACCGCTGACATCGCGGCACGCGTAGACATCTTCCTCAAGGACGCAGCCCTGGTGGGCGAGACGGCAGAGCGGATTGGCTTTGAAGGCAAGATGGCAACAGCGACTGTCGCCGTCCTGGAACGCGCTGTTGCCTTGGGGCTCGCAGCCCGCGACGCCTCCAGCGTAATCGACGTCTACCGGCAAAAGTGACCCCGCGGGGTACGACCCCCTCACGCGGCAAAGCTTGCTGAGCGAGGGGGGCGTCCCGCTGGCTAGAAGACGATGACCGGCTTGATCGTCTTCCCGCTCTTGGAATCTTCGAAGCCTTGGTTGATATCGTCAAGAACGTAGTCATTGACGAGCTTCTCGAAGGGAAAACGGCCCTCTTTCCACAGCTGGATCAGCCGTGGAATAAAGACCTGTGGGACGGAGCTGCCCTGGACCACGGTTTTGAAGGTCCAACCTTTCACAAGCGAGGCGCCGATCTCGAAACTGACCTCAGTACCAGGCTTTGCCGCGCCAACCAGAGCGACCGTTCCGCGAACGCCCAGTGAATCGGCTGCCTGACGGAGGAGCGCAGGAATGCCAGTAGTGTCCACCACATAGTCAACTCCGGCGTCAGCTGTGATTTCTCGGAGCCGATCCGCCAGATTTTCCGTCTTTGAGTTTATGACGTGAGTGGCACCGAGCTCGCGGGCGAGCTCCAGGCGGGCGTCGTGAATATCGACGGCGATGATGGTGGCACAATCTGCCACCCGTGCCGCCATGACTGCGGCGCAGCCGACAGCGCCCGTGCCGAAAACGGCAAGCGAAGACCCGATTTCAGGCCGGAGCTCATTGAGGACGGTGCCTGCACCCGTGTTGATGCCACAACCGAGTGGACCCAGGTGCTCAAGAGGGACATCCTTGTCAACGCGGACTATGGATTCTTCGACCACGTTTGCGTGGGTGGCGAAGGATGACTGGCCAAAGAAGTGGGACGAAATGGCCTCGCCGTCCTTACTCAGTGCGGTGGCACCGTCCAGACGGCGGCCGCCGAAATCGGCAGCCATCAGGTTCTCACAGTAAGACATCTGGCCGTTCCGGCAGCGCTTGCAATGGCCGCAGTATGCGGCTGCCAACACCACATGGTCGCCCGGCACCACCGAGACAACCGAGTCGCCGACCTCCTCGACGATGCCGGCCCCCTCGTGGCCGAGAACGGCGGGCAGCGGGGTGGGATAGATTCCATCGCGAACGAGAGTGTCCGTGTGGCAGATCCCGGTCGCAACCATGCGGACCCTGACTTCGTTGGACCTCAGGGCGTCCAGTTCAAGCTGTTCAATCGTGAATGGCGCGCCCTGCTTGCGCGCGACAGCGGCAGTTATCTGCACGGCAATCTCCTTCTTATGTTGGCCGGGGTGCCGAAGCGCCCCGAGAGTCGCGAAGCCGCTAATTGCGTTTCGCGCGGCGCTGCGCTCTGGTGCGCGTCGCCCGTCCTATCTGGGTCTGGAGCAACAAGAGGCGCGGCACCGCGAGGTACACGGCAGTGGGGACCACCACAAGGGTCAGTACGAACGCTCGCAGGACCGGATGCCACTGCGGAACCAATGCTCCCAGCGCGCACATCCCCGTGGCCGCCAGCGGAAATATCGCCAACCAGGTCACGACGGCCCTCACATGCACGGATGCCATACCGACGCCCCTGTGATGATGCACGTCGATTTCGTCCGCTGCAAGCAGCGCCTTGCCGTCGTGCTCCACTCAATCTCCAAACGTTTGGTTGGAGTTGATATTACTGAGCACGGCCGTGCAAATGCAAACGAACGGTTGGAGATAAAATGGCGGCATGGCCTGGGACACTGACGCGACACGAAAGAAGATCCTTGATGCAGCTATTGCCGAGTTTTCAGAACGCGGCTTCTCCGGTGCACGCATCCATCAGATCTCCCAGAACTCAGCGTGTAATCGCGAACGGATCTACTTCTATTTCGGCGGCAAGACCCAACTCTTCGAAGCGGCATTGACGCACCAACTCGTCACCGCCTTGGACGACCTTCCCGTCATCGGCTCAGGCCCCGAAGCCATTGCCGATTTCGCGGGCCGCTACTTTGACTTTTCCAGAAGCCGGCCAAGTCTCGCACGACTAACTTTCTGGGAGGGTCTCGAACGGGGCCACCCTGTCGGCGCCGAGGGCCGGGCCGTCCATTCGTCGAACAAAGTATCCGAGATCCGCGCCGCGCTCCCCGCGATAAGCGAAGCCGGTGCCGAGGACATCCTGCTGACAATCGTCACTCTGTGCCATGCCTGGATATCGACCCCGAACGTTCATCTCGTTATTACCGGCGAGCCGAACGAGGAACGCAGGCGCGCAGCCATCATGCGGGCCAGTGAACTGCTGGCTTTCGACGCAGGTACGGACTAGACACCCTCAGCTACTCGGGGCAAATGGCCAGGCAACCGGCCGAGTAAGATACTTGACGTTTCAACTTTCTTGCCCTATATTTAGTTGTATCTTCAAGTATTAATCCTCCAGAAGAACAGAATCCGATGAAAAACCTCCTTGCCCGCGTATTCGGAAAGAAGAACCACATGACGAACCTGACAATCATTGGAAACGGCAACATGGCTCGTGGCATTGCCACCCGCGCCCTCGCCGGCGGCCACACGGTTGAGATTCTCGGACAAGACGCGACCAAAGCGCGGGAGCTTGCCATCGAGCTTGGCACCGGCGTCACCTTCGGCACGACGGACGATGCCCCCCAGGGTGACATCGTGGTGTTGGCCGTGCCGTTCGACGCCGCCAAGTCGGTCGTCAGCGCCTATGGCGAAGCTTTGGCCGGCAAGACCATCGTGGACATCACCAACCCCGTGAACTTCGATACCTTCGATTCCCTCGTTGTGGAACCCGGCAACTCAGCCGCCGAAGAAATCGCCCAACTCGCGCCGGCAGGTTCGAACGTCGTGAAGGCCTTCAACACGACCTTTGCGGGCACCCTGGTTGCCGGCGAGTCAGGTGGACAGCCGCTGGATGTCTTCATCGCCGGAGACAATGCGGGTGCCAACGCGGCCGTCAGCAACCTCGTCAGCGGCGGCGCCATGCGCCCGCTCGTCGTCGGTCCACTCAAGCGCGCACGGGAACTCGAGGGCTTCCAGTTCGTCCTCATGACCATGCAGGCAAACCCCGAGTTCGCCGATTTCAACTGGGACACTGGCCTCTTGGTCACCAAGTAGCGGTCTAGAGCCGCTGTCGCGCCGTGTAGTGAGAAAGTTTTGACAACGTCGAGCGAGTGCATGGCCGTGGCCGCTCATGGAGGGGATTATGGAGGTGTCTGCCACGGTCGACGCCGATGCGAACTTGGTGCTCGAAAGGGCCCGTCAAGTAGCGTGGCGTGGAGGACTTCCACGGGAACCGTGGATTGTTGCCGAGAGCACGAGTGTTAGATTCCTGAATTGATTCCCTGTCCTCCCCGCGGCAGACACCAGAATTTGCAGGGTCAAGGGTGTCAGGAGGAACTGTCATGGATATTGTTCACGAGCGGACCGCCGGGATGGATATCTCCAAACTCGACGCAAAGGTCTGCGTGCGGGTCCCCGGCGCCCGGGCCGGGACATACACGTCAACTGTCACGACCTGGGGCTCGACGACCGGGCAGATCCTGGAACTGCGGGACTTCCTCGAACGCGAGCACGTCACCACAGTGGTTATGGAAGCCACCAGCGATTACTGGAAGCCATTCTTCTACCTGTTCGAAGAAACCCTGCCGGTGATGCTGGTCAACGCCAGGGCGGCCCGGAACATCCCGGGACGCAAAACAGACGTTTCCGACGCAGCATGGCTGGCCCAGCTCGCCGCGCACGGGCTGCTGAGGGCCTCCTTCGTCCCGCCTGAACCGATTCGCGACCTGCGGGACCTCACCCGTGCCCGGTCCATAGCAACACGCGACCGGACACGCGAGATCCAGCGCCTGGAAAAGTTCCTTGAGGGCTCCGGGATCAAGCTCTCCTCCGTGGTCTCGGACCTGACCGGGGTCTCGTCCCGGGCGATGCTCGAAGCCCTCATCAACGGCGAACGGGACCCGGAAGTCCTCGCCGGCCTCGCCAAAGGAACCCTGCGCTCCAGAATCCCCGCACTCGTTGATGCACTCACCGGCCGGTTCAAGGAGCACCACGCGTTCATGGCCCGGCTGCATCTGGACCAGATCGATGCCCAGACCCGCATCATCGACGCGCTGACGGACAGGATCGAGGAGGCGATGGCCCCCTTTCGTGCAGCCAGGGAATTCCTGGCCACCATCCCGGGAGTCTCTCTCAAAGTCGCCGACGTCATCATCGCCGAAACCGGCGCGGACATGACCGTTTTCGAAACACCGGCCCGGCTCGCGTCCTGGGCCGGCGTCTGTCCCGGCTCCAACGAATCAGCCGGACGGATCAAATCCGCGCACATCTTGCCCGGCAATAAATACCTCAAAGCAGCCCTCGGCACCGCGGCACTCTCAGCCTCGCGAAGCAAAAACACCTACCTCGCAGCCAAATACCAACGCATCAGATTCCGGCGGAGTGCAATGATAGCCATCGTCGCCCTCGAACACTCGATACTCAACGCAGCCTGGCACCTCCTTGCCCAGGGGGAATGCTACGACGATCCCGGCGCCGACTACTTCACCCGCCTCGACCCCGTCAAAGCCCGCACCAACGCCATCAACAAACTCATCAGCCTCGGCTATGACGTCACCATCAGGCCCACCGCAGCCTGACCCACCTTACTTTCGTATTAGTTCCACCGGGCGACAGCCTCCGGACGCAGGAAGAGGACGACGGCGGGGAAGCACCCGCCGTCGTCCTCTTCCTGCGTGAGGTTCACGAATCCTCGCCGTCAGGTGACTACCAGACCGCTAGAAGACAATGACAGGCTTGACGACCGTTCCATTGGCGGAGTCCTCGAAGCCCTGGTTGATCTCACTCAAGGCGTAGTTGCGCATCAGCTTGTCCATGGGGAAACGGCCTTCCTTCCACAACTCGATGAGCTTGGGAATGAATACTTGGGGCACTGAGCTGCCTTGGATCACGGTCTTGAACGTCCAGCCCTTGACCAGGGAGAGGCCGATTTCGAAGGACACCTCTGTCCCGGGTTTTGCGGCGCCTACCAAGGCCAGGGTTCCGCGGAGGGCAAGAGCATCGGCCGCTTTGCGGAGCAGTTCCGGACGGGCGGTTGTGTCGATCACGTAATCGGCGCCGCGGCCATCCGTCAGACGAAGGATCTCGTCCGTGAGGTCCGTTTCCTGCGTGTTGATGACGTCCGTCGCTCCGAGTTCCTTGGCGAGATCCAGCCGGGAGGTGTGGATGTCCACTGCAATGATGCGTGCGCACCCTGCCACCCCGCCGGCCATGATGGCACCGGATCCTACGGCTCCCGTGCCGATGACCACGAGCGTACTGTTCAACGCGGGCTTAAGTTCGTTGAGCACCGCACCGGCTCCGGTCTGGATGCCGCAACCCAAGGGTGCAACAACCTCGAGTGGGACGTCGGAACCGACCCGAACGACGCTTTCCTCGACGACGTTGGCGTATGTGGCAAACGATGACTGGCCGAAGAAGTGGGAGGAAATCACTTCGCCGTCCTTGCTCAGTGCCGTGCTTCCGTCAGGCCTCCTGCCGCCGAAGTCTGCCGCGAAGAGGTTCTCGCAGTACGCCATCTCGCCGGATCGGCAGCGGTCGCATTTTCCGCAATATGCGGCCGCGAGCAGTACATGGTCGCCCGGCTGCACCGTTGTGACGGAAGACCCTATCTGCTCCACAATTCCGGCCCCCTCGTGTCCCAGGACGGCGGGCAAGGGTGTCGGATAGACCTGGTCTCGGACGATGGCGTCCGTGTGGCACACGCCAGAGGCCACCATCCTTACGAGCACCTCATTCGGACGGAGAACGTCCAGCTCAAGTTTTTCAATCGTGAGTGGCTGCCGCGGCTCACGGGCCACTGCTGCGGTTACCTGCATAGTCATGCCTTCCTGTCCGTGTAGGGCTCTTGGCTTAGAACGGGTACTGCTGGTCGGACTGCTCCACGGTGATCCATTTCAGTTCCGTGAACTCGTTGATGACGGCCCGGCCATCGAACCGGCCGTAGCCGCTGTTCTTCATGCCGCCATAGGGAGCCTGAGCCTCGTTCTGCACTGTTGCCCCGTTGACGTGCACGTGTCCGGCCTGAATCCGCATGGCAACCTGCAAGGCCCGGGTACTGTCCGCACCGAAGACGGCGGCGGCGAGGCCGTATTCGGTGTCATTTGCCACTTGGACTGCCTCTTCGACGCCGGAGACGCGGACTACCGTGGTGATGGGGCCGAAGGTCTCCTGGTCGTAGATGGACATTTCGGGCACCACTTTGTCGATGATCGTGGCAGGCATTGAAGCACCATCGGCCCGGTCACCGACGACGAGCTCTCCGCCCTTCGCCAGTGCATCATCGATCAATGCGTTGATGCGTGCCCCTGATTCTTCGCGAATCATGGGACCGACGATGCAGGCTTCGTCAGTGACGGGGTCTCCAGCGGCCAGCTGCGCCGCACGGGCGGCAAACTTCGCGACAAACTCGTCGGCGACGCTCTCGTCAACCACGAATCGTTCGGTGGACATACAGATTTGTCCCTGGTACAGAAATGAACCGAAGACAGCCGCGTTGACGGCGCCATCGATGTCGGCATCGTCCAGGACCACGAACGGTGCCTTGCCGCCGAGCTCCAGCAGTACGGGCTTGAGGTAGCGGGCAGCCTTCTCGGCAATAATGCGCCCCACCGCCGTTGAACCGGTGAAGTTGATCCGGCGGACCGCCGGGTGCGCGATGATCGCTTCCACCACCCGGTCAGAGTCCTCGGCAGTACTTGTCAGGAAGTTCAGGACGCCGGCAGGTACACCGGCCTCGTGCAGGACCTCCGCAATGATCGAATGGGTCCGGGGGCTGGTTTCCGAAGCGCGGAAGACCACGGTGTTGCCGCAAACGATGGGGTAGGCAATGGCCCGGGCTGCGAGCACGCCGGCTCCATTCCAGGGCGCCATGCTGAGAACAACGCCTGCGGGCTGTCGCACCGTCATCGAGAGTGTGCCCGGCTTGTCCGTCGGAAGGGTCTCACCTTGAATCTGCGTGGCAAGTCCAGCCGCTTCACGGAACAGCTGCGCGGTGAGGAACACATTGAATCCGGCCCAGAGCTGCGCTGCACCAACTTCGGCCATCATCGTCTCAATGAACTCCGGCCCTCGCCGCTCCATGATTTCCGCGGCCTTCAGCATTACAGCGCGTCGTTCAGTCGGGCCGGTGGTCGACCAGGTCGTGAACGCCTTGGCCGCAGACTCCACCGCATCCAGGGCGTCGTCCACGCCAGCTGCTGAACTTTCGGTCACGAGTGCGCCCGTCAGCGGGTGCCGCCGTTCGAACGTCTTGCCTTCACGGCCGTCACGAGGCTGGTTGTCAATGATGAGTTGCGTTTGCAAGGGAGCTCCTTTGTTGGTGAGTTACCGGGCCGCAGTTGGCTCGGCTCGAGGATGCGGTTCTTAGTGCTGGACGGGGTCGTTGGTCGCGAAGGTTTCGGGATTTCCTGCAGCTTTGCCCTTGGATTCGGATTCGGATTCGGAGTCGGGAAGGCTAGGCACGGCCAGGACGGCAACGACGCCGATGGCGGCGGCAATTGCCCAGACGGAGAAGTTGATGAAGTTGCCGAGCGCAGCCGCCACGAGGACGCCGCCACCGGAGATCGCCAATACTGCGCCGATCCGCCCCACACCGAGCGTAATTCCGAGGGCGGTGGCCCGGGTTGCGCCGGAGAAGTACGTGGCAACGAAGCCGTTCACCAGTATCTGCGCTCCCACTGATCCGAAGCCGACCACTGCCACGAGAGCGTACATGGCCACGAGAGGCATGATGCCGGTTCCCATGAGAACCAGGGCGATTCCGGAGCTGGCAAAGGCGACGGCCGTCACCCGGCGGGGTCCGAAGCGGTCCGCCAAACGGGAAGATACCAGAACACCTACAACGGCCCCGATGTTGACCGTGAGCAGGAAGGTCAGTGAAGAAGACAGAGAGTACTTGGCAATCACCATCAGCTGTGGCAGCCAGGTGTTCAGCCCGTATACGAGCGTTTGGCCACAGATTCCGGCCAGGCAGAACAGGATCATGGCGCCAAGCAGACGTCCAGTCAGCAGCGTGCGGAAACGCCCGGTTTCGGGGGCGTCGGTGTGAACCCGTACCGGCGGCAGCAGTTCCAGCCCGTATTCGGCGACTATGCGCTCCGCGTTGATCCGGTCACCTTTCGCTGCGAGGAAGGCCGGGGACTCGGGAAGGTATTTGAACAGCAGTGGGACAACGGTGACGAGTGGAATGCCGCCCAAGGCAAGCATGCCCTGGAATCCCAGGGAGGGCAGGAACGCGAGAGCAAGAAGTGCGGCGAGAATGCCTCCGACAGCGTAGCCGGAGAACATCAGGGCGTTATTGAAGTTGCGTCGGGCCGACTTTGAGAACTCCACGGTAAGTGCGATCGCCGTGGGGATGACACCACCCAGTCCGAGGCCTGCAAGGAAACGGAACAAACCAAAGAGTTCGGGGGTCGGCGCCCAGGCGGTCAAGAGCATCAGCAAAGAGAAAGCCGCGATGGAAACCATCATGACCTTCCGGCGGCCGACGATATCGGTGAGGTACCCGATAAGGATGGCGCCAATAAACATGCCGGCCAAGGCGTAGCTACCGATGGCACCGGTCTCTACCGGCGTCAGACCCCAGGGCTCGTACGCCAGGAGCTTGGGAACGATTGCACCATAGACAACCAGGTCATAGCCGTCGAAGACAATGGCAAGGAAACACAGAAAGATGACGACGCCGGGCGATTTGCGCGGGCGGGCCGACGTTGAAGATTGGGGGAAAGTCATGGGGGGCTCCAGGTGATATACACAACATTGTGATGTGCCAGAGATGAGGGCGATCGGTTGTGATCTGACCCACAACCGAATGTAACATGAAAATGTTGTTCGTCAATAGAGTTGTTGCACGTTTCCTGATTGATGATCTCTCAGGTAGTCAAGAGTTAGAGGAGTCTTATGCAGTGGAAACCCAGAGCCTTGATCCTGGATTTATTCGGGGACTACCTCCGATATGCCGGCAGCGAGGTTCGGCTTGCCGACATCACGGCACTCCTCGCTGTCTTTGACATCGAGGCCGCCACGGTCCGCGTTAACCTGTCCCGCCTGCGCAAGGAGGGCTGGTTCACCACGAGGCGAGTGGGGCGGGAAACGGTCTACTCCCTCACCCCGCACATGCTGGAGATCCTCAACGAGGGACGCGAGCGGATTTTCCGACGACGGGACGAGACCTGGGAGAGGCGTTGGACCATGGCCATCTACCAGGTCCCGGAATCCGAACGCGCCGTCCGCGAACAGCTCCGGAAACAGCTCGCCTGGCATGGTTTCGGCCAGCTGTCACCATCAACCTGGCTGAGCCCGCACAACCTCCTCGCCGAAGTCCGTGAAATCGCCGCCGAGAATCCGCTGGCCAAGGTGGACGCGCTATGGTGCGGAACCGGCGACCTGCAGGAAGACAGGGGCCTGGCTGCGCGATGCTGGGATTTGGAGCAGTTGGGTGCGGACTATCAACATTTCATTAGCACGTACGCACCGCTCAATGACGAAGCCCTGAGTGCAGGCAAGGATGGCCGGACGGCCCTCATAGAACGGATGCATGTTATCGGCGACTTTCGCCGCTTTCCATTCCGGGATCCGCACCTTCCCCCTGAGCTGCAGCCCGCGAACTGGCCCAGCCGCGGGGCTTACACGCTCTTCGGCGCAGTGCACCGACAGCTCGGACCCGCAGCGACGGAATTCGTTTCCAGCATCATCGGCCAGCCCGTGGCGCAGGGCCAGGAAGTAGCTTCGTAGTCAGGAATCCACCCCGAACCGTGAGGAATGTGTAACAAAAAGTTGACGTCGCACGTATATGCGTTACATACTCATTACGAGACTTATCTCACTGACTTCCCAAAATTTAGAAGGTGGCATCGATGGCACTTCGCGTAGCCTGCATTGGCGGCGGTCCCGGCGGACTGTTCTTCTCAACCCTGTTCAAACAAACCGTTCCCGACGCCGAAGTCGTGCTCTTTGAGAGGAACCAGGCCACTGACGCCTTCGGCTTTGGCGTGGTTTTCTCAGACGCAACGCTTAATCGGATCAACGACGCCGATCCCGTTGTCCGCAACGGCCTGCGGGACTTCGGCACCCACTGGGATGACATCGAAGTCTGGCTCAAGGGTGAACAGAAGTCCTTCGCCGGCAACGGCATGGCCGCCATCTACCGCAAGACCCTCCTTCAGCTCATGCAGGAACGGGCCGCGGAGGCTGGCGTCGACATGCGTTTTGGCCAGTATGTGCCGGACCTGTCCCAGCTTGAAGACTTTGACGTGATCGTCGGTGCTGACGGCGCCAACTCCTCGACCCGGGAACAGCTCGGCGAGGGCTTGGGCCACACGGCAGAGACGGCCACGGCCAAGTTCATCTGGTTCGGCACGAGCCACAAATTCAAGGGCATGACCTTCCTCCACCGGATGAGCGAGTTCGGCAACTTCGCTGTCCACGGCTACCCGATCAGCGAAGACCTCAGCACCTTCATTGTCGAAACCGACGAGGAAACGTGGCGCAAGGCCGGACTCGACGAATTCGATGTCAGCCAGCCTCCGGGACCGTCGGACCTGAAAACACAGCGGTTCCTCGAAAAGCTCTTCGCCGAAGACATTGCCGGTGAACCGCTGGTGGCCAACAGCTCCCGCTGGGCTAACTTCCGCACCCGCCGGACCCGGTCGTGGCACAAGGGCAACGTCGTCCTCCTCGGCGATGCAGTGCACACCGCCCACTTCTCCGTCGGATCCGGCACCAAAATGGCCATGGAGGACGCCATCACCCTCGTCCGGGAAATCGCTGCGCACCAGGACGACCTCGAAACGGCCTTCACCAACTATGAAACCGAGCGTCAGCCCCAGGTGGCCAAGATCCAGAACCAGGCACGCGGCGGACTGAGCTGGTGGGAACACTTCGGCAGGTACTACAACTCCTTCGCGCCCACCCAGTTCACCTTCCACTTCTTCTCCCGCAGCATCGACATCGACAAGATCCGCCAGCGCGATGCCGGCTTTGTTGAGTCCGTGGAAGAAGACTGGCTGACCAGGCATGGCCACACACCACTGGAAACACCGCTCAACGCCGGATCCGTCCGGTTCGACGGGCGCCAGCTCTCCCTCACCCAGCAGGATGGTCAGGCCGCCCTGACCGGTCCCGGCGGCACTATTGCCCTGGTCACCGACCCCGCCGACGCAACCGCCACCACGGCACTGCTGCTCACCGCACCGGATACCGAGGAAGGCCTTGCCGCCGCCTTTGACCAGCTGCCCGCTCAGGCTGCAGCGATCGTGATCCAGGGTGGCAACCCGTTCACCCGCATCCTCCTGTCCGAGGAAGCTCGGCTCGGCTGCGGCCTGACCAGTGTCATCATCGATGACCGGGGCCTCGCATCCGCCCTCACACTGGTGCTCTCCGGCCGCGCAGACGCCATCGCCACCGCAACCACCACCACGGAGGCAAGCGATGCATAGCCTGACCCCCCTGTTCGAACCCCGCGGCATCATCGTCGTCGGCGCCTCGTCCAGCCCGGAGAAACTGGGTGCCGTCATGGCGCAGTCGCTCTCCCGCTACCCGGCGCCCGTGGAACTGGTGAACAGCCGCGGTGAAAACGGGATGCACACCAGCATCGCCGACGCCGCGGCCGCCATCCCCGGCGGCCCCGATCTGGCCGTCCTCTGCGTCCCCGCCGCCGCCACCGCGCAGGCGCTGCGGGACAGCGCAGCGAACGGCGCCAAGGCTGCCTTGGTCTGCGCCGGCGGTTTCGCCGAAGCCGGCGGACCCGGCATCGAACTCGACCGGGACGTCATAGCAGCCGTCCGGGAAACCGGCATCCGACTGCTCGGCCCGAACACCTCCGGCTTCTTCGTTCCCCACCGGAACCTGCGGGCCAGCTTCGTCCCCGGCGTCGCAGAACTGGAACCCGGCTCGGTAGCCGTAGTGGCAGCCAGCGGCGGAGTCAACCACGTCCTGGCCTTCCACCTGCAGCGCGCCGGAGCGGGCGTCAGCCTCGCCGTCGGCATCGGCGCCGGCACGGACATCACCGCACCGGACGTCCTCGACTACCTCATTTCCGATGAGCAAACCAAAGCGGTTGCCCTGCACCTGGAAACCGTCGCTGACGGCCCGGCCCTAGTGGACGCCGTCGCCCGCCTCAGCGCCATCAAACCGGTCGTCGCTCTGATCGTCGGACAAAATGACGTGTCCGAATTTGCCCAGTCCCACACCGGCGCCCTGGCCACGTCCTGGCGGACCACACGCGCCGTGCTTAAGCAGGCAGGCGCGGTGATCGTCGACGACGAAAACCAGCTGGTTGCCGCGGTCACCGCACTCGCCGGCCGCCGCCTGGCGCCGGCCCCCAATCCCGGAGTTGGACTCATCACCGGACAGGCCGGTCCCGGCCTGCTGATCGCCGATGCCCTCCACACTGCCGGTGTGACGCTGCCGCGGCTGGCTCAGGCCAGCCAGGACACCATCGGTGCACTGTTGCCGCCAATGACGTTCCAGGCCAACCCGGTCGACACCGGCCGGCCTGGGCCCGGCTACGACAAAATCGTGGCGGCCGTGGCCGCAGACCCGGCCATTGACGTCGTCGCCGTTTACGGACTGACCGAACCCGTGGCCGACCTGCCGGCGTCCGTTGCCGACTCAGGAGCCGCGGCAAGCCTGCCGTTCCTTATCGGCGTGGACGGACCCGACGGCGACGTTGAACGTGCCCGCAAATCCGCCCAACTCCACGGCCTGCCGCTGATCACCGGACCGACATCGCTGGCCCACGGCATCGCCGCGCTGGTCAACGACGCCCGTGGACAGTTCCAACGAGCGCAAGCGCCCGCCCGAACGATCGCGTGGCCGGACGTGCAAGGGCCCTGGGACGAAAACCGGGCCAAGGAACTCCTCGGCGCACTGGGCATCGCCACACCCGCACGGCGCAGCTGCAGTACCCGCGCCGCTGCCCAGAAGGCACTCTCCGAGCTGGGCGGCCCGGTAGCGGTGAAGCTGCTCGACGCCGCTGTCCTGCACAAAACCGAGATCGGCGGTGTGCACCTGGGGGTGAACTCCCCCGCGGCCATGGATCGGGCCCTGGACGGCCTCGAGGCCGCCGGAGCCCGCGAATTCTTGGTCGAGGCCATGGCACCCCCGGGCGTTGACCTGGTGGCGGGAGTGCGCCGCGATCCCGTTTTCGGCCCGATCGTCGTCTTTGGCCTCGGCGGCACGGCCGCCGAAGTCTTCGCCGACATTTCCATCCGTTCGGCCCCGCTGTCCGCCCGTGAGGCTGAAGGCATGCCCGCGGACCTTCAGGCCCGCGAACTGCTGCACGGCTTCCGCTCCGGGCCCACAGTGGACACGGCCGAGCTGGCAACCATCCTGGTCCGGCTCGGTGACGCGCTCGTTGCCAATGACCAAATCGCCGAGATCGAAATAAACCCCCTGCGCCTGACCCGCGATGGTCTCATTGCGCTTGATGCCGTAGTTATCAATGTCGAGGAGGACACGAAATGACCACCCACACCAGTGCAGGCACCATTGCCTGGCCGGCGGACCTCGCCGCCGAATTCCGTGCCAAAGGCTACTGGGAAGACCGCGCCCTGGGCTCTTACATCCTCGACACGGCCGACCGGTTGCCGCAGAAAATCGCCGTCGTGGACGGGGACATGCGGCTGACCTATGCCGAACTGGCCAACAGAATGGACGCCGCCGCCGAACGGCTCCTGCAGTTGGGGCTGAGGGCGGATGACCGCATCATGGTCCAGCTGCCCAACGGCTGGCAATTCACCGTGCTGACGCTGGCGTGTTTCCGTGCCGGCATCATCCCGGTCATGGCGCTGCCGGCCCACCGGCAATACGAGCTTTCCTTCCTCACAGAACTCTCCGAATCCCGGGCCATCGCTGTACCCGACGTCATCAAGGACTTTGACCACCAGGACATGGCCGAAGGCCTGGCTGCAACCATTCCGTCGCTGGAGATCATCCTGGTATCGGGGGAAGCCAACGCCCGGAACGTGCGCCTTGAGGACATCCTGGCCCCGGGAGCGGATGCTTCCGGCGCAAGGGCCAGACTGGACGACTCCGCGCCGTCAGCTGACTCGCCCGCACTGTTCCTCCTCTCCGGCGGCACCACCGGCCTGCCCAAGCTCATCACCAGAACCCACAACGACTACGCCTACAACATCAAGGCAACGTCCGTGCCCACGGGCGTCACCGAAGATACGGTCTACCTTGGCACCCTCCCGGCCAGCCACAATTTCCCGCTGGCCTGCCCGGGCATTCTGGGGATTCTGTTCGCCGGTGGCCGCGCAGTCATGCTGCCCAGCCCTGAACCACGCAAAGCTTTCGCCACCATCGAACGGGAGAAGATAACGCTTTCAACGGCGGTCCCGGCCGTTGCCCAACGATGGATCGAGTACCAGCAGGAAACCGGAGGCGATCAGCTGGCCAGCCTCCAAGTACTCCAGGTAGGTGGCTCCCGCCTGCCGGACGAAATTGCGCGGAAAGTGAAACCGGTCCTGGGCGCCACCCTGCAGCAGGTCTTCGGCATGGCTGAAGGACTCATTAACACCACCCGGCTGGACGATCCCGAAGACGTCATCTGCACCACGCAGGGCCGCCCTGTATCTAAAGCCGACGAAGTCCGCATCGTGGATGAGGCCGGCAACGATCTGCCTGATGGCGTCCCCGGCTCCATCCTGACCCGCGGGCCCTACACGCCCCGCGGCTACTATCGCGCACCTGAAGCCAACGTGCGCGCTTTCACCGCCGACGGCTGGTACGCCAGCGGCGACATCGTGGAACGGCGCCCGGACGGAAACCTCATCGTCCAGGGCCGCGACAAGGACATGATCAACCGAGGCGGGGAGAAGATTTCTGCCGAGGAAATCGAGAGCCTGGTCTACCGGATAGAAGACGTCACGATGGCTGCTGCAATCGCCATGCCAGACCAGTTGCTCGGCGAACGTCTCTGCCTCTACATAACGGTCAAGCCCGGAAGAGTGGTAACTCTCGACCAGATCCAGGACATGCTGCGGCGGACCGGAGTGGCGGCCTTCAAGATTCCCGAACATCTGGTGGTCGTAGACGAACTGCCTGCCACCAAGGTGGGCAAGATCAACAAGAAGGAACTCCGCGCCGACATAGCGGAACGGCTGGCCTCTGCCAACGCCGCCCACGCAAAGTAGAGGATTGCCATGACTGAGAACATCACCCACGAGTCAGTGGCCGCCAGCCACGCCCTGCCGGAGCCGACGCCTGAAGAGGCGGTGCAGTTGGAGCAGCTGTATGCGGACTTCGAGACGGAGAATCTGGTTCCGTTGTGGACGGAGATCGGGGATTTGATGCCGATGGTTCCTTCTCCTAAGGCGGTGCCGCATGTGTGGCGGTGGAGTGATCTGTACCCGTTGGCCGCCCGTGCCGGTGACCTGGTGCCGGTGGGCCGTGGTGGGGAACGTCGCGCGATCGCCCTGGCGAACCCGGGACTTGCCGGGACCCCGTACGCGACCCCGACGCTGTGGGCAGCGATCCAGTATCTGGGTGCCCGCGAGACCGCGCCGGAGCACCGCCACTCCCAGAACGCGTTCCGGTTCGTTGTGGAGGGCGAGGGTGTCTGGACGGTGGTGAACGGGGATCCGGTCCGGATGTCCCGCGGGGATTTCCTGCTGACGCCGGGCTGGAACTTCCACGGCCACCACAACGACACCGATGAGCCGATGGCCTGGATCGACGGCCTGGACATCCCGTTTGTGCATTACGCCGACGCAGGGTTCTTCGAGTTCGGCACTGAACGCGTCACCGACGAGGCCACCCCGGATATCTCCCGGTCCGAGCGGCTGTGGGCCCACCCCGGCCTTCGCCCGCTCTCCGGACTCCAGGACACGGTCAACTCCCCCATCGCCGCGTACCGGTGGGAACACACCGACGCCGCCCTGGCCGAGCAGCTCCTGCTCGAGGACGAGGGCCACCCGGCCACCGTCTCCCAGGGACACGCGGCGGTCCGGTACTCGAACCCCACCACGGGCGGGGACGTGATGCCCACCATCCGCGCCGAGTTCCACCGCCTCCGCGCCGGGGCAGCCACCGAACCGCTGCGTGAAGTGGGTTCCAGTGTCTGGCAGGTCTTCGAAGGCTCCGGCACCGCCACCCTGAACGGCGAAGTCAAGACCCTGGCCAAGGGCGACCTGTTCGTGGTCCCCTCCTGGCAGGAATGGTCCCTGCAGGCAGGAACCGAATTTGACCTCTTCCGCTTCAGCGATGCCCCCATCTTTGAACGGCTGAACTTCAACCGCACCTACACCGAAGGACGCAAGAACGCATGAGACTCCTCACCCTCCGCACCGAAAACGGCACGAAGGCTGTCCGCCAGGACGGCGACACCCTCACCGAAATCGACGGGTTCGCCGACGTCGGCGCCCTGCTGAAAGACTCCGCCTGGGAGACCATCGCCGCCGCAGCCTCCGGTGCGACCCACCCGCTCGAGGGCGCCGACCTCGACGCCGTTGTCCCCGCTCCGGGCAAGATCATCTGCGTGGGCCACAACTACCGCAACCACATCAAGGAAATGGGGAGGGAAGTCCCCGAATACCCCACCCTGTTCGCCAAGTACGCCGAATCCCTCATCGGACCCAACGATGACCTGGCCCTGCCGCAGGAATCGGACTCCGTGGACTGGGAAGCTGAACTCGCCGTCGTGATCGGTAAGGCCGGCCGCCGGATCAGCGAAGCCGACGCCAAGGACCACATCGCCGGCTACGCCGTGCTTAATGACGTGTCCATGCGTGACTACCAGTTCCGTACCATCCAGTGGCTCCAGGGCAAAACCTGGGAGAAATCCACCCCGTTCGGCCCGGCCCTGGTCACCACCGACGAATTCACCGCGGGACCGCTCATGACTTCGGCTGTGGACGGCGAGATCCAGCAGCAGACCCCCACGGGCGACGTCGTGTTCACGCCCGAGTTCCTGGTCTCCTACATCTCCACCATCATTACCCTGAACCCGGGCGACGTCATCGCGACCGGCACCCCGGGCGGGGTGGGCCACGCCCAGGACCCCAAGCGGTACCTGCAGGAAGGCCAGCTCCTGGTCACCACCATCGAAGGCCTGGGCCAGCTGAACAACCGCGTGGTCAAGGAAGCCTGATGGTAGCCCGCCAGGACCAGAGCACGGACCCGGAGCTGCTCGACGCGCTGCTCCAGGCCCGCCGCGGGACCGCGTTCTTCGCGAGGAAACTCAACGAACTCTCCGACGACGAACTCGACGGCCCCTCGCTGCTGCCGGGCTGGACCCGCCGGCACGTGACCGCGCACATCGGCTACAACGCCCGCGCCATCGCCCGGCTCATCGAATGGGCAGGCACAGGGGTGGAAACACCCATGTACTCCTCCCCGGAGGCGCGCAACCACGAGATCGAGTTCGGCGCCACCCTCTCCCCCATCGCACTGCGGAACCTCTTCGACCACTCCGCCGTCCACCTGAACGTCGAATGGCGCGACTTGCCCGCCGATGCCTGGCACCACAAGGTCAAGACCGCCCAGGGGCGGATCGTTCCGGCTGGGGAAACAGTGTGGATGCGCACGCGAGAAGTCTGGATGCACACCGTCGACCTAAATAACGGAGCCACCTTCAGTGATATCCCGGAACCTGTCCTAGAGCGCCTGCTCAAGGACATCACCGGTACGTGGCACGCCCGCGGCACCGACGCCGGACTCCTGGTCAAAGTCACTGACCGCGACCTCGCGTTCGGCGACACAAGCGCGCCCGAGCCCACGATCATCAGCGGGCCGTTGCCCGACGTTGTCGAATGGGCTGCCGGCCGTGGCACGAACGGCGTTTCGGCCGCAGGGACGAGCGTCAGCGATACTGTGCCAGCGGCGCCCAAGTGGATCTAGGCCGAAGGGCTTTTGCGATGACGAGAATGCTGATTATTGGACCTCCCGGTTCCGGAAAAGGAACGCAGGCGGACCGGATTTCAGAACGCCTGGGCGTTGTGGCCATCTCCACCGGCGATATCTTCCGTGCAAACGTGAAGGGCGAGACCCCGCTTGGCATCGAGGCCAAGAAGTACATGGACAACGGCGACTTCGTTCCGGACAGCGTCACCAACAAGATGGTGCGTGACCGGCTCAGCGAGTCCGACGTCGAAAACGGCTTCCTGCTGGACGGCTACCCCCGCACCACGGCCCAGGTTGATTACCTGGACGTGATCCTCGCCAAGGGTGAGGAAAAGCTCGACGTGGTGCTGCAGCTGACTGCCGACGACGAGGAACTGGTCCACCGACTGCTCGGCCGGGCCAAGGAAACGGGCCGGAGCGACGACAACGAAGCTGTCATCCGCCACCGCCTGGACCTGTATCACGAGCAGACCGAAGCCGTGGTGGCGAAGTACGCTGAGCGCGGGATCCTCACCCAGGTGGACGGCATCGGCGCCATCAATGTGGTCACGGACCGCGTGATGCAGGCCATCAGGGCAGCACAGGCAGTTTAGCCAGGTCCCTCCAGGCCTTACTTTCGCGGCTCCATCTGGTGAGGAGACGCTCCAAGTCATTCCATCGAGTGGGTAACCAAGAACGGCGCCCTGCACCCGCTTGTGCGGGTTCCGGGCGCCGTTCGTTTTCTTGAGGCTGACTGTTGCTTAGGCCAGGGCTGCGAGGGTGCGGTTCTCGCTGCGTCCGAAGACCAGGGCGTCGATGGAGAAGCGGCCTGCCCCGACGATAGCGAGGGCGGCGGCGCCGGCTGCCAGGACGAGCACGAGTTCGTATCCGCCTTTATCAGCGAAGATGCCGGCGGGGGCGTGTACCAGGAAGAGGGCGCCGAGCATGTTCAGGGTCAGCAGGGCGGCCACTGGGCGGACCAGTACGCCGAGGATGATGGCGGCGCCCCCAAGGAGCTCCAGGAAGCCGATGGCGGGAGCGACAAGCTGTGCAGCCGGCACCCCCATCTGTGCGAAGGCTGCCTGAGTGCCGGGGATGGTGTATTCAAAAATTTTCTGCCAGCCGTGGGCGAAGAAGACAACGCCCAAGGCGAGACGCAGGACTGTGCGGGCGAGGTTGGACTGCGTGGCTGCGGGATACACCGGAGAAGTCATGGAATCGTTCCTTTTGTCTTGGCTTTCCTGAAGGATGCTGTCGAAGCCTGCCTTCAGAGAATTAGTTGAGGTTTCAAGTAACAGTCTAGGGGAGAATTACTTGTCGCGTCAACTATTTCTCCAAGATGCCAGCCCATATGTCCGTTTCCGGCTGCCAGGGGAACTCACCCGCCCACGTCATGGCGGCGATAAAGGGGCGCCATTGCCGCGTCAGGGTCGAGCCGCTCCAGGAGGGAATCGGCAATCCCTCGCAGCTGCCCAAGCTGCTCGGGCGTGAGGGCATCAATGACGTGCCGCCGGACATTCGCCACATGGCCGGGTGCAGTTTCCACAATTTTGCGCCACCCGTCACCGGTGAGGCACGCGTTGGTTGCACGTCCGTCCTCGGGACAGGGAAAGCGCTCCACCAGGCAGCGCGCTTCGAGCCGCTTTACGACGTGGGACAGGCGTGGCAGCGTGGCACTGGTCTGGGCGGCCAGATCGGTCATCCGCAGGGTCCGATCAGGGGCTTCGGAGAGCATTGCGAGCACGTAGTACTCGAAGCTGGTGAGGTCTGCCTCGCGTCGTAGCTGAGAGTCAAGCGCATTGGGCAGCAGCTCGACCACTGTATACAGCCGCACCCAAGTGGCCAATTCGTCCTTTGTAAGCCATTTGGTCTCCATATTGTCATTCTCCACTAACTTGGTTGTTGCAACAACCATCAAAGCGCGCTACTATTTAGTTGAAGCCTCAACCAATTGGGGACGAAATACGAAGGAGACCGTTATGACCACCGTAAGCATCCTCGGAACGGGCAACATGGGCCCCGCCATCGCCGGCATCGTTGAAAAGGGCGGCAACACCGTCCAGGTCCTCGGCAGCGAGGACACAGACAAGACCCTTACCGGAGAAATTGTCGTCCTGGCCGTCCCCTACCCCGCAGTGCAGGAGATCCTGGCCCAGCGTGCTGACCAGCTCGCCGGCAAGATCATCGTTGACATCACCAACCCGCTGAACTTCGAAACCTTCGATGCCCTGACGGTGCCGGCTGATTCCTCGGCCGCTGCCGAGATCCAGGACGCGCTTCCGAACTCCCGCGTGGTGAAGGCATTCAACACCACCTTCGCAGCCACCTTGGCGTCGGGCGAGATTGCGGGGCAGCCCACGACCGTGCTGATCGCCGGGGACGACGCCGACGCGAAGTCCCGGCTCGCCGAGGTCATCACCGCCGGCGGCCTGCGCGCCATCGACGCCGGCTCACTGCGCCGGGCGCGTGAACTGGAGGCAACGGGCTTCCTGCAGATCGCCCTCGCCGCCAGCGAAAAGATCGCCTGGACCGGCGGCTTCGCCGTCAAGGCCTAACCCAGCCGTCAACCCAACTCCGCAGCACCGCATTTCCCCGGGAGCCGGCCAGCCTTCATTCTGGCCGGCTCCCGTCACACTTGTGGCCCCCATACCGAGGAAGAATTACCTCCGATGCCAGTCTCACCCGTCCGGCTGAACCACGCCGTACTATTCGTCACCGACCTTGACCGGGCCGAGTGCTTCTACATCCAGGTCTTCGGGATGGAAGTCGCCGCCCGCGAGCCGCGCGCAAACGCGTCTTTCCTGCGGCTGCCGCGCTCCGGTAACCACCACGACCTCGGCCTCTTCGGGGTAGGCACCGATGCGGCGCCAAAGGTGCATGGCGGCGTCGGGCTCTACCACCTCGCCTGGCAGCTGGACACTATCGAGGAACTGGCCGAGGCCCGCAGGACCTTGACGGAGGCCGGCGCGTACACAGGTCAGTCCAGTCACGGCGCCACCAAGAGCATCTATGGGGCAGATCCAGACGGCAACGAGTTCGAACTTATGTGGATGCTTCCCCGGCAGCATTGGGGTGAGTACGAGAACGCCGCTCCCGTCGAGCCGCTGGAGCTCGAGGCCGAACTGGCCCGGTGGTCCGGTGTAGCCACCGCCGGCCGAATCACCGTAGGTAATTCTGATGGGGACAACCAATGAATAACGCTTTCGACGAACCCACGATTGTCTGGCACAGCCCTGACACCTCCGACCGTCCCCTTGTGGTCCTATTGCACGGACGAGGCGCCGACGAGGCCGGCATCATTGGTTTAGCCGCGCACCTCCCGACCGGGCCGTCATACGCAGCCGTCCGCGCACCAATCCCAGCCGGGGGAGGATACGCCTGGTTCGCCAACCGTGGAATCGGCCGTCCGGTCGCGGAGTCCCTCAGCCAGACCATGGCTTGGTTCCGGAAGTGGCTTGACCTCGTGGCACCCGCGGGCCGCCCGGTAATACTCGTTGGCTTCAGCGGCGGCGCCGCGTTTGCCGGAGGTCTGCTCCTGTCCGATCCGCAGCGTTTCGCTGGCGCTGCAATCCTGTACGGAACGTTACCGTTCGACGCGGGCGTCCCGACCTCACCTGCGCGCCTGGCCGGAGTGCCGGTCTTCGTAGCCCAAGGCGAAACGGACACAGTCATCCCCCGCGAACTCCTGGATCGCACGTGGACGTACCTGCTTGGAGATTCGGGCGCACCCAGCTTCGCCCGCCGCGACCCCGGCGGACACGGTCTTACCAACACCACTGTTGCCGAGCTCGGCGGCTGGATCGCGGAACGGCTGCACTTCCTTGCCTCCCGCAGCATTCTGCCTTCCGACCACGTCACTTGGAGTACCTTCTCCGGCGGCAGACTTCCGGCCCGCCAAGGTACCCGCCCCGATGTTTCCTGGTCGATTCCCCAGGAGCAACGCTCTGATAACAGCCCCCTCCATATCCGAGAGCAGCTCCTCAGCCGGATCATCGCCTTGCCAGGGGTAACCGCACGTCAGTCAGCTATCTCCGTACCCGGTGCATCTGGCTTCATGGTTGAACGTGGCCCGGGGGCGCCGCTTGATGCATTCCTTGTGCCACAGGCCGGAGAGTTCGCGCACCTCCACCCCGAATACGACGGATCACTGCATCTGGCCCTACCCCCGGTGCTTACCCGCGAGGCTATAGCTAAAGGATGGGGCGTGGCTCACCCGCTGGCCGGCATCCGTCTAGCCCGCGGAATGGTCATGATCTACGGACCACGGAACAACGCGGAGCTTGACATCGTCACCGGCATCCTCCAGACAAGCCACGCCTACGCCACAGCATCGCTTCCCGCCAGCGACGGCAACGCCTGACGTGCGGCGGGGCCATGACCATAGGCCGCCATGGCCCCCGCGCCTCTTGCTTTGGCGTATAGGAGCCCGAAGGGTTTGCGAGAGGTGGAGCGCCTTGCATCCGCGCCGCCTGGAAGTTGCATTTGAAGCGGGATGTAACCAAAGCTGACATCGTAAAGCGGATCGGCGTATCCAAGCGCGCCACCGGCCCCATCATGGCCAAACGCCTGGAAACTGCCAAAATCACTGCCAGGGTAAGGCTTCATAAATACGACGCCGAACGCCGTCGGGAAAATTCAGGACCCTGTCAACACCCCACACCTGCTGTTGCCCCATGGCCGCGAGAGTGTCGGGATCAAGGAGGGCATCCCCTGTCAGGCCAATGGCGGCAGCGTAGACCTGCGCGAGTCCCCTCGCTGATCCGATGCCGCCCACTGCGGCGGGTCCCGCCGCCCGTACTTCACGACGATTGGGTGAGTAGGACCCCAGGTTAGGCGGAACAATACTGTTGACACCGTTGAACGTCACGGCGCCCAGACCGTCCGACGACATCTGGCTCTCGGACATCATTGCAAACTGTTCGGCCGTCGGCTGGGCGGGACGTAACGCTTCGAACCGGTCCTCTTGTGACTGCGGAAGGGCGAGCCAGAAGTCGATGTCGCGGGGAGCGCGGATCGTGCCCTCGTACAGTTCTTGCAGGGTCTGGCCCGTGATCCGCCGCACCAGTTCCTCCATGAAGGATCCGATCGTCAGGCCGTGATAGCCGAATGCTGTCCCAGGGCGCCAATACGGCCGTTGTGCCGCGAGCTTGGGTGCAGCGCGGCGCGAGTCCAGTATGTCCGCAGTCTCCAGTCCCCCGTCTACATTGATAAGCCCCGCCTGATGCGACAGGAGCTCCCGGACAAGGATCGTTTCCTTCCCGTGGGCACCAAACTCCGGCCAATAGTGAACCACGGGTTGATCCAGGTCGAGGTTTCCCGAGCTGACCAGGGTCGCCAGAGCGATGGCAGCGACGCCTCTTGTCGCCGAAAACGTACCCGTGGCAATGAACTACTTGGATGCAAAAAACTGCTCCCCGGGAGTCTGACCTGAATTTATCACTCCAACTTCCGGGGAGCAGTTCAAACTTGTCTGAACCCCGCTGCCAATACGTGCGCTTCCATAGCTGGAAGCCCACCCGCAAATCATCGGGACGGAGACGCCCGGCGATTACCTGGCCCTATGCCCTGGCCGCCGGGCTGCAAGGCGGCCATGTTGCCGTTCTCATGACGTGCCCTTGCTCATCACTTCTATATGCAAAGCTGCCATTTCATGTCCCGTCTGCGAAATGGTGCCCATCCCCGGGCACCTGTGTCATTTTTCCTGACGGGCATTGTCGGAGTTCTTGGCCGGACGCCACCGGCGCAGGGAAGTTCGCGACTCGTAAGCCTGGGCCGATGGGTAGGTTACGAGCTCCACTGTGCTGCCCCACGGGGTGCGGGCGTAGAGATACCGGTTGCCCTCTCCTGCATCGCCTCCGGGAAGATCACCGGGCTGACTCAGCAGCTGCCCGCCGGCCTTTTCCAACCGGGCGGCGGCCTCCTCGATGTCGTCGACGTAGACGCAGAAGTGCTGGAGGCCGTAGTCGCTCGGCACGACAGGGTCGCGCTGGGCTGTCCCGGAGTAAGTGAACAACTCCAGATTGGGTCCTTCGCCGAGACGAAGCATGCGTATTGCCTCGATCCGCGCCCCTGTGGGGATCCCCAGGCCGGCCTCGACGGCGGGGCCTGCCAGGGGTTCGTCGAGCATGTCATAGATCTTTTCGGCACCGAAAGCGTCGGCGAAGAAACGTGTGGCCTGCTCAAGGTCGGGCACCGTGATGCCGATGTGCTCAATGGCGCGAATACTCATCGTTACTCCTCCTAAACCTGGGCTGCTGCCCAGAAACCAGACTGGGTTGCCTCGTACATGCGGCCGCCCCTAAGACGTGTGCCGATGATGTGTACGCGATCGTCTCCGGCTGCCCCTGCCAGGGCATCGCTGGCCGCGCGGTCCTGCGCCCACACGACTGTCTCTCCGGCGGGGGCCGGTTGGTCGGTGAGAACGGTGACGTTCAGGGCGGCGAGCAGCCCCCTCAGGTGGTTGCGCTGCATGTCGTTGGTGTCGAGTCCGATGTCGGCGCTGGGAGAGCTGAGCGTAACCTTCCGGCCCTGCTCGGCCAGCCACAGGGCGGCGAACATCGCGGTCTCCGTGTCCCCGTGCACAGTCAACTCCTTCGCTTCGGGGGCACGGCGGTCGGCCAGCATCCGCACGGCGTCGACGGCTCCTTTGGGGGCGCCTGAGCTCTTGGTGCCGGTGGCGAGTAGGACGGTGTCGTACCCGTTCATGTCGGCTTCCGTGATCTCGGTGTTGAGCCGGACGTCAACGCCGGTGCGCTGCAGCTCGGCGCTGTAGAACTCGAGGAACGTGGTGATCTCCTTGTTCAACACCTCCGCTGCTGCCCACGCCCGCAGCTGGCCGCCGATCTCCTGCTCGCGTTCGACCAGCGTCACTTCATGGCCGCGCTCGGCGGCCAGGATGGCGGCCTCGCATCCGGCCGGGCCGGCTCCAACAATCAGGACCCGCTTGGTGAGGACGACCAGCCGACGGGCCTCGGCGGCCCGCTTTTCCTGAGACAGTGCCGGGTTAATGACGCACTGGGTGTGCTGACCGTTGAACATCCACCGTGAGATGCACTCGTTGACGGCCAGGCAGCGGCGAATGTTTGACGTTTCACCACGCCGGGTCTTTTCGACGATCGTGGGATCGGCCAGGCCCGCTCGTCCCATGGCGACGAAGTCCAGTTCCCCGGCGGCGACGTCGTCGTTGAGCTCGTCCAGCAGCCAGACCAAACGCCCCACGCCGATGACGGGTACGGAGACCCGCTTCTTCACTTCTTTGGCATAGTGCAGGAGGTTGCCCGGGGGGACCATGGGCAGGAGAACGTCCGCCGTGTCGTAGTTGCCGGCCGACACGTCCAGCGCATCGACGTACTCCTCCAGCATCTGGCAGAACGCCAGCCCGTCCTCCAGGGAGAGCCCGCCCTCATACGGCTCCTCGACACTGAGCCGGTACAGCACCGGGAAGTCGGGACCGACCTGTTCGCGCACCGCCCGGACCACCTCGAGGGCGAATCGGGCCCGATTTTCCAGCGAGCCTCCGTACCCATCGGTGCGCTTGTTCGTCTTAGGTGAAAGGAACTGTCCCAGCAGGTACCCGTGCGCGCCGTGGAGCTCCACCGCGTCGAAGCCCACTTCCTTGGCCCGACGGGCGCCCTGGGCGTACATGTTAATCAGGCCGGGGATCTCCCCGAGCTCGATGGCGCGCGGCGCCGTTCCGAAGGCGCTGGTGATGCCCGCCGTTGGCGCGATCGGGGGCACGTTGCCTTCGGTGTTGCCCTGGGAGTTCTGGCGGCCCGTGTGGTGCAACTGCACGGCGATCTTCGCGCCCTCATTATGCACCGCCTCGACCAGGTCAGCCAGACCGGACCGGTAACGGTCGTGGTCGATCCGGATCGGGTGTCCGACCGTGCGGCCAACCTGCCAGTCGACCGAGGTGTTCTCCGTGATGAGCAGGCCTGCTCCCCCGCGCGCCCGTTCCCGGAAGTATTCGATGAGGCGGGGACCGGCGTAGCCATCGACCTCGGCGTACTGGGTGAAGATGGGGGACTGGACGAAGCGGTTTTTCAGGGACATCCGTCCGATCCGTCCGGGCTGGAACAGTGCGGGGTGCTTCACGGCACGCTCGCTCAGGGTCTTGGACATTGGGGACTCCTTCGTCACCGGGAGGTATCTCCTCCCAATAGCAAGTATCTGAGACTCCAGGGCGCAAAACCTGCCGCCATGTGCACAGAAATGTTCCGGATGCGCACAACGTCGCGCGGATCACATTCAGCGACTGGTATTCCGTGCTTCCCGGGGTGAAACACCGTAGGCGGCGCGGTAAGCCCGGCTGAACGATGACGGACTGTCGAAGCCGTACCTGTGGGCGATCTCTGTGATCGACAAGGCCGTCGGTGATAGCAGCAGTTGGCGTGCCGCTTCCCGCCGACGGCGCATCAAAAATTGGCGGCAGGTTTCCCCTGTGCCTTGAAACAAGATGTGCAGGTACCGGGTTGAGAGCGCATTGGCACGGGCAATGTCATCCACCGTGAGGCCGGCATCCGCGATCTGCCTTTCAATGAAGGCCTTGATCTCCATCAGCCGGATCGCCCGAGTGTTGAGCACTATGTTCGAGGAAGCACCGAGCGCCGATGTCAGCAGGTCAATGGCGACACGCCCTGCCGTGTTAGCCGCCTCCTTGTCCAGATCTTCGGATGTCATTGACATTTGTAACCAGTCGAACAGCAGACGGAGACTGGGGGTCGGGGCCAGGGGACGGGCGACGAGTGCGTCAAGGCGCGGGAGCGCCTCAAGGCAAAGGTCACGGGGAAGAAAGAGTGTCGTCTTCACGAGCGGGCCGTCGCTGTGGCACTCCCCCGGGACGACGCCATCCCAAATCAGGGCACTGCCTGGCCCAATCGATGCCTGGCGACCGCTCTGTGAAAAGACCTCCTGGCCTTGCCGTACTAACAAAACCGCAGTGTAGTCACCGTCTGTACGGCTGATCTCACGTGAACCGCGGCGGCCGGACATCCCGCCGAGACGACAATCGACTGCCCATGGTCCGCCTAGCTTCACATCCTTGTATTCCAGCGGGGATTCACGAACCACGTCCAGGCACCAGGGCAGATGGCTCGTCGAGAAACTCGCGACCGTCTCGTTGTTGACCGCAGCCATCGATGTCACGGAGAACCTCCCTCACCAGCGCTCAGGTTCTTCCTGCGTTCATCATCCACGTGTCCCGAATGTGCAGGAACGGGTTGCCTACGACCACACGTCGGACGAATGCCAGGTGCCATAACAACCATCGACCGATGTGAACCCGGCCGGGCAGCCTCTACCGCTGAATCTACAGACGCAGTGCCTGTTCCAATCAGTACCCGCAATAACAGAACCAAGTGTTCCAGGCGAATTTTCATTTTGGCTCCTGACGGTACTGGGACGGAAACAGGCCAGGCGACGACGCCTTCATAGGACCGGCCTTTCCTGTCTCCTGACTTACCGCCGAGACCGGGCCCTGGATCGGGGTCTGCAGGAGGTATTCCGAGGGCTGAGCGATTTGAGGCAGGGCAATGAGATGACGTCATACGGGAAGCACGTAGTGGTGTTGGCACCCCAAGCGGGGGGTGCATTTCAATCGTCATACCGTCTCCCTCATCTTTCATTAGCGGCTAGGACACTCAACCTCACTGCCCAGTGCAGCGCGGCCTAGGCGTCACCAATAGGTTTGAACGAGACGGCGCCTGCAAACCATCCGGAGTCGGAAGCGTCACATGAGTGGCCCCAGGGCGCACCGTCCACAAGACTGCCGATCTGGCGGAACTTTCCACCGAAGAACAGGAGCGGTTCGCGCTTGGTGATCTTCTGGGAGATGACTTCGCCGACGACGATGAGGTGGTCCCCGCCGTCATAGATGTTCCAGGGACGGCATGCCAAGGTGGCTGCGTTGTTCAGCAGCACCGGAACGTTACTGTGAAGGGCCCATGCGGGCTTCTTGCCCGCGGCACTCCCGGCGAAATGCAGGGCGACATCCAGCTGTTCAATGGAAAGGACATTGAGGGCAAAGGGGGCACCTCTAATGTAGCGGGCGGCCCTCGGGTCCGGGTCAGTGTCACCTGAACCAAGGGCGGATCGAGTGAGACGGCTGTGAAGGAGTTGACTGTGGCGCCGTGGGGCACGCCGTCGTCGGACCGGCATGTCACTACTGCGACTCCAGTGGCGAATGTCCCGAATGCGTGGCGCACTTCGCGCGTGTCTACAGGTGACAGGACTGCTTCTTGACTCACCGGCGCCTCCTCGGTCGGGGACCTGATGTTTGGCAAGACAGCATCTAGGCCAGCCCGTGCGGTTGGAAGTCAGGTGGCGGCTAGGGACCGCCACCCGACAGCAGGGGCTGCCCGGCTTGGCCGGCTTAGCCCCAAAGAGTTGGATTCTGCTTTATTCCTGAGGATCGAGGATGAAGTCGTAGGTGACTTCACGGCCGTTGCCGTCCCCGCGGTCTGTAGGTGCGAGGATCAGTTCCGGCTTGACGGCCGAAGCGATATCGTCTGCGACGTGCTCATCACCCTGGAAGTACAACTGGGTAGTGATGAGCTGGTGCCCTGGAGCGGAGACCTTCAGGTGCAGGTGTGCCGGCCGCCAGGCGTGCCAGCCGGCAGCGGCGATGAGGGCCCCGCAGGCGCCGTCTGTCGGGATCTGGTACGGGGCCGGCTGAATGGTGTTGACCTGGAACTTGCCCTCAGTGTCGGCAATGACGGAGCCGCGGAGGTTCCATTCAGGCAGGCCCGGCGCGAACTGGGAGTAGAAGCCAAGGTCGTCAGCGTGCCAAAGCTCGACCTCTGCTCCCGCCAGGGGCTGCCCGGCAACGTTCTTCACCTGCCCTTGGAACAGCAGCGGTGTGCCCGGCTCGTCATCACGCATTGGCAGCGTGGCTGGCGTGTTCTGAGATGGCGCGTTCGGAATGTAATAGGGGCCTTCAATGGTTCCCTTGGAGCCGTGCCGGTTGGCATTGGCTACTTCTTCGACGGAGTGCTCCACCCAGACATCAAGGAACAGCGGCCATTCCCCGTCCTCGCCCACCCTAATCAGCCAAGACTTAAGGGCGTTGTATTCGTCATAGGTGACCTTTTCGTCGATCACGGTGTCGTTTATGGCTTTGATGATCCTGCCGGCGAGGGCGCTAACGCGTTCCTGGCTTGTAGTGGCAGCGACGTGCTTGTCTTCCCTGAAGCGGGCTGTTGCACCCGCACCTGAGGCTGCTGCAGTTGCCTTGGTTTCCGTTGTCACGGTGACTCCTTTGTCGTAGTTAATTTTCGGTGGCTTCAGCATTGCCCCTTCAGGGGAACGTCAAGTGCCGGCATCACACAGTGTGCGGTTGATTCAAGGCTAGGCTTCCTATTGATCGAACAGAAATACTGATTTCAGGCTCATTGAGAGATTTTATGTATCAGTTGACAAGGAAGGACTAGCGACGGCGGACGGATGCTTCGCCAGTGGGGTTACCTTGATGTCCATGTACGGGAAGAGCGGCAAACCAGAGAGCAACGAATGCAGCTCGTCGTTGTCAGCCACGTCGAACACGGAGTAATTCGAGTACTCACCGACTACACGCCAAAGATGCACCCAGCGCCCGTCACACTGAAGTTCCTGCGCGTATTCACGTTCCTTTGCTTTGATGGCTTCCGCCTGGTTGGTGGGCATGTCCGGCGGAAGGTTGACGTCCATTCGGACCATATAGAGCATGAGCTTTCTCCAACGTGTCGGGGCAGGATTTGGAAGAAAACTTCCAGTCAGTCCTGCCGGTATTTTTCGAGTTTGTCGTAATCGATGTCGGCACCAACGCCCGGCACGTCTCGGACGTGGATGATGCCGTCCTTTATTTCCAGAGGTGTGGCCAGAAGGTCGTCCGTCATGTCCAGGAAGTTGGACAGCTCGCCGGCGCGCCGGGAACTGGCTTCGAACGCCGCACCGAAGGTCACCGTGGCGAGGCTTCCCACTTGGGTGTCGATCTGGTTGCCCATGGTGACATCCACTCCCAGTCCCTCGCACAAGCCAAGGATTTGCTGGGCTTGCGTAAACCCGCTCCGGGCGGTCTTGATGCAGATGGCCGTGCTGCCACCGGACAACAGCTCCCGCGAAACGTCACCGGGTGTTGCGACACTTTCGTCGCCTACGATCGGGATGGTTGCCTGCTGGACGAGCCGACGGCGGCCCATGGCCTCGCCGGCGTCACAAGGCTCTTCCAGCATCGACAATCCAAGGCCTTCGGTACGGCGAAGCACTTCCATGGCCTCATTGGCCGACCAACCACGGTTGGCGTCAAGGTAGATTTCAGTGTCGTCACCCAGCCCATTCCGCAGTACATGGCACGCCTCGACGTCCAGGGAGAGCGGCCGGCGGCCTGTCTTTAACTTGAAGGTGTTGATCCCGTACGTCTCGCGGAAGCGTAGGGCCTCGTCAAGCAAGTCCTGCGCTGGCTTAAAGCCGAGCATATGGGAGACGCGCATGCTGTCAGTGAACCCGCCCAGGAGTTTGTGGACGGGTGTGTCCAGGGAGATGCCGATGATGTCCCAAAGGGCGATGTCCAAGGCCCCCTTTGCGGTTGGATTGTGAACTGTGCGGCGGAGGATTTGCTGCACCTTGGCACGGTCCAAATGGGTCGAGGCCGATGAGCTGCGGGGCAAAAATCTGGGTGACCACCGAGATGATCGAATCCTGCGTTTCGCCGTAGGTGTACGGGCGGGGAGGAGTGTCGGCTACTCCACAGATCCCGGTGTCCGTGTACACCCGGATTAGGACGTGTTCGGCTGTGGCCACCTCGCCACTGGCAAATTTCAAGGGCCGTGTGTACGGGATGGCGTAGGGTACGGCCTCGATGCGTTCAATCTTCACCGGCTAGGTTCCTTTGCGGCAGCAGCTGCGAGGGTGAACCCGGCAGCGAGTCGAATAGGGTCAGAAAATTTTGAATCAGCGCTGATTCGCTGTTGCGGTTCCACGCGACCGCGAGGTCAACAGGCGGCGGATTACGCAGCGGCCTGAAGACAACCCCTTCGAAGGAAAACATCCGGGAGGTCATCGGGACCAGAGCTATGCCCATACCCGCCGATACCAGCGAGAGGAGCGTTGACGTTTCGTTCGCCTCCTGCACCAGCTTGGGCTTAAACCCGGCCCTTCTACAGGCGTCCAGGAAAATGCCGTTCACCACGGAAGATGTGGGATAGCCGATGAAGTTTTGCGACGCGAGTTCGGCGATGTCAAGGGTTCCCTTCTCGGCCAACGGAGAGTCCGCAGGCAGAGCGGCGACCAATTGATCCTGTTCCAGCAATTTGTGAGCAACAGCTTGGGAGCGGATCGGCGGGCGGAGAACGGCGACGTCCAGCCTGCCCTCCTCCAAAGCCGTTTCCATCTGAGGTGTCAGCATTTCTCCTTGGACCGTGATCCGGAGCCCGGGAAAGCTGCGACTCGCAGACTGCACTATGACGGGCATCAGTCGGTAGGTCGCTGTTCCGGTGAACCCTACCCGGAGCACCCCAGTAGCCCCCGCCCCCACTTGCTGGACATCAGACTTGAGCACTTCAAGCTCCTTGAGCAGCAGCCGCCCACGATCCAACAAGACCTGACCCGCGGGAGTAAGCTCCACTTTCCGGGTAGTGCGTACGAAAAGAGCCGTCCCCAGATGTTCCTCCAACTGCCGGATCTGCTGGGAGAGCGGAGGCTGGGCCATATGCAGCCTGGCAGCCGCTCGGCCGAAATGCCGCTCTTCCGCTACCGCTATGAAATACCGCAGATGACGAGTCTCCATGGCAGCCCTTCCCTGGACTGGATAAAAGCTTATGCGCCGTTCTGTTTCGAGACTAGGACCGTGATCTAGTAAAGGGAAATACTTATTTCCAACTCATTAGGACGATCTTCATCCTAATACTCCTAGTTATTGCCCGGAAAAGGAGAGCGCCCCGCAGTATCTTTCCTCCCCATACGTGCAGAGGGGCACGTCACCTCGAATCGTGTTAGCGGGTCCCTAAACGACCAAATCATCTGGGGAAGCAAGCTCTTGCGCCTCTGTACTGTCTCCGCTCTCTGCGACAGCCACGAATAACCTGTGCGGGCGGCGCTCGGCGGGCAACAAAGGTCGACAAGCTTGGGTATGAAGGTTGGCTACGAGTTTGGAGCCTTGGAACCATGCCGTCCTGTTCGTGGCCGACCTCGACCGCGCAGAGCGATTTTACACCACCGTTCTCGGGATGGACGTTGCCGCCCGCGAACCAACCCCGCGCGAACGCCTCGTTCCTGCGGCTTCCGCGCTCAGGCAACCACCACGACCTTGGCCTGTTCGGGAGTAGGACCCAAAGCCGCACCCAAGACCCCTGGCGGCATCGGCCTCTACCACCTCGCCTGGCAACTGGACACCATCGACGAACTTGCCCAAGCCCGCAAAACGCTGCTCGACGCCGGCGCCTACACGGGTGAATCAAGCCCCGGTGCTACCAAGAGCCTGTACGGCGCCGATCCCGACGGCAACGAATTTGAAATGATGTGGATGCTCCCGCGCGAGGATTGGGGCGACTACGAAAACGCCGCCCCCGTGGAACGGCTTGACCTCGAGGCCGAACTGGAACGATGGGCAGGAGTCCACACCGCAGGGCACATCCACAACGAAAGAACAGGAGTCAGCTCATGAGCACCTTTCCCGAGCCCACCGTCGCATGGCACAGACCGCCAAAACCCACGAGACAGCCTCTTGATAAAAGACCCCACTAAAACGGTGCCCCAGTAGGCGAACACTCTCGGGCTGGGTCCGGCGGGTGATCATTTTTCGATCTCCGCCGGGCTCGTCTTTTAACAGCAAAGAGAACGCGTCCGTGGGCTGGTCGCATGGCTCATGGCGGTTGTTTATCAGGTTGGAGTACACCCCAGCTTGGCGTCAGGCTGCCACTCAAACACCGCCAGGATAGGGTCCAAAGTCGATTCCTGCACTCTCCTACTGAACAGTCCCAGATGCAACGCTGACAGAAGACCCCGGGAAATGCAGCGCCATGTTGAAGCGTGCTGGGCGGGAATCACTGCGCAAAGCGCTGCCCACCGAATCCCATCGCGCCCGTCTGGATGCTGCCGGGCCGACGCATGAGGTGCCTTGTTTGATGTTCAAGTCATTGTCCAAACAATGCTGGACAATTTGGGCTGGAGCGTCGGAGTTGCCAACTGGGCCTTCAGGGGCATCAACTTCCTCGGCTTGCCAGCTTTCGGTTCACCTCGGCAATGTCCAAGCGGTCTGGGTCGAACGGTTCGTTGGAGTCTGTCACCGCCGCGGCCCATTCCAAGCATTCGATGTGGTCAGGATGCGTCGAGTCGGCGAGGGCATCCAGGATGCTTTCATACCCGGGGAGGCCCCCGGAGTCTTCCAGCGGCCCGCGTCGGGCGCCGTCGGTCAGCCGGGCCAGCGGAGTGGCTTCAGGTGTAACCAGCTGTCGCCAAAGTCGTACTCATAAAACGCCGTACCGGAACCCCTCACCAGCAACTGGTCCAAGGAGTAGCCTTCTTCGGAAAGGTCCGTCGGCTCTTCGCACCAGTCTTGGGGCATCCACTGTAGGGTGTCTGGAATTTCACGGCCGATGGGCCTCAGCGGTGCAAAGGGAGCGCAGTCCGTGAACCGGTGCAAATGCTATCCTCCCAGCCGAACGCCACCTGTAATATGCGGCGAACCTGTCCCAGCGTTAACGACGCTTGCAGCTCAAATCAACGCAAGATCTCCAGCACGCTGTTCACAAGTCCCACGCAAACATCAAGGATGCCGTTCCGTGCCTGATGAGCGCGGGGACGTCAATCATAGGGATGTCGGCCCTGAAATCTGTCGTCCAGGTGGGAACAGCCGCACCGGAGGCGTACCAGGAAGCGCAGTCAATGGCACGACCAGGTGCCTGGATGTGCGGGATCGAGGAACTCGTAAGCGGGTTCTAAGTCCTCGTATGCTGCAGCACTCTCGGCATCAGCGCCGGCAGCAGAGACCAGTCCTGGCCACCCATGGGCCGGGCTGCAGGAGCACGTTGAATTCCCGAGCCGGGAGCTCCACAGTCCAGAAGCAGGAGCCGTGTGCCAGCGAGAGCCTGTTGTCACCACTCCCCTCGATCATGGTTCGTAGCGAGTCGTGCATTCTCCGACAGACCGTGCAGCTGCCGACCGTAAACGATGAGCAGATCGGGCACGTATGGCCAGGCCCAATAGCTTCCTGGGCGGCCCTCCTCCTTTCGTGCTGGTCATGTAGGAGATCCACGTCAACGGCATGAAAAGGGTAGCGAGGTCATTCAGGATCTCCCCTTCAGGAGGGCGACGTGTTCGACGACCAGAACACCTCAGATTCCAGCACTCTGGGTGTAGATGCGACCTCCCCACCGCACCGAAACATCAGAGAGTCGCAGGACGCAACCTTGCTTGGTCAGGTAACCACGGGCAGCTCCGGTGGCGCCCACGTTGACGGGACGGCGGCCCTAAGCTACTGCGACTACTGCTGCATGATGTCTCTGACCGACTACCTGACGTGGATCCAAAAGGACGACGGCAGCGGGCCGCCAATATCGTTTTCAAAGGCGTGACCTGCGTAGGAAAATCATCTAATCCCGGCGCCCAACATGATGTCGAGTACGCCATGCAACCGGCCCTGCGCCGCAGCTCACGATCCAAGCGGTGCCTTCTGGTCCCCCATCATCGCTGGGCGGTCCCTGCACGCAACCCGCGCGCTACGCGCCCGGAATTCCCCCGGACATTGTTCCTCGGCGCTCCTGCTGTCGCTTATTTCCTCACAACAATCTCCTCCCCCTGCCCGGTCCCCGCAGGTTGCCCTCCGGTCCCTCAAACCCAGCGGTGATTCCTCTACCGAAGGCCCCACCAGAGCAGAAGCCCAAACCAACGGGCCCCTGCCAACCATTTGAGGAGAGATCATCGTGGACACCCTGCACATCACCACACCGGCCGACCTCGTCAGCCTCATCGGCCACAGCCTCGGCTACTGGCCCCACGAAAGCCTGGTCTGCATCTCACTCCAGGACAGTCGGATGGGAGCCACCCTCCGGCTGGACCTGCCCACCACACCCGACCACGCACTCATGTACGCCCGAAGGATCGGCGGCTACCTCCGCAGCGACCAGGACGCGACGGCGGCCGTCTTCGCGATCTTCACCGACACCAACCGCGACAACGACAGCGAGGCCCTCTTCGGCCCCCTCGTCGAATCACTCGCACAGCAACTGGCATTGGCCAGCATGCCGATCCAGGCCGGCTGGATCGTCGGACCCTCATCCATCGCCGAGTTCAGGATCCACCCCGTCTCCTACGGCCCTGAAATACCGCTCACCACAGTCCAGTCGAGCACGGTCAACGCCGAACTGATCTTCCGCGGCAGCCAGATCCAGGACAGCCTGGCCCTGGCCCTCCCCAGCCGAGCCGTCACGCCTGAGTTCACCACCGTCGTCCACACCCACCGAAAAACCGCCGCGACGCAAAGCTCCGCCCAAAGGACAGCCGAGGCCCGCGGACTCTGGTCCAGCCTCCTCGACGGCGGGGAGGAGCCGACGGCGGCTCAGTTCGCCGAAGTGCTCGCCCAGCTGCAAATTCCCGAACTCAGGGACAGGCTGATCGCGAGTATGCCCGGTTTGGACCTGCCGATGGAACTCCTCCTGTTCGGCGAATCCGACACCGCACCGGACTGGGACCGGATCGACACCGCCGAAGGACTACTGCGGCAGCTCTACGCCGTCGCCGCCCCCGAGCATGCCGCAGCCCCGCTAGCTGTCCTGGGGTGCATCGCCTGGTGGAAAGGCAAAGGCTCCATCGCGTCCGACCTGATGGACCTCGCCCGCTCCTTCGACCCGGACTACCGGCTCGCCCGCCTCATGAGCCAAATGCTCGGCTGCGGCCTCGTTGCGGGTTGGGCGACGAGCAAGAGCCAGGCCTACCGCAGGCTCTGACCCAGAAGGGAGCCGACGCCATGAACATCGTCCTGTACACCAAGCCCGGCTGCCAGCAATGCCGGCTGACATCGCTCAATCTCGACAAGGCGGGCATCCAATACACAAGCGTCGACCTGACCACCAACGGCGCGGCCCTCGAATACGTCCAGGACCTCGGCTACGCACAAGCGCCCGTCGTCGTGGTGGATGACCATCATCATTGGTCCGGCTTCAACCCGACGGAAATCGAGAGGCTGACACAGGCGCTCCAACACTCCGCTGGCACCCAGCCAGAGCCCGACAACCTCTAGACCCAGCCAGACCTACGCAAACCCAATGACCGTCGACCCGCCGTCAACGGTCATTTCCTCTGCCTCGAATCCACCCAACCCAATCCCCCACTCATTGGCTCGCCGGCAATCACGCTTTCAGGCCCTCTCCCCTGTGGCCGAGCAATCCGCCGACTGAAGCACCTTCCGACGACGACCCCCGCCAATGCCCGCGACAGCCCAGCACAAAAGCGCCTCACACCTCTGGCATCCAAGGCCGTCAGCGTGAGGACTGCCCACGTCTGGTCATGTCGGGCGCTGACCAGGCGCAGATGAACACACGTGACCACCAAGAAATGCGAAGAATGCAATAACAGCTTCGAATCCTCCCGCAGGACACAGCGCTTCTGCTCAACGCGCTGTGCCAACAGGCAGCGGGACCGCCGACGTCGGACTCGCAGCCGCCCCGGCCTAGTTCCACAGGCAGACTCGTTCGCCACTGACCCCCTGGCCCAGCTGGAAGCAACCAAACGACAACTGGAGTCCAAGACGAAAGCCTGCCAGCGGCACCGGGAAGTACTCCAGTCCAAGTTACGGTCCCAAGCCTGCGAGATCGATCGACTCGAAGCAGAGAACTCCGAACAAAGAGTGAGCAACAACCTCCTCCAGTCAGAGGTCTCTCGCCTCAAACGCGCGCAAAGAACCAATGTCCAGGATCTCGCCCACATCTCTGCCTGGCTGGTCTCCCTTGCTCAGGCCAAGGGCGTCGCGCTCGACCAAGCAACACTGGAAATCTTTCGCCGCCGTGGGTGGCATCCAACGAATCGCCAAGCTGGAGCGCCGCGGCTATGACGATGTCCATCGCGCGGCTTTCTGCACAAGCAGGCCTGCGCTACCTGTTCAAGACGACGATGATGGACGATCTCTCCATTTCTCCCCGGGACGCCAGCACGTACTACATGAAGGCCGGTACACCGGAAGGCCGATGGATTGGCAGCGGACTCAAAGGAATCAACAGAACCGCCGCTGAGCCCGTCTCCGAAACAGACGCAAAAGCGGTCTTTGATTTAGCAATCCACCCCGACAACGCAACGCCCTTGGGCCGCCCCCACAGCCCACCCATCGCCGTCGACAACAAGACCGGCCCACCTACCGTAAGGCACGCCGTCGTCGGCTTTGACCTGACCTTCAGTGTGCCAAAATCGGTGTCTGTTCTGTGGGCACTCAGCCCTCGAAGCACCCAGGATCACATCCTGCGGACCCATCACGACGCCGTCGAACAAACTCTCACATGGCTGGAAGAGAACGTCATCCACACCCGCGCCGGACGGAACGGCGTAGCCCGTTTAGGCACGAGGGGCGCCATGGCCGCCGCCTTCGACCACTGGGAATCACGCACCGGGGACCCGCAACTCCACACGCACTTGGTGATCGCCAACCGCATCCAGCGGATCACCGACGCGGCTTGGGTCACGCTCGACTCCCGCACCCTGTACAAGGCCGCCGTCGCCGCCAGCGAACACTACAACGGACTCCTGTTTGACGCCCTCCACCGGCACCTCGGAAGTGACACGGATATCCGCACCCCGGTCACTAGCACCCAGAATCCCAGCCAGCAACTCACCGGCATCGACAAAGAACTCATCCGCGAATTTTCGAACCGGTCACGTCTCATCAATCTGGAAACAGACCGCCTCGTGGCGCAATGGGTCACGGAACGCGGTCATCCACCCACCGCAGCAACCATCATCAAGCTTCGCCAGCAGGCAACTTTGGCCACCCGCACCCCAAAGACCGAACTGCCCACACCGCTGCGTGAGCTCTCCGGCCAATGGCGAGAACGAGCGGCCGCCAAAGGATTCCAGCCAGCCGACGTCCTCGCTGCCACCATCAACAGGTCCTGGGACTCCCCCTTCGCGTCCACGGACCTCACGGCCGAGTGGATCGACAGTGTCGCTTCCCTTGCCCGTGAACGTGTCGCCAGCAAACGCTCAACCTGGAACCGCTGGAACCTCCTCGCCGAAGCCGAAAGAGTCTGCGCACAGATCCGTTGCCGCTCCGCTTCCGACCGGAGTGCGCTCATGGATGCAGTGGCCACGGCCGCCGAACATCAGTCCGTGGCGCTCAACGAGTACCGCTACACCGCCCCACCAGACGCCGCGGCTGACCTCCGCATCGGGCGAAGCAGCGTCTTCGACTTCCACGGATCGCGCCTCTACACGGACACGTCGACGCTCGCCTGCGAGGACGCCATCATGGCTGCAAGGAACGACGACGGCGGCCCTGTCATGCGCGCGGATGTCATGCGCGCGGACGTCAACATGGATTCACTCGACAGAGTGGGACACGCCAGGAAGCCGGAGCTGCACTCAGATCAGCGCGCCGCCGTCGCAAGCGTTCTCCTCAGCGGCAACCGCCTCGATGCGATCGTGGGGCCAGCCGGCGCTGGAAAGACAACGACTCTCGGCGCCGTCAAGGCGATCTGGGAAGCGGAGTACGGTGCCGGTAGCGTGATCGGGCTGGCCCCAGCAGCGGCAAGCGCGGCCGTGTTGGGCCGCGGTCTCTCCATGGCCACGGAGAATGTTACTAAGTGGCTGCATGAGTCGGTTGGCCGAGGAGCAAGTTCAAGAGCTGGGCGCTTCTTCGACCTCCAAACCCGCCTGACGAAAGCTCATGCCGACGACCGCTTGACCATCGCAGTGGCGCAGGAAGCTGCGCGGCTCGCCGCCGTTCAGCAGCAATGGCGCTTCCATCCTGATCAGCTCGTCATCATCGACGAGGCCTCCATGGTTTCCACGTTCCAACTCGCCGCCCTGGTCCAGCAGGCCCGCGAGGCCCATGCGAAGATCCTCTTGGTGGGTGACCCAGGCCAGCTGGATGCGATCGACGCCGGAGGGACGCTCGGTTGGCTGGACCGGGAAGGAAAGACGACCCGGCTCAGCAGTATCTGGAGATTTCATGAGAAGTGGGAGGGTGCATCATCCCTCAAGCTGCGGAGGGGAGACTACTCAGCGATCCCGGATTATGAAAAGTATCGACGGATCAGTCACGGCACTTACTTGGATATGGTCGACCAGGCGTATCTGGCGTGGCAGGCCGATATGCTGGCGG
Source organism: Pseudarthrobacter arbutini (assembly GCF_054510915.1). Classification (NCBI taxonomy): domain Bacteria; kingdom Bacillati; phylum Actinomycetota; class Actinomycetes; order Micrococcales; family Micrococcaceae; genus Pseudarthrobacter; species Pseudarthrobacter arbutini. The sequence continues at coordinate 3,113 of NZ_JBTNDQ010000023.1, read as the reverse complement.
GCAAGTCATCCATCCTTATCGCGGCCGACAATGACACTGTCGGCATGCTCAACGAACGCGCCCAGGCCGATCTTGTGGCTAAGGGCGAGGTGGATCCCGAAGTCAGCATTCAGCTCAACGATGGCTTATACGCCGGTTCCGGAGACACCGTCATCGCGCGCGGAAACGACCGCAGGCTCGTCGACAGCGAGGGTGACTTCGTCCGGAATGGAACTCTGTTCGACGTCCAAGGCGTCAGTAGGCGGGACGGCTCGCTTCTCGCGGTGCGGAGGGAAACGGGAGCGAGGGTCGTACTCCCCCGGACGTACCTCGAGTCGTGCGTTGAGTTGGGCTATGCAACCACCGCACACCGTTCCCAGGGCATTACGGTCGACACTGGTCACACTGTAGTTACCCAGGGCCGGCTCACCCGCGAGCTCCTCTACGTCAGCATGACCCGGGGCCGCTCCGGCAACTTTGCCTACGTCAGCGAAGGTGATGACTCTGAGCATCCCGGCATTGATCCTTCCCTGCAGCCGTCGTGGCGAAGCATTCTGGGCGAGGTGCTCGCTGCGGAAGGTGCTGAGCGCACCGCCCATGAGGTTCGCGACGCCGGGCGCAAAAAGTCGGACAGCCTTGAGCGGCTCTACGCGGAGTATGACTACTTGGCGCAAATAGCAGCTGCTCAAAGTCTGATGGAATGCTTGAACAAGCACGATGGCGGCTCATCACTTGAACTCGAACAGTCACCTTCGTGGGGCGCAGCCGTAGCGGCGTGGCGCAAGGCCACAGCAGTCAGCCGTCCGGGCGCTGAACGTGTCGTGGAGCACGCTGTCCAACACAGCACCGCTGCGAATGACCGGGCTGCTGTCCTCAGCATGCGGTTGCGTCGGTTCGTAAAGGGGATGCCGGCGACCTCGATCGCCCCCCTGGTCGAGGAGCTTGCTACCCCCCGTCCTGACCTCGCGGAGCTGGTTGATCAGGTCCGCCAACGGATCCGGCAGAGGACCGACACTGTAACCATGACCGCCCTGACAGAGGACCTCGAGTGGAAACGCGTCCTGGCTGCCTCCCTTGGCAGTGGTGCGTCAGGCCGACTGATTCGTGACGTCGCCATATTCCGGGACCGGTGGGGGATCTCGGACTCTCCCCTGCCCCTGGGAGCGACTCCCGCTGACTATGAGTGGGAACAGCGGGATCATAGGGAAAGACTTCAAGTTGCAATTGATGACGCTCGCGATCGCCCAGCGGCACCTCTACCAGGGAACAGTTCAGAGAATATGGCCCTTTTCCAGCAAGTCGTCCTGACCAGTGCTGGCTGGCAGCTTTAAGCTGTTAGAAGAGGCGAGACTATATGGTCCTAAACCCAACGGTGAAACCCAAAGTTGCGACAGCTGGACTGGTATCGACCAGCACGGTTGTTCTGATAGCCCTCGTTCTCTTTCTGACGTCTGTCCTTGCGGCCGAACTCCCTTCGTTATTCAAGGTTATTGTTGGCGGCCTCTTAGTGGCAGCTGCGCTGCTTTCAGGCACGCTGTGGTGGAAGCGGATCAACCAACGCCGTACCTGGGTACTCGACGCAACGGAAAAGTGGCGGACCTTTGACAATGCCAAGCTGGCAAGTGGGACCACGACCGAGGTAACGCTCCTCAGCGTTGACGCCGTACAACCCACAGGTTCATGGGTCACCATCTTGTGGAACCGCTTCAACCATGTTCAGCCCGCCTGGATAGAGGCACTACCGGAACCGATCTGGCCCGGAGCTATCCTGCTCATCTCTCCCGACCCAGCCCAAGTCATGCCTAACGCCCCTTGGCCGGAAGCATACTTCATTCGTGCAGCCGATTGCCTAGCATGGGCACCGGCCGACGGAAGGCCGGATTGGGCCTCACCTGTCGGCCGAAGTGTTACTTAGTCTGTCAAGAGATCTCAATGAAGGACCCTTGGCTCGGCTCGGAGATAGATTTCCGTCTGGTCCAAGGCAAGCTGCTACAGTCGGAGAAAATCTGGCGGTCACCTTGAATTCGCCAGCCTGCTCCATCGCCGGATCGATCTGACGGCCTCTTCCAACTGAGCGCGATCCCCCACGCTGCATTGACCAGCACCGCGTGGTGCACCATTTGGCGCCTCGTCAAAAGTATTGACGGCATACCCCGGAGGCCTCATAATCATGCGCGGAACCGAATATATGCATAGTCAACGATTTGCCATCTACAGCCGAATAAGCCGCGACCGCGTTGGGGCTGGCCTAGGTGTGGACCGGCAGGCCGGCGACTGCAACACTCTTGTTCAGCAGCTCGGCGGTACTGTCGTTGCTACCTTCTGACAACGACATCAGCGCCTATTCAGGCAAGCACCGCCCTGGCTACGACGCGCTGCTGAACTCCATAAAGAACGGCGACATTGACGCCGTGGCCGTCTGGCATCAGGATCGGCTCCTCAGACGCACGATTGATCTAGAGCACTACATCGACGTCTGCCAGCCACTGAAAGTCGCTACCTACACAGTCAGGGCAGGTCACTTTGACCTCACGACACCGGCAGGGCGTGCAACAGCCAAAACGCTCGCGGCTTGGGCTTCGTATGAAGTGGAGACATCAACCGACCGCGTGAAATCGGCAAAGCTGCAGGCAGCCAAAGCCGGAAAGCCAAGCGGCGGCAATCGGGCCTTCGGATGGAACCAGAACGGCATGACTCTGAACGAACCAGAAGCCGCCGTTGTCCGGGAGATAGTCGAGCGCTTCATATCTGGGGATTCCTGGAACAGCATCGCCATGGATTTGAACGCACGCGCCATCCCAACTGCCACCGGTAAGAAGTGGGCGGCGATCAACGTGAGCAACGTTGCCACGTTGGAACGCCACTATGGAATCCGGACCCACAACGGAGCCGAGTACGAGGCCACGTGGAGCCCCTTGCTCAGCAGAGATGTCCTGGACGACTTGAAGCTGGCGATCAAGAGGGGCCAAGCCACTTACGGCAAGCGCTCCTAGGCACGCAAGCACTTACTGACTGGTTTCGTCTTCTGAACCGTCCCGGGTTTGATGCCGCTATCTTCTGTGAGAAAGATAGTGATTATGCCCAAGCAGTTTCCGCCCGAAGTCCGTGACCGTGCAGTGCGCATGACCTTGGAT
>NZ_JBTNDQ010000022.1:0-77536 GCF_054510915.1 Pseudarthrobacter arbutini | reverse complement strand
CCCCTGCCGCCTGACTCCCAATTCCAAAGACAAACCGGTGGTTCCCGCTCGCCACACGGGCACCCCCACGCGCGCCGACCGAACGGACGTCACCTCATTTTCGGACTAGTCCTTCAGCACCGCACCAAAGCGGCCGGACCCCTGGGGCGCGGCCGCTTTCGCTTTCGCGCGACATCCTTCGGCGCCTGCGCTCGTTCTTCACGCAACAACGGCGCTTTCAGGATGCCCCGCTGCGCTGCAGCGCCCTCTCTACGTGAAATGTCGCTTTTGCGCGTCCGGGCTCGCGAGTATTGGCCTCCGCGGCTGATGTTCGACGGCGGCGCGGCTTACCTGTGTGGGCGTTAGGCTTGGGGGATGAGCGACCACCACATCAAACGCCTGGTGATCATGCGGCACGCCAAGTCCGACTGGCCCGGCGGTGTGGCGGATCATGAGCGGCCTCTGGAGGAACGGGGACACCGCGAGGCGCCCCTGGCCGGCAAGTGGCTGGTCAAACACGGCATCCTCCCGGACTTCATCCTGTGTTCCAGTGCGCTGCGCACCCGCCAGACCTGCACCTGGGTGTGCTCAGAACTGGGGGACAAGGCCCCGACGCCGAAACTTGAGGACGGACTCTACGCCGCCTCTGCGCTGCGGATGCTCGCCGTGGTCAACCACGTGCCTGATACCGTCACCACGCTGATGCTCATCTCGCACATGCCTGGCGTCCAGGACCTCGCCATGCACCTGGCCTCCCGCGACTCAAACCACGACGCCTACATGGAAGCCGCCACGCGCTACCCCACCAGCGCCCTCACGGTGCTGGAAACGGAAAAATCCTGGGCCGAGCTGGATGGGCAGGACGCCCGGCTGACCAAGTTCAAGGTCCCGCGAGCCCACTGAAGCCACGGGATCCACTGACCCCATGGGACCCGGCGACCCCGCGCGTGCCGGCGACCTCCCGCAGCAGTCCGGCGACGTGCTGGATGCCCGGGCTGGCCGCCATGGTGCGGCGGTACACGATGCCCACCTGCCTGACCTGCGTGGGGTTGACCAGGGGCAGGCCGACGACGTCCGCAGGCAGCGCGGGCCGGCCGAGGCGGGGGACCAGCGCCACAACGGCTCCCTGCTCCACCAGTGCGATGTGGGTTGCGAAGTCTGGATCGTAGACCCTGATGTCCGGCACCCGGCCAAGGTCGGCGAAGATCCTCAGTAGAGCCTCGTTGCAGATGGCCCCGTGCGGCGTGCTGATCCAGCGCTCGTCCACCAGATCCGCCGGTTCCACCTGGCCGCGTCCTGCCAGGGGATGGTTGCGGCGGACCAGGACGTCCGCTACGTCCTCGCACAGCCACTCCAGTGTCATGTGCTCCGGTATCACCAGCGGGACGGAGTTCCAGTTGTGGACCACACCCAGGTCCGCCTCCCCGTTGGCCACCCGCGCCACGGCTTCCCGCGGGTCCTCGGCCAGCACGCTGAGGTCCAGGTCCGCTCCGGAGGACGCCAGCCGTCCCAGCAGCGGCCCCACCAGGCCCCTGCAGGCCGTGGAAAAGGCAACAACCTTGAGGTGCCCGGTCGGTTTGGCTGGATCCGCCAACAGGGTGGATTCCAGTTCCTCGAGCTCCGACAGGATGCGCCGGCCGTACGCTGCCAGCGTGAGCCCCCGCTCGGTCAGCAGCACGCCGCGGCCGCGACGTTCCAGGACGGGGAATCCGGTCTGTTTCTCCAGCTTCTTGATCTGCTGGGAGACTGCCGACGGACTGAAGCCAATTACCTCCGACGCCGCTATGACCGAACCGTGCTGTTCAATCGCCGCCAGGGCCCGCAGTGAGCCGATCTCAATCATGAAGCAAACGTACATGATTCGAAGCAGAATTCAACGCTGGTGCTTCATCTGCCGGTCTGCAAGAGTGGGACCGTGAATCTCCGACACTCCCTCCTTGCCGCCTTGGTCGCCGTTCTCTGGGGCCTGAACTTCGTGGCCATCGACTTCGGCCTGCATGCGAACGGCCGTGAGGTTCCCCCGCTGCTGTTTGTGGCCATGCGGTTCCTCCTAGTGGTCTTCCCCTGGATCTTCTTCATCAGGAAGCCTGACGTCAGCTGGAAGGCTATCGTCGGCGTCGGCGTCTTTATGAGCGCGGGCCAGTTCGGCCTCCTCTACCTGGCCATGGCGCTGGGCATGCCGGCAGGCCTCGCCTCCCTGGTCCTCCAGGCGCAGGTGCTGCTCACTGTCCTCCTGGCCGCCGGGTTCCTGCGCGAGCGCCCCAGCCGGAGCCAACTGGCCGGCGTCGTTCTTGGCGTTGCGGGGCTGGCCGTGGTGGCCGTCGGCCGCAGTGCCGTGGCACCGGTGCTCCCGCTCATCATCGTCCTGGGAGCCGCGTTGTCCTGGGCGGCCGGTAACGTCGTTGCGCGGAAGGCCAAGGCCGCCTCCGGGCTGGGGCTGGTGGTCTGGTCCGGCGCAGTAGTGCCGCTGCCCCTCGCTGGACTGTCGCTGCTGGTGGACGGGCCGGACGCGGTGTTCGGCACGCTGGCAGACCTCCAGCCGGCCACGATCCTGAGTGCGCTGTACACGGCCATTTTCGCGTCGCTGGTGGGGTATGGGATCTGGAACCGGCTCCTGGCCAGCTATCCGTCGTCGGCCGTGGTGCCCTTTACGCTGCTGGTTCCCGTGGTGGGCATGAGCGCGGCCTGGCTGGCGTTGGGGGAGGTGCCCACGCCGGCGGAACTGGCTGGCGGGTTGCTCCTCCTGGGCGGGGTGGCGACGGCCGTGCTCACCGGACGCGGCCGGCAGGTTCTGCGGCTGGGTCAGCGGCGGGGCGCCGGTTTGGCGCCCGTCTTGGTGCCCGGTTTGGGTGCCGGTTTGCGGACCGGGGAGGCGGACGACGACGGCCGCTTGGCTGCTGAGGCTGGCATCCGGGCGGGCGCACGGGAGCCTGACGCGCGCTGACCGGTGGCGGCACCCCGGGGTGCCGCGCCCCGGGCCGCGGTGGCTCCGGTTGCCGGGCGCCGCGCAGCAGGGCGGCCAGTGCCGGAAGCCGGCCGCCGCTTGGCTGGCGAGGGCCTCCGTTTGGCAGTCCCCAACCGCCTGCCCGCCGGCCAGACTGCGCCAAGGAACAGGACCGCTAGCGTGGCCACCGCTGAGGCCCCACCCCAGTAGAAGTAGTTGTCCGGATCCCCGGTGGGGAGCGGTGTGCCGAAGAACGACGACGGTTCGGCGAAGGCCAGCTCCCAGGTGCTGACGAAGGCAAGGGAGAAGGCAATGGTGAGGCTGGATCCCACTGCGGTGGCAACCAGTACAAAGTGGCGCCCGCGGGCCAGGACCTCCGCCACGGCCGCAACATAGGCCAGCGCAACCAGGCCCAGGAACGTGACCATCACGGCCTCTTCCAGGGTGATGGCGGTGAGCACCAGCATGCCCAAGGCGGCGACGGCCGCGATCACGGCGAACTTCCCGCTGTTACCCATGTGGCGCATGCGTCCAATCATCCCTGCTACTTCACGACATAGCCGCGCATGATTGCCATGATTGCTGCAACGCTTTGGTCACGGGTGCGTTCCGGGTTGTAGGTCTGCCGGTCAAGCCCCACCACAAAGCAGGCGCCAAAGATCGCCGTTTCGAGGCTGCCCCGCGAGATCGATTCGTCCACCGGATAGACGGCAGCCACGTTCCCTATGGCCGCGCCGATGACCGCCAGGAGTTCAGACCTGAGCACCGCGAACGTGTCCCGCCATTCGCTGGGAGTCCGCCAGTTTTCGCTCACCCACAAACGGGCGAAGGACGGGTAATCGTCCATAAAATCCATGGCCTGGCCGATCATTGCCTCCATGGCCACCAGTGGATCGGCCCCGGGCTGCCCCGCCTCGCTAAGCAGGCGTGTCTTCAGGATGTCCACGCCGTGCCGCAGCAGCTGCGCGATCAGGTCCGACTTGCTGCCGAAGTTGTAGTAGACCGTGCCCTTGGAGACGCCCGCCGCCGCGGCAATCTCGTCCACAGTGACACCCGCTGCGCCACGCTGGCCGATCAGCTCCATGGACGCGTCGAAGAGCTTCTGCCGGGTGGCATTGGTCCGGGCCGGGCGGAGTTTCTTCTCGGCGGGACCGTGCATGGCGGGATCGTGCCCCACGGGATCATGCACGGCCGGATCATGCACGCCAGGCTCAGGCACCCCAGATCCCGGCGCGGGAGGGCTCATACCGCGATCTCCGGTTTGAGCGTTTTGAGCGTCCAGTACTTGTGCTTCCGGACCGCAAACGTGGACATCGCCGCGCCCAGCAACGTGTAGCCGAGCAGCCCAAGGACAGTGGGCACGATCCCGGACAGGTCCGCACCGTAGATGAGGTGCCGCATGCCTGTGACCACGTAGCCCATGGGCAGGATTTCGTGGACAACATGGAGTGGCTGCGGGGTGGTCTGCCAGGGGAACGTGCCGCCCGAGGACACCAGCTGTAGCACCAGCAGGATCAGCACCACCAGCTTGCCGGGTGACCCCAGCAGCGCCACGATGCCTTGGATGATGGCGCTGAAGGCCATGGCCGCGGCCAGCATAAACAGCCACATCAGCACCGGATGCGCGGGGTTGAGGCCCAACGCCAGGTTCACCACGAGGGTCAGCAGGCTCGCCTGCACCACCGAAACGGCCAGGAACGGAAGCCAGCCGCCGACGGCGATTTTCCAGGCCGGGGCGTTCGACGCCAGGGCGCGCTGGGTGATGGGCCGCATCGCCTGGACCAGCATGAAGATGCCGATCCACAAGGCGAGTGTCAGGAAGAACGGTGCCAGCCCCGCGCCGTAGGAATCGGCTTTCGCCTGGGAGACGTTGCTGACCGCAACAGGATCGGCAATCACTTCGGAGAGGCTGCTCTTCTGCGAATCGTCCGGGTTGGGCACCTGCCCGGCGCCCTTGGCAATTTCGTCGGCCAGCGTCCGTGAGCCGTCAGCGGCGGTGCCGGCCCCCGCTTCCAGCTGCCCCGCACCGGCGTCGAGCGTTTGCGCCCCTTCCGCGAGGCGTCCGGTGCCGTCGAGCGCAGTCTGCTCGCCGGTGGCCAGCGTGGCCGCCCCGGTGTGGAGCTGGTCAGCGCCACCGGAAGCCTGAACAATGGCGTCCTTCAGCGCGGGGGTGGCCGTGGCCAGCTGGGCTGCGCCGACGCTCACGGCTTCGGAGCCGTCCGCGAGCTGCTGGATCTGGGTGGCGTCTGTCTGGATCCGGGTTTTCGCCGCGGCCACGGGGCTGGAGGCTGCCACCGTATCGAAGTCGGCCAGGATTTTGTCTGCCTGCACCTGGGTGATCACTTCGGATGCGACCAGGCGGGCATTCGATTCGATCACACGCGTCCGGAGCCCCTGGTCCGCGGCATCAAGCTGCGTGACAACGTCCTGGACCTTGGTGTTCAGCTGCGCGTTCCCCGCGGCCACCTGTGCCGCGCCGTTGGCCAGGGTCCGGGTGTCCGTGGGCAGGGTGGCGGTGCTGTCCTTCAGGACGGAGAGCCCGCTGCTGAGCTGCCCGGCGCCGTCGGTCAGCTGATTGGCCCCGTCCCGCAGTTTCAGCTGCCCGTTGTACAGCTCGCCGGCTCCTGCGCTGAGCTCGCTGGTGCCCGTATGCAGCGTGACAGTCCCGTCGCGGAGGGTGGCCACGCCGTCCGTCAGCTGCCCGGCGCCGTCGGCGGCCTTGAGCATCTGGGCGTGGATGGTGCCGAACCCGGTGAGCAGCTGGTTCGCCGTCTCTTCGCCCACTTCCTTGGCCACCGTTGTGTGCACCGCGGTGGTCAGCTTGTCCACGATGGTGCTCAGCAGGTAGTTGTTGGCATCGTTGGTGGTGACATTCAGCATCGCCTGGCTGGCCGAATCGAAGCTGCCGGGTGAGACCAGGTTCGTGGAGAACTCTGCCGGGATTTTCAGTGCAAACGCGTACTTGCCGCTGCTGACCCCTGCGTCGGCCTCGGCCGCCGACGGGACCGCCTGCCAGTTGAAGACGTTCCCCTCCACCAGGCCGTCCGCCACCTTCTTGCCCGCCTGGAGCTCGGTCCCGTCGCTGGACGTGGCGCCGGTGTCTTCAACCACCAGGGCGGCCTCGATCTGGTTCAGGTTCCCGTAGGGATTCCAGTTGGCGTACAGATACACGGCCCCGTACAGGAGCGGCACCATGATCAGGGCCAGGATGGTCAGCTTCGGCAGCAACCCACCGGTCATCCGTTTGAGTTCGGAACGGGCCAGCCGCAGCACGGTCACTTGGCATCCTCGGTTTCGAGTAAGAGGGATTCGGTTTCTTCGTCCGTGAGAGCCGGCGCATCGGGCGCTTCGTCCACGTCCGGGACGGCGTTGCCGATCACTGTGGCCGGTCCCGTCCACCCTGCCGGGAGGGCAGTAACGGTGACGACGACGGCGAGCGGCCGGCCGGCGTCGTACGCCAACTCCTCAAGCCGCGGGAGCCAGTCCGCAGCGTGGGCACCGTGCCTGTCGGGGGAGTCCACCACCAAAAGGTCCGTGTGCGGGTTGGCGAGGGCCAGGGCCGTCAGCAGTTCAATGCGCCGGTCCGGCGCCAGCTGCTCCGTCCACAGGTCCGCGATGTCCTCGAAACTGTTGACTTTGAGCCAGGGCTTGCTCAGCAGCGCGCCCCGGTAGCGGCGGGGGATCAGGGCGAGGTCCTCGGTGACAAGGTCCCGGACACTGAGGTGCTGCTCGGGCTCATTCACGTTGGGGGAATCCACCAGGGCGCTCGCGAGGCGGAGGGATTTGGTGCGTTCGTTGGCGTCCCAGGACATCCGGCCGCCAGTGGGTTTCATACGCCCGCTGATGGTCAGGGCAAGGGCTGTCCGCTGGTCCTGGCGTTCGGCGGTGACGAGGAGGAGCTCACCCCGGCCGACCCGCAGAGAGGTGGGCGGAAGCAAATCGTCGCGCCGGCCCTTCACAAGGAGCTGCTGTACGGAGAGCAAAAATGGCCTTTCGACGGTGTATGTCCACCTCCAGCCTAACTGAACTGACTGGTCAGTTCAAATAGCGCGTCATAGCGCACGGGAGTAGGGCGGCTGGAGTAGCCCAGCGCGAACGGACACTTGGGCCCCTCCTACAAGCCGTACTTCTCCAGGAGCCGCAGCCACACCTCGCTGACCGTGGGAAACGATGGCACCGCATGCCACAGCCGCTCCAGCGGGACCTCGCCCACCACGGCGATGGTGGCCGCGTGCAGCAGTTCGCCCACGTCCGGGCCCGCGAAGGTGGCGCCGAGCAGGACCCGCCGGTCCTCGTCCACCACCAGTTGCGCCCAGCCTTCGTAGTGTTCCGAATGCAGGGACGAACCCGACACTTGGATTGGGAGCTCCACGGACGACACGTTGTAGCCGTCCCGCTTTGCCTGCTCCACCGAGCGCCCGACGGCCGCCAGTTCGGGATCGGTGAACACCACGTTTGGGACAGCATGCTGGTTGGCCGTCTGGGCGTACCGGCTCCAGGCCTCGGGGGCCCCGCTGAGCTCGCCCTTGGCTCGGGCCGCGATCGCGTCGCCGGTGGCCCTGGCCTCGTATTTGCCCTGGTGCGTGAAGAAGTTTCTTCCTGCGGCGTCGCCAACAGCGTAAAGCCAGGGATCCTCGCCTTCCTCGCCTTCCTCGCCTTCCTCGCCTTCCTCGCCTTCCTCGCCTTCCTCGCCCGGGGTGCCCGGGGTGCCCGGGACGTCCGGGAGGCCCTGGACTAGTCCAGTGGAGTCGGTGGTGAGTTTCAGCGGCTGCCCGTCCTGCGCCTCGAAACCCAGGCTTTCCAGGCCGAGGCCTTCGAGGGCGGGATGCCGGCCTGTTGAAACGAGGACCTTGTCCGCAATGACGGTGGTGCGGCCGTCCGGCGTCTGGTCCTGAAGTGTGAGGGTGAACGTGCCGTCGTCGTTTTCCCGGACACTTTCGGTGGACGTGTTGAGGCGGACCGCCACGCCGTCCGCGCGCAGCCCCGCGACCACAAGTTTGCTGGCCTCTGCGGGGAACGTGCCCAGCAGGCCGCTCCTGGCCACCAGCGTCACGTCCGAGCCCAGGCGTGCGAATGCCTGCGCCAGTTCGCTGCCCGCTACGCCCCCGCCGATCACGGCCAGGCGCTCCGGCACCTCCTTGGCCGAGGTGGCTTCACGTGTGCCCCAGACCTGCAGATCCGCCAGCCCGTCGATGGGAGGTGTGGTTGGCGTGGAGCCGGAGGCGAGTACGACGGCGTGACGCGCCTTGAGCTCGTAAGTGTTGCCGTCCAGCCCGGCTACTTCAACGGTGCGCGGCTCGGTGATCCAGCCGTGGCCACGGATCAGCTCAATCCCGGTATCTTCCAACCACTTCACCTGGCTGTCGTCCTGCCAGTTTGCGGTGAAATAGTCCCGGCGCTTCAGGACTGCCACTGCATCCAGTGTCAGGGTGACGGCTTCCGCTGCGCCGGGTACCGTCTGTGCGCCGTGCAGGGCGGTGCCGGGGCGGAGCAGGGCCTTGGACGGCATGCAGGCCCAATACGAGCATTCGCCGCCCACCAGTTCGGCTTCAACAAGGACAGCCGTCAGGCCGCCCTGGACCACCCGGTCGGCGACGTTTTCCCCCACGGCACCAGCGCCGATCACAATGACATCGAATTCACGTTGCAGCGTTTCAGGCGTCATTCGTCCAGCCTACGCCCGCCTCGCGGGAGGCGGGGAGCGCCGTCGTCGTCAATCAGGGGACTGCGCAACTGCGTAACTTTTGACCGCAGCGGGCCGGGTCACCCGCGGGAATCCAGGGGCGGTGCCGGGGTTTGCTACCAAAAGTGACGCATTTCCGCTGTGAAGGCGCGCGTGGCCGTGCCGTTCCTGGGGCCGAGGCCGGTGGCAGGAAAGGGGCGCTACGCTTAACGACAAAAGGCCCGTATCGGCGAACCGATACGGGCCTTTCTCTGTGCGCCCAGAGGGATTCGAACCCCCGGCCTTCTGTTCCGTAGACAGACGCTCTATCCAGCTGAGCTATGGGCGCATTTTGTGTTTCGCGGCGTTTCTTGCTCCCCGAACCTCGAATTACTTTACGCGAGGGTGGCCCGGAGTTCCAAATCGAGAGGCATGTAATCTAGCCAACTAGACCGGTCTAGGTGACCTTCGTCACTTAAATTCAGCCGTTTGTTCGCGGTTTTCCTTGAATTTGCGCGGTTTTCGGCTCCAACGATCACGAACGTGCACCGCTGGCCTCGCATGACGCCCTTGGGTGGCCAATAGCATTTAGGACACACCGATGAACCCGAGGAAGGGAACCGCAATGGGCGATCTGGCGCAGAAGCCGCTGCTTGAGAAAGCACCCACCACGCATGCAGCACTGCTGGCATGGGTCGAAGAGGTTGCTGAGCTTACGCAGCCCGACCGGATCCACTGGGTTGACGGGTCCGAACAGGAAAACACGCGTCTCACGGACGAGCTCGTCGCAGCAGGAACGCTGACGCGCCTGAACCAGGAGCTCTTCCCCAACTCGTTCGCTGCATTCTCTGATCCCGCGGACGTAGCCCGTGTGGAAGAGCAGACCTTCATCTGCTCCGAGAAGGAACACGACGCCGGCTTCACCAATAACTGGATGGCTCCGGCTGAGATGAAGCAGAAGCTGCGTGGGCTGTTTGCCGGCTCCATGCGCGGACGCACCATGTACGTCATCCCGTTCGTGATGGGGCACCTCGACGCTGAGGATCCCAAGTTCGGCGTCGAGATCACCGACAGTGCCTACGTGGTTGCCTCGATGCGCATCATGGCCACCATCGGCACCGACGTGCTGAACCGCATCACCGACACCGACGCGTTCTTCGTGCCGGCGCTGCACTCCCTGGGAGCCCCTCTGGCGCCCGGCCAGGTCGACGTGCCGTGGCCGTGCAACCCGGACAAATGGATTGTCCACTTCCCCGAGGAGCGTTCCATCTGGTCCTTTGGCTCCGGCTACGGCGGAAACGCGCTGCTGGGCAAGAAGTGCTTTGCCCTGCGCATCGCCTCGGTGATGGCCCGCGACGAAGGCTGGCTGGCCGAGCATATGCTCATCCTGAAGCTGACCTCCCCGGAGCAGAAGACCTACTACATCTCGGCCGCTTTCCCGTCCGCCTGTGGCAAGACTAACCTTGCGCTGCTTGATCCCACCATCGAGGGCTGGAAGGTGGAGACGCTGGGTGATGACATCACCTGGATGCGTTTCGGCAAGGAGGGCGAGCTTCGCGCCGTCAACCCCGAGGCCGGCCTCTTCGGCGTGGCTCCGGGCACCGGCTGGGGCACCAACCCCAACGCGATGCGCGCTATCGCCAAGGGCAACAGCATCTTCACCAACGTCGCACTGACCGACGACGGCGGCGTGTGGTGGGAGGGCATGACCGAGGAAGTGCCCGCTCATCTGACCGATTGGCAGGGCAACTCCTGGACCCCGGATTCGGACAAGCCCGCAGCCCACCCGAACTCACGCTTCTGCACGCCGATCGACCAGATCGACATGCTGGCCGAGGAATACAACAACCCGGACGGTGTGGAGCTTTCCGCGATCCTGTTCGGCGGCCGCCGCAAGACCACCATCCCACTGGTGACTGAGGCCCGCAGCTGGTCAAACGGCATCTTCATGGGTTCCACGCTGTCCTCCGAAACGACCGCTGCAGCTGCCGGTGCGGTGGGCGTGGTCCGCCGCGACCCCATGGCCATGCTGCCGTTCATGGGCTACGACGCCGGCGACTACCTGAACCACTGGGTCAACCTGTCCGCAAAGGCCAACCCGGAGCGCCTGCCCAAGATCTTCCTGGTCAACTGGTTCCGCCGCACGGCCGAGGGCGGCTTCGCCTGGCCTGGCTTCGGCGACAACGCCCGTGTCCTCAAGTGGGCCATCGAGCGCCTGGAAGGCAAGGCAGACGCCGTCGAGACGCCGATCGGCTTTGTTCCCACCGGCGAATCCATCGACCTCAAGGGCCTGGACATGACGCCCGCCCAGGTCGAGGAAGCTGTCCGCGTTGACCCGGCCGAGTGGGCCACCGAGCTCGCCTCCATCGAGGAATGGTACGCCAACTTCGGCGATTCCCTCCCCGAGGCGCTGCAGTCCGAGCTTGCCGGCCTGAAGGCCCGCCTGGGCTGACGTCCCCACCGCCTCCCTAGCTTCGCTCCGCTCAGACGGGGAACCCTCGGCGGCGGAGGCCCCGCTTATGACGACGGCGGCCCCGCACCTTTGCAAGAAAGGTGCGGGGCCGCCGTCGTACTCTGCGCGAACGGACACTTCGGTCCCCTCCGGAGGCACGAAAGGACACTTAAGCACCGGGGCTTAAGTGTCCTTTCGCGCTTCTGTCGCTAGGAAGCATCCGACGTCAGGAAGCGAGCCAGATGTCCGGTCCGAAGACCTCGTAGTGGATGCGAGTGGCCGGGATGCCGGCGTTGATGGCCTCGTTGCGGATGTGCTTCATGAACGGCAGCGGGCCGCAGAGGTACAGCGACGCGTTGGCCGGCAGGTCCACTTCGCGCAGGGACATAAAACCCTCGTTGGCCCCGTCCTGTGGCTCTTCGAGCCACAGCTGGAGGTCGGCACCCGCTAGGCGTTCGACGTCGTCCGTCATCTGACCGCGCAGCGCCCAGCTGTCCAGGGTGCTTTCCGCGTGCAGCACCAGCACCTGCCGGTCGGAGCCCGACTCGGCGAGGGAGCGCAGGATCGACGCCGTCGGTGTGCAGCCGATGCCGGCCGATGCCAGGACCACCGGACCGTCGCCGTCCTTGAGGGTGATCTCGCCGTAGGGGTTGGAGAGTTCCAGGATGTCACCGACTCCGACGCCGCGGTGCAGCACCGGGGACACCTCGCCGTCGTCGTCCAGCTTGGTGGTGAAGGTGCGGCCAGTGCCTGCGTCATCGGACAGGGAGTACTGGCGGACCTGGCGGAGTCCGTCCGGGAGTTGCACCTTCACGCTGACGTACTGGCCGGGCAGCGCGGGGGTGACGGGGGTGTCGTCCGCGGGTTCAAGGGTGAAGGTCATGGCGCCGGTGCCCGCAAAAGTCTTGGCGGCGACCCGCCACGGGGTCCACATTTTGTCGTTCGCCTGGATGGCGTAGAGGCCCTTTTCAATCTTGATCAGGGCATCGGCCATCAGCCAGTAGACCTCGGTCCAGGCCTCGGCGATCTCCGGGGTGATGACTTCGGCCAAGTCCTCCGCGATGGCCGCGAAGAGGTGCTCGTAGACCACCTGGTACTGGGGCTCAGTGATGCCGAGCGACGCGTGCCGGTGGGCGATGCGGGAAAGCACGGTTTCGGGGAGGGTGCCCGGGTTGTTGACCAGGTGCGTGGCGAAAGCGGCGATGCTTCCGGCCAGCGCCTGCTGTTGGTTGCCCGAGCGCTGGTTGGAGCGGCTGAACAGGCCATCCAATAGTTCCGGGTGGGCGGCGAACAGCCGTGCATAGAACTTGGGAGTGATGGCGCCGATCCGGGAACCGACGAGCGGCAGCGTGGCCTCAATGACGGGGCGGGATTTGTCCGAGAGCATGTGTACTCCTGCGATAGGGGACCGGACTTTCGTCCGGTCAATGTGAATACTTACATTTGAAATGCGTATATTCGTACTTCAAGTTCTACACCCCGTAGAAGTTGAGATCAAATCGGTGGAGATGCGGGCGCGGCGCGGGGCTATAGGCCGGGGCGCAGGCCGATCATCTGGAAGACGGGTGCCATCTGCCGCGAGCCGGGAAGTTCGGCCACAACCACGGCATCAAGTTCCCGGTAAAACGCTTCACGGGCGCGGGCCAGCGCGGCACGAAGCCTGCATTCATGGATCAGCGGGCAGTCACCGCCCGGAGCGACACAGTCGGCGGCGTCCGTCCGGGTGTCCAGGTCCCGCAGGACCTGGCCCGCCGTTGCCCGGCGGCCAGCCGGACTCAGCCGGGACCCTCCGCTCCTGCCACGTTCTACCTCGATCAGGCCCAGGGTCCGCAGCTTGGCCATCGCCTTGCTGACGTGGTTGTACGGCGTGCCCACAGCATCGGCGATGTTCTGCGTGGTGAGGAGAGTGGCCCCGGGCGCGGCGGCCAGAACCATCAGCGCCCGGAGGCTGACGTCTGCGAAGGCGTTGATTTTCATGGCCACCGGGCTGCGGTCTAGTCCACCCAGACGGTGGGTTCGCTGGTGTCAGCGGCGAGCTGGCCAAACTCCCATTCGTGGGTCCCGGTGTTGGCGGCGTAGGGGAGGACCGCGGCGAAAACGGATCCGTCGCGGTGCTCAGCAGCTACATGGATGGCATCTGTTTCTTCCTCGACCAAGAGGATGTCGCAGACAATGGCGGCCGCCCGGAAATCAGCACGGTTCTGCCGGAGCAGTTCGGTGAGGTCGCTGATCATCGAGTCCGCGTCGAAGTCACCGTCAGAGCCGTCCTGGGCATCAGCCGGTGTGACGGCCACCAGGCGGACTTCGCCGTCGTTCTCCACCACGAGTGCGAACGGCAGGAAGCCGCCGTTTCGCTCGAGCTGTTCCTGGGCCGCGCCGACGCCTGTGCCCAGCAGGTTTTCCAGATCCGTGGCCGAGGCCTCCGGAACGGAAGCCCGCCACGAAGCCACGGCAGCCGGGCCGTCCGTGGCTTCGTGGGCCACCTCCGGCTTAGCGCCGGACATTGGACAGCACGCGGTCGCGGACGCTTTCCATCATGGCCCGGTCCGTTGCTTCCACGTTCAGCCGGAGGAAAGGCTCCGTGTTGGACGGGCGCAGGTTGAACCAGAAGCTGCCGTCATTTGCTGTGAACGTGCTGCCGTCCATGGTGTCGACGGTGATGTCCTCGGCGGCAAAGTCGGTGCGGACGCGCTCAACGGCGCCGGCCTTGTCCTCGATTTCGGAGTTGATCTCTCCGGAGGAGACATACGGCTCGTATTCGCGGCCGAGCTCGGACAGCGGTCCGTCCTGCTCGCCGAGGGCTGCGAGCACGTGCATTGCTGCGAGCATCCCGGTGTCTGCGTTCCAGAAGTCGCGGAAGTAGAAGTGGGCTGAGTGCTCGCCGCCGAACACGGCACCTTCCTCGGCCATGACTGCCTTGATGAACGAGTGGCCCACGCGCGTGCGGACGGCGCGGCCGCCGTCGTGCTCCACCAGTTCGGGCACTGCACGGGAGGTGAGCAGATTGTGGATGACGGTGGGCGTGGCCTCGCCCTGCGCCTGGGCGCGGGCGATTTCGCGGCGTGCCACCATACCGGTGATGGCCGACGGCGACACGGCCTCACCCTTTTCGTCGATGACGAAGCAGCGGTCGGCGTCGCCGTCGAATGCCACGCCGATATCGGCGCCGTGCTCAACGACGGCGGCCTGCAGGTCGCGGAGGTTCTCCGGCTCGAGGGGGTTGGCCGGGTGGTTCGGGAAGGAACCGTCCAGTTCGAAGTAGAGGGGAATGATGTCGAAGGGCAGCTTGGGCAGCAGGGCGTCGCCCAGCACCGCCGGGGTGGTGAGGCCGGCCATGCCGTTGCCCGCGTCCACAACTAACTTAAGCGGCCGGGAACCGGAGAGGTCCACCAGCTGGCGGAGGTACTCGGAGTAGTCCTTCAGGACGTCGTGGACGCCGATCAGGCCGCGGACGGGGGCTGCCGGGATGGAGCCTTCGTTGAGGTACTTCTCGGCGAGGGCCTGGATTTCTTTGAGGCCTGATTCGGAGGAGATGGGCTGCGCGCCGGCCTTCGACATTTTGATGCCGTTGTATTCGGCAGGGTTGTGGCTGGCGGTGAACGTGGCGCCGGCAGCGTTGAGGGAGCCGCAGGCGAAGTAGAGCTCATCGGTGGAGATCAGGTCAAGGAGCTTGACGTCGGCGCCGCGGGTGGCTGCGCCGTCAGCGAAAGCCTTGGCGAACTCGGGGGAGGAGGGACGCATGTCGCCGCCTACCAGGATCGTCTGGCCCTCCAGTTCCAGGACATCAACGAACGCGGCGCCCACGGCTTCGACGATTTCAGCGGTGATGGATTCGCCCACGATGCCCCGGACGTCGTAGGCCTTGAAGGATGCCGAGAGGTCAAAAGTATTTGTCTGTTCGCTAGTCACGGGTTTTATCTTACGTGGACCCGCGGACCTTCACGGTTGTCCACATACGGCGGTCCCGACTTTATGGGTGTCGGTGGGGGCTGGGATACTGAATCAATGGTCGATACCCAGAACGCCGCCCTCCTTTCCGTTTCCCCTGACTTGCCGTCCGACACAAAAAGCCAGGCACTGGAGGTTCTCCGCGAACTCGTGGGGCATCCGGCGGCGGATTTCCATGACGGACAGTTTGAGGCGATTGAAGCACTGGTCGACGGCGGCCGGCGGGCTTTGGTGGTCCAGCGCACCGGTTGGGGAAAATCGGCCGTGTACTTTGTGGCGTCCCTGCTGCTCCGGCGGCGCGGCTCCGGACCCACCCTGATCGTTTCGCCGCTGCTCGCCCTGATGCGGGACCAGGTGGCTGCCGCCGCCCGCGCCGGAGTGCGCGCCGTGGCCATCAACTCGGCGAACCAGCTGGAGTGGGACACTGTCCGGGAACAGCTCGCCAACGATGAAGTCGACGTGCTGCTCGTTTCGCCGGAACGGCTCACCAACCCGTCCTTCCGCGAGCACCAGCTGCCGGAGCTCATCCGGCGGACAGGCCTGCTGGTGATTGACGAGGCACACTGTATTTCAGACTGGGGCCACGACTTCCGGCCGGACTACCGCCGGATCGCTGACCTGATCACCCAGCTGCCGGAGTCCGTGCCTGTCCTGGCCACCACCGCCACAGCCAACTCGCGCGTGGTCCACGACATCGAGGAACAGCTGGGCGCCGGCGTCCTCACCATCCGCGGAACCCTTTGCCGGGATTCCCTGCGCCTGGGTGTTCTGACCCTCCCGAATTCCCGCGAACGGCTGGGCTGGCTCCTGACGCACCTTGCCGATCTGCCCGGCAGCGGCATCATCTACACGCTGACAGTCTCCGCCGCCGAGGATACTGCCCGGCTTCTCGCCGAAGCCGGGCACACAGTTCAGGCATACACCGGTAGGACCGATCCCGCGGACCGGGAGCGCGCAGAGCAGATGCTCAAGGACAACCAGGTCAAGGCTCTGGTGGCCACCTCGGCGCTCGGCATGGGCTTCGACAAACCGGACCTTGGCTTCGTCGTCCACCTCGGGGCACCGTCCTCCCCCGTGGCGTACTACCAGCAGGTGGGCCGCGCGGGCCGTGGCGCGGCGAACGCAGATGTGCTGTTGCTGCCGGGTTCTGAAGACCGGGATATCTGGCAGTACTTCGCCACCGCCTCCATGCCGTCCGAGGAGAAAGCCACAGCGGTGCTGACAGCGTTGGCTGAAGCCGGAACTGCCGTGTCAACGGTGGCGTTGGAGGCCCGTGTCGATCTCCGCCGCACCCCGCTGGAGCTCCTGCTGAAGGTGCTGGCCGTGGATGGCGCCGTGGAACGTGTCGGCGGGGGGTGGCGTTCGACCGGCCAGCCGTGGATCTACGACGCCGAGCGCTACCGCCGGATCGCCGAGGCCAGGGTGGACGAGCAGGACTCCATGGTGATCTACCAGGACACCGCGGGTTGCCGGATGGAATACATCACCTCGGTCCTCGATGACGAGACGGCGCACGCCTGCGGGAAGTGCGACAACTGTGCGGGCCGCTGGTTCCGGGCCGATATCGCCGAGGACGCCACGGCAGCGGCGGGTCAGACGCTCACCCGCGCCGGCGGTGTCCTGGAGGCACGGCTGCAGTGGCCCAGCGGCATGGACCGCCTGGGCGTTCCGGTCAAGGGCAAGATCAAGCTCGACGAAGGACTGGCGGACGGCCGCGTGCTGGCCAGGCTTACCGATCTCGGCTGGGGCGGGGCGCTGCGGGAACTCTTTGCGGCCGGCGCCGCAGACCGTCCGGTGGATCCTGCCATGCTCCAGGCCTGTGTCCAGGTCCTGCGGGAATGGGCTACCGGTGACGGCCGGAACCCGGGCTGGAGCGGTGCAGGCCGACCGGCCGCGATCGTCAGCATGCCTTCCCGGAGCAAGCCTGAACTGGTCCGCTCCCTTGCCCAGGGAATTTCGGAAATCGGCAGGATCCCTTACCTCGGCGAGCTGGACCTGGGCCACGGCGGACCCACTGGAAGCCGTGGCGGCAACAGCGCGTACCGGTTGGCCGGTGTTTGGGACCGCGTCATGGTGGGCCCGGAGTTGGAGGCCGCCATGGCAACACTTCGCGGGCAGGGCGTGATGCTGATCGACGACCTCGTGGACAGCCGGTGGACCGTTACCGTGGCTGGACGCGCCCTGCGCCAGGCGGGGGCGGGGGCTGTTCTTCCGCTCGTGCTTGCCCAGGCCGGCTGACCTCTGCGCCGGCCTGCCGGTGCAGTGACAGGCTGTCCGCCGTACTGAAGAGCATCAGGACGGCCATGGTGAGGAAGGCTCCGCGGAAGGGGCCAGCGTGATCCGAGGGGAAGGCTGCCACGCCGTCGAAAATCCGGATCAGCAGGGCGCCAACGGCGATGCCGGCGCCCGCGGCGAGCTGCACCAGGGTCGCCGACACGGAGTTGGCCGAGGTCAGCTGGGAGGGTGCAATGTCCGCGTACTGCACCGACGCGTAGGCGGAGAAACCGATGGAGCGGAAGGCTCCGCTGCACACCAGCAGGGCGAATATCAGGGCCTGCGGCGTGTCCGGCGTGAGCAGGGCGCACAGTGCGAAGGTCACCGCCGATGCCAGGGAGCCGAAGACCAGCATGGCCCGGAAACCGAAACGTCGGATCAGCGGCGTGGTGGCCGGTTTGATGCCGATGTTGCCGATGAACACGGCCGCCACCATAATTCCGGCATGCAGCGGTGACCAGCCGAAACCGGTCTGGAACATCAGGGGCAGGAGGAACGGCACCGAACTGATGGTCAACCGGTAGACGAACCCGCCGGTGGCCATGGCCCGGAAGGTGCGGGTGGAAAAAACACCGAGATCAAACAGAGGGTTCTTGGCCCGCCTCATCCACAGCACGGCGGCCGCGAGGGCGCATACCCCTGCAGCCGCGCTGATAGCTGCCCATGGCCCGTCGGGGTGGGCGGTGGCCAGTTCCAGGCCCACCACCAGGGCACCTACGCCGGTGGTGGTGAGGAGCAGGCCCAGCCAGTCGAGCCGTCGAGTGCTGTCTCCGGCCCCGGTTGGAACCAGGCTGAGCGCGGCGATGAAGGCGGCCGCGCCCAACGGCAGGTTGATGAGGAAGATCCAGTGCCACGACAGGTAGGTGGTTAAGGCGCCGCCCACAAGCGGTGCCAGTACGGGCGCCAGCAGCGCCGGCCACACCAGGAAGGCCGTCGCCCGCAGAAGCTCCGATTTGGGTGTGCCGCGCAGGACCAGGAGGGTGCCGACCGGAACCATCATGGCCCCACCGGCGCCCTGCAGGATCCGGCTCAGCGTCAGCACAGTCAGGTCGGGGCTGACGGCGCAGGCCAATGAAGCCAGTGTGAAGAGGGCAATCGCGGAGCAGAATACCTTGCGTGCCCCCACACGTTCAGCAAGCCAGCCGCTGAGCGGGATAGCCATGGCCACGGTCATGAGGTAGGCCGTCATGGTGATGTTTACGTCGGCGGCCGGAACACCAAAGTCGCTGGCGATGTTGGGGATGGCCGTGGTGAGGATGGTGCCGTCCAGGAACTCCATAAAGAATGTGGCAGCCACCAGTAGCGCCAGGCGTGGATTCCACGCCTGGCTTGTGCTGGTTTCCTCGCCCCGGGAATTGCTTACTGCCATTCCACCATCCTGCCACCGCAGCCCTTTGTGGAGCCTCCGGCGTCCGCACCCCGGACCGCCAGCCCAGCCCACCCGACACCGCCCGGCTCCCGCCCGCGCCACACGCCCGCCTCCCGCCCATATACGTAGCAGTAACTGTCGTTATGAGCGCTCATAACGACAGTTACTGCTACCTAGTTTGGGTTTGGTGGCATAAAAGCACTTCCCCGTGGAACGCAAAAGGCCCCGGTCCAGGACCGGGGCCAAACGCGGAGACGGGGGGATTTGAACCCCCGGTGGAGTTGTGCCCCACACTTCATTAGCAGTGAAGCCCATTCGGCCGCTCTGGCACGTCTCCAATCGCTATTACTAGCCCACCAAGGATACGCAGAACGGGGCACGCAGTGCAAAACGGCCCGTGAGCGCTTGTCTCAGGGCCCGCACACAAGTCCCGCGACGCCGTGCGCCCCGCGAAAACCCCGGCTCACCCACCGGCCCAAACACTTGCGCAAGAGAGCAGATCAACGGGAGCGGATCAACCTGATTTCGCGGAGGTCTTCCCAGTCGGGTACCCGGTCCTCGGCCCCGTCCGGAACGAAACCGAGCCGTTCGTAGAATCCGATGGCCCGGGCATTGCCTGCGGCCACCCAGAGACTGGCTGGCCCTGTACCGAGCGCAGCCTCGAGAAGCCGGCGCCCCAGGCCCAGCCCCTGATGCGATGCCAACAAATACAATCCCCAGAGCTCCAGGTCACCGGACGGCGGCGGCGGGTGGCCCGCCGGGGAACCGGGAGCGGGCAGTCGGCGGGCGCCGGCGAATCCCACCACAGTGCCATCGTCGCACGCTGCCCACACCTCGGCGGGGTTCGGCCGGTCCAGCAGCTGGTGCCACAATGCCAGCCGGCCTGCCGGATCCACGGCTGCCAGGAAAGCGTCGGACAGCATGCCACGGTACGTTTCCTGCCAGCTGCTGACATGGACTGCGGCAAGCCGTTCCACGTCAGCAGAGACTGCCCGCCGCACCGACAACACAGACATCAACCGCCTGCCAGCGTCCGCCATAGGAAGTGCTGGCTGCGGGCCTGCAGCGCGGCGGCCTGCCGGTTGTCCGAAGCTCCGGCGTGGCCGCCTTCCAGCGCTTCGTGGAACCAGACATTCGGGATGCCCATCGCCTGCATCCGGGCGGCCATCTTGCGGGCCTGGACCGGTCCTACCCTGTCGTCCGACGTGGCCGTCCAGATGAATGTTTCGGGGTACTCCACGCCGTCCTTGAGCAGGTGGTACGGAGAGAAGGTCTTGATGTACTCCCATTCCGCCGCCACGTCCGGGTCGCCGTATTCGGCGATCCAGGAGTGCCCGGCGGAGAGCTTGGTGTAGCGCCTCATGTCCAGCAGCGGAACGCCGCAGGAGATAGCCCCGAAAAGTTCCGGGTAGGTGGTGAGCATGTTGCCCACCAGCAGCCCGCCGTTGGACCCGCCCACGCAGCCAAGCCGCTCCCGGGAGGTGACGCCACGGTGGACGAGGTGCTGCGCCACGGCGGCAAAGTCCTCGAATGCGCGGTGCCGGTTTTCCTTGAGTGCGGCCCGGTGCCAGGATGGCCCGTATTCGCCGCCGCCGCGGATGTTGGCCACAACGTAGACGCCGCCGCGGGAGTGCGCTGCCTCGCCGGGCCCGCCGGAGGTGGCGGTCCTGCGTTCCAGCCAAGCCCTGCCGACGGTTCCGCTGTACGCAGGGGTTCGGGAGACTTCGAAGCCGCCGTAGCCGGAGAGTTGCGTGGGGTTCTGCCCGTCCAGGACAAGGTCCCGCGAGGCCACCTGGAAGTAGGGGACGCGGGTGCCGTCCGCGGACACGGCGAAGTGCTGCTGCACCTCGTACTTGTCGTCATTAAAGAACGACGGCGACGCCTTGACAGCCGCATGGCTGCTCACCACGCCAGCCGTCCCGGCAACGCCCCCGCCGGAGCCAGCGGTCCCGGCAGGATTCCGCGTGAGGCTTCCGCGCATCAGTGTGCTGGGGGTGGTGAATCCGGTGGCGACCAGCCAGAAGTCGTCGCCCGCACCGCCGCCGGCACCGTCGCTCGCACCGTCGCCGGCCGGTCCTTCATCTTCGTCGTCCACCGCGTAGGCGTTGACGTCGTGCAGCGGCGGGCAGGCATCCAGCAGCGACGAAGCCCAGGCGCCGCCGTCGGCCGCACTCCCATCGGACGCAGCCCCGTCGGCCGCAATGCCGGGAACAGAGGGATCCAGCACCCGGATCTCGGACGAGACGTCCCGCAACAGGTTCAGCAGCAGGAAATTCCGCGTCCAGCTCCACGACTGGAGCGAAGTGTGCGCATCCGGCGTAAACAGCACCAAGAGATCCCGCGCCCCCGCAAGGTAGTCCTCGAACTTTGCGGCCAACAAGGACCCGGCGGGGTACGTGTTGCCCTCAAGGGACCAGTCCTGCTGCGGCCGGAACAGGAGCCATTCGCGGTGCGCACTGAGGTTAACATCTGTCGGCGCATCGATCTCGAGCCAGGCGTCGTCCCAGCGGACAAACGTGCTCCGGTTGTAGAAATCGATGTAGTCCACGGCGAACGTGCGCTCAAAACCGGGAGTGGAATCGTGCGCCACCACGGCCATCATGTGGTCCTCCGGCACCTCAAAAAGCCGGGCAGCCGCGGAGAGGGCCTCGCCACGTCGCAGGGTAACAGCCGTCCGGGCATATGAGGAGGCGGTCCGCGGCAGGTCCCCGGCCGTGGAGGCGACCAGCAGCGTGTCCGCGTCCAGCCACGAGACGTTCCCCTTCGCCGTCGGCAGGTCAAAACCGCCGTCGGCCGGGTCAACAAAAGTGCGGGTCCCGACGTCGAACTCGCGGTAGCGGTTGGCGTCGCCGCCGTCGGGGGAGAGCGCCAGCAGCGCGAGGCGGTACGGCTCTCCCGCGGCGGGGCGCAGGAACGTGGCGCCGTGGAATACCCACTCTTCGCCTTCGGCGGCGGCGAGGGCATCCACATCCAGCAGCACATCCCACTCGGGGGAGTCCGTCAGGTAGCTTTCCCAGCTGGTGCGGCGCCACAGCCCCTTCGGGTTCGCCTGGTCCTTCCAGAAGTTGTAGTACCACTCGCCGCGCTTGCCCACCATGGCGATCCGGTCCGTGGAGTCCAGCACCTCCAGGATGCTTCCTTCCAGGCCGGCGTAGTCGGCGTCCTCCAAAAGGTCCTCGGTGCGGGCGTTCTGCTCCCGGACCCAGGCAAGCGGTGCCTGGCCGTAGATTTCCTCCAGCCAGACGTTCTCATCAGTGGGTTCGGGGGCGGGCGATGAACCGGGCGCTTGATCAGCTGCAGTGGTGGTCATGCGCCCCATCCAAACAACATTTTCGCGCCGCAAGCAAGTCAAGTGCCTGCGGCGCATGCCGATACTCTGGATGCCGTGGGTAAATCGAAGAGCATCCGGACAGCCATCATCGGCGCCGGACCACGGGGAACAAGTGTGCTGGAGCGCCTGCTCGCACACGCCGCCGCCCACGCTGCCGCCCACTCCGGCCCCGCATCCCTCCATATTGACGTCATCGACCCCTATCCGGCGGGTCCGGGGCACGTGTGGCAGCCCGGCCAGTCCCGGCTGTACCTCATGAACACCCAGTCCTTCTATCCGACGGTCATCCCGGAAGACGCCCGGCTGGCGCCGCCCGTCGCGGGCACCACGTTCGACCGCTGGCGTGCCCGGCAGCAGCGTGAGCCGATGCCGGCCCTGACGCTGGACGAGCGGTCCGAACTGGCTGCCTTGGGATCGCGGGACTTCCCCAGCCGGGCGCTGTACGGCCGCTACCTGCGCTGCACGCTGGACGAACTGACGGCAAAACTGCCCGACGGCGTCACCGTCAGTTTCCACGAAACGACGGCCGTATCGGTGCGCCCGTCGCGCGACGGAACACCGGGGACGCCAGGGGACGGCGCCCCGTGGGACGGCTCTCAAGGGGACGGCACCCGAGGCGAGGCAATCCCAAGTACCGGAACGTTCGACGTCGGACTTGCCGGCGGCGGTTCGCTCACGGTCGATTCCGTCGTCCTGGCCCTGGGGCACCTGGCGTCCCGGCTGAACCCTGAGCAGCGGGAGCTCCAGGCGTCGGCCGCTCAGCTGGGCCTGAGCTACTTCCCGCCGGCCGTCCCGGCGGACGTCGACTGGGCCGCGATTCCGGCCGGCGAACCGGTCCTCGTCCGGGGCATGGGGCTGAACTTCTTCGACGCGATGGGCCAGCTCACGGAGGGCCGCGGCGGGAAATTCATCGATGCCGGAACCCGGCTCGAGTATCAGCCTTCCGGCCAGGAGCCCCTGATCATTGCAGCCTCCCGCCGCGGTACCCCGTACCGGGCCAAGGCAGCGCTGGCCGGCTACTACCCGGCGTCGGTCACCCTGCGGTACCTGACCGAGGCCGCGCTGGAACGGTTCGCGGCCACCGGAATCCGGCCGGGTTTCGACCACGATCTCTGGCCCCTGCTGCACCGCGACACCCTCTGGGCCTACTACTCCACCCTGGTGCGCTCGCAGCCGGCGGCCGTCCCCGATGCGTCCGAGTTCCTGGCCGCGTTGGAGGAGGCGCTGCGGCCGCATGCCCACAGCGCCGCCAACTGGGAGGCCGCGGTGGAGAGCGTCCTGGCCGTGCACGTCGGGCCGCGGCACCGGCTCGATCTGCCGGGCCTCGCGTCTCCCCTGGCGGGCAGGTCCTTCGGATCGCGCGCTGAACTGGATGCCGCCGTCGTCGAGTACCTGCTCGATGACGCCCGCCGGTCCGCATTGGGCGAGGAGGATCCGGTGAAGATGGCCATCGGAGCCCTGCATCACGGGCGTGCGGTGCTGAAAACGGCAGTGGCCGACGGCGGCATCACCGATGAGTCCTGGGTGGCCGGCCTGCGTGGCTGGTTTGAGTCGTTTGTGGAGGGCCTGGCCAGCGGGCCGCCCGCGCTCCGCGCCGAACAGCTGGCCGCCCTGGCCCGCGCCGGCGTGGTCAGCTTTGTGGGGCCCGACCCCCGGTTCAGCGTGGACCGCAGGTCAGGCCGCTTTACGGCCGTGTCACCCTGGGTGAGCGGTCCGCCGGTGGCGGCGAAGACCATGGTGGAGGCCCTCGCGCCGGCCAACCGTGTGTCCGCGAACGATTCACCGCTCATGGAACAGCTTCTTGCGGACGGGATGGTGCGGCCCCGGCTGATGATGACGGCGGAAGGTGCGCCGGTGCAGGCCACGGGGCTGGACGTGGCGCCGCACCCGTACCGGCCGGTGGCGGCCAACGGCTCGGTCACCGATGGTCTCTATGTGTTGGGCCTGCAGCTTTCGGCAACCCAGTGGGGCACGGCCATCGCCGCGGAAGCGCTCCAGCCGGGCGGCGCCACGTATGCCAGCGGGCAGCGGACGCTCCGCGACGCCGACGAAATCGCACAGGGGATCCTCGGACACTGAGGATCCCCGCCGCAGCGAAATATTCGTCCTCGCGTCCCCTGAGTTTTTGTCCAGATAACGTCCCCTGAGCGTTCGGCAACGCCGACTGGACAAAAACTCGGAGAATGTTGAGCCGCCGTGTCCTGGCGTTGCGGTTGATGACTTCCCGCAGCCTCGGTCCCCGACGGTCCCTGACGCATTGTTGCGCCCTGTTGTGGTGGATGACGCGGCGTGGCCTCCTGCGTCCGGATTGCCCCGTGCTACGCCCCATGGACCGCCGTGACGTGCGGTTTCGCGCTGTGAACTCCGCCCTTTTGCCGCACCTCCTTCTCTGTTCTAGTGGTTGCCACAAGCCAGCCGGCCCGGACCCGCATCACCGGTTCCACACCTCCAGCGCAGAAAGATTCACCCATGAGATTCCGAAAGCCATCCGCACGAACCGCCCCCGCTGCAGGCACTGCGGCCGCAGCCGCCGCAGTCATGGCGCTCTCGCTGGTGCTGACGGGTTGTGGCGGCGCAGCGACAGCCCAGTCCGGGGGAAGCGGCGCCGGCGCCGAACTGAAGACCATACGCTACCAGGGGTCGCCCAACACCGTGGCGCTGGTGGAAGTGGCGGAGGACCTCGGCTACCTGGGCGACGTAAAGCTCGAGTGGGTCAGCAACACCACCAGCGGGCCGCAGAGCATCCAGTCCGTGGCCACCGACCAGACCGACATCGGGGGAGCGTTCACCGGTGCCGTCATCAAGCTCATCGAGGCGGGCGCGCCCGTCCAGGCCGTCATCAACTACTACGGCGAGGACAAGGAAACGTTCACCGGCTACTACGTGGAAGAGGGCAGCCCCATCAAGACAGCCCGGGACCTGATCGGCAAAAAAGTCGCCGTGAACACCCTGGGCGCCCACCACGAAGCGATCATCAACACCCACCTGAAAAACAGCGGGCTGACGCCGGAGGAGATCAAACAGGTCCAGCTGGTGGTGGTGCCGCCGAATGAAACCGAAGTGGCCCTCCGCAAGAAACAGGTCGACGTCGGCACGCTCGGCGGGGTGCTCCAGGACCGGGCGCTCGCCGAAGGAGGCGTACGGGCCCTGTTTACCGACGTCGCGGTGATCGGCGGTTCGTTCGACGCCGGCCAGTACGTCCTCCGCAAGGACTTCCTGGCCAAGAACCCGGAAACCAGCCGCACGGTGGTTACCGGAATCGCCAAGGCCATCGAGTGGGAGCGCACCACGCCGCGGGAGCAGGTCATCGCCAAATTCGAGGAAATCATCGCCAAGCGCGGCCGCAACGAGAGCACGGAAACGCTGAAGTACTGGAAGAGCGTGGGCGTGTCATCGCCGGGCGGCCGGCTCCAGGACCAGGACTTCACCCGCTGGGCCGATTACCTGAAGTCCGCGGGAATCATCACCGGCGACCTGGACACCAAGAAGCTCTACACCAATGACTTCAACCTGCTGGAAACCCCGGCACCGGCAGCAACGTCGAAAGGATAGAAGATGACACCCAAGATCAGTCTCAGAAACGTCACCAAGGAGTTCACTGTCCGGCCGGGCAAAGGGGCGGGCAAGAACACCAGGACGGAAGCTTCCGTCCTCACCGCCTTGGATGACCTCAGCCTGGACGTGGCCGCCGGTGAGTTCCTCACCCTGGTGGGCCCCAGCGGCTCCGGCAAGACCACGCTTCTGGATCTGCTGGCGGGTCTTTCCCGCCCCACCTCGGGGAAGGTCCTGGTGGACGGCAAGGAAGTGACGGGACCCGGCCAGGACAGGGCGGTTGTCTTCCAGCAGTACGCGCTGTTCCCCTGGCGCACGGCGTCGGCCAACGTCTCCATCGGCCTCGAGAACACGGGTCTGTCCAGGAAGGAAAGGGCGGCGAAGGCCAGCGAGTTCCTCGACCTGGTGGGCCTTGCCGGGTTCGAGGACCGCTATCCGCATGAACTGTCCGGCGGTATGAAGCAGCGCGTGGCCATTGCCAGAAGCCTCGCCTATGAGCCGGACGTTCTGCTGATGGACGAGCCCTTCGCCGCCCTCGATGCCCAGACCCGCGAACAGCTCCAGGACGAGCTCCTGCGGATCTGGAAGGCCACGGGCAAAACCATCGTGTTCATCACCCACGGGATCGACGAGGCGGTATACCTCGGCCAGCGCGTGGCGGTGCTCAGCGCCCGCCCCGGCAGGCTCAAGGAAATCGTGGACATCAACATCCCCGACCGCGACGGCGACGCGGACATCCGCTCGCATCCGGCCTTTGTTGAACACCGGCACCAAGTCTGGTCCCTGCTGCATGACGAAGTCCGCCTGGCCCAGAACTCCGGCCACCGGAAGATCCTCCCGGACGGCACCGCCCCCGATGAACAACCCCTCGAAAGGAGTGCGGCCTGATGAGCACTGTGTTGACCCGACCGCAAGAGGCGGCTGCCGCCGTCGACCCTTCACTGCAGTCCGGAGCGCCGCAGCCCGGACCCTCCGGACCGTCCGGTTCAGGGCGTGGACAACGCCCGACGCCGGCAGCCAGGCTGGGTGCCGCTGCCCGCCACGCGGGGCGGGCTGGCTGGAAATCGCTCGCCGTTGTCCTGTTCCTGGCACTGTGGGAAGTGGGTCCGCTGTACCTGGCCAGCCCGGCCACCCGGGTGTTCCTGCCACCGCTGCACGAGGTGCTGGCAGCAGGAGCCAAGCTCCTGGAGAACGGGCAGCTGCAAAGCCATCTGCAGGCCAGCCTGACCCGCTCGGTGTCCGGTTTCGGCATCGCCGTGGTGTCCGCCGTTGTCCTGGGGCTCCTGATCGCCTGGTACGGCTGGCTGAATTCGTTCCTCAACCCGCTGCTGGAGCTTTTCCGCAACACGGCAACCTTGGCCCTGCTGCCGGTGTTCACCCTGCTGCTGGGCATCGGCGAGGAATCGAAGATCACCATCGTGGCCTACGCCGCGTTCTTCCCCGTCCTGCTGAACACCATCGCCGGCGTCCGGACCGTGGACCCGCTGCTGATCCGGGCCGCGAAATCCCTGGGACTGAACAGCTTCCGGCTCTTCCAGAAGGTGATCCTGCCGTCGGCGGTCCCCACGATCTTCACCGGCATCAGGATGGCCGGAACCTCCTCCATCCTGGTGCTCATCGCCGCCGAGATGGTGGGCGCCAAAGCCGGCCTGGGCTACCTGATCGTCAACGCGCAGAGCAGCTTCCTGATCCCGGACATGTACGCCGGCATCCTGACCGTCTCCGTCGTGGGCCTGCTGGTCAACACCGTGCTCGTGGCACTGGAACGGCACTTCTCCCGCTGGCGCACCGCCGTCGGCTCCGACACCTGAGCGCTCAGCCGCCACCTCTGAACGAACAACACAAAACTGCTCCTTCTGAACTGCAAAGGAAACACCATGACCGTCATCACCGAAACCAAGCTCCAGTTCACCAAGCTCAGCTCCCGCATCGGCGCCGAAATCCGCGGCCTGGACCTCAGCGCAGACCTGTCGCCGGACACCGTGGCGCAGCTCCGGGACGCCTTGAACACGCACAAGGCCCTGGTCTTCCGGGAAGCGAACATCCGCACCGACGAGGACCAGGTGCGTTTCGCCAGCCGCTTCGGCCCGCTCACCAAGGCCCACCCCACGGTGGCCTCCGTGGACGGAAAGCCAGCGGTCCTGCCCGTGGACAGCGAAAACGGCAGCGCCAACAACTGGCACACCGACGTCACCTTCGTGGTGAACCCGCCGCAGGCCTCCACGCTGCGCAGCATCACCCTGCCGGGCTACGGCGGGGAAACCCTGATCGCGTCCTCGGCCGGGGCCTACCATGACCTGCCGGAGGAGCTGCGGAACTTCGCCGACACCCTCTGGGCCATCCACACCAACGACTACGACTACTCCGTGTCCAAGAACCTGGAACATGCCAACGCCGACGAACGGCGCAAGGAGTTCACCAGGATCCACTTCGAATCCGCCCACCCCGTGGTGCGGGTCCACCCGCTGACCGGCGAGCGCGGATTGTTCATTGGGGCCTTCGCGCAGCGGCTTCGGATTGTTGGCCTGTCCAATACGGAGTCCAAGGACATCCTGCGGCTCCTGCAGGCCTACATCACCCGCCCGGAGAACGTCGTGCGCGTGAACTGGGAGCCGGACCAGCTGGTGCTGTTCGACAACCGCATCACCCAGCACTACGCCCCGGACAACTATGACGGCCAGCCCCGCCAGCTCAACCGCGTGACCATCGCCGGCGACCTTCCCCGGGGTGTGGACGGACGCAGCAGTACGTCCATCAAGGGCGACTCGTCCGCCTACTCGGAGACCGTCGTCGTTCCTGAAGCAGTTGCCCGCGAAGCAGCCGGGGTTCGCGCGTGAGTGCCGCGGTTGGCGGCGCCAGGCAGCTGCACCTGAACGCCTTCCTGATGAGCACCGGCCACCACGAGGCGTCGTGGCGGCTGCCGGAGAGCAACAGCTTCGCCGGCACGGACGTTGCCCACTTCCGGCGGCTGGCCCAGACGGCAGAGCGCGGCAAGCTCGACTCGATCTTTTTCGCCGACCCCCCGGTGCTGCACGGAAACGTGGCCCAGCGGCCTTACGGGAGCCTCGAACCTACCGTGTTGCTCGCCGCCATCGCGGCGGTCACGGAGCGGATCGGGCTGATCGCCACCGCGTCCACAACCTACAATGAGCCGTACAACCTGGCGCGGCGCTTCGCCTCCGTGGACCACATCAGCGGCGGCAGGGCGGGCTGGAATGTGGTGACCACAGCGGGGGACGCGGCCGCCAGGAACTTCTCCATGGCCGGCCAGCCCGCCCACTCGCAGCGGTACGAGCGGGCGGCGGAGTTCCTGGACGTCGCCAAGAAGCTTTGGGACAGCTGGGAAGATGACGCGGTGGTGGCGGACAAGGGCGCCGGCGTGTGGGCGGACAGTTCGCGCGTTCACCCGGTTAACCACCAGGGTCCGCACTTCCAGGTGGAGGGCGGCCTGGACGTACCCAGATCCGTCCAGGGGCACCCCGTGATTGTCCAGGCCGGCTCATCGGAGAACGGTAAGGACTTTGCGGCGCGGTACGCGGAGGCCGTCTTCACGGCGCACCAGACCCTGGCGGATGCCCAGGACTTCTACGCCGACCTGAAAAGACGGACGACGGCGGCGGGCCGGGACCCGCAGTCCATCAAGATCCTGCCGGGCATCGTTCCGGTCATCGGGGCCACGGAGGCGGAGGCCCTCAAGCTGGAACGGGAGCTGGATGAGCTGATCCTGCCGGAGCACGCGGTGCGGCAGCTGGCCAACCTGCTGCGCGTCCCGCCGGAATCCCTGAAACTCGATGGCCAGCTGCCGGCCGACCTCCCGCCGGAGGATGAGATCGAGGGTGCCAAGAGCCGCTACACGCTGGTGGTGAACCTTGCCCGCAGTGAACACCTGACCGTCCGGCAGCTCATCGGCCGGCTCGGCGGGGGCCGCGGGCACCGGACCTTCGCGGGAACGCCGGAGCAGGTGGCCGACGCCATCCAGCACTGGTTCCAGTCCGGCGCCGCGGACGGCTTCAACATCATGCCGCCCGTGCTGCCCTCCGGCCTGGACATCTTTGTGGACCAGGTGGTCCCCATCCTCCAGGACCGCGGGCTGTTCCGGCGCGAATACACCGGGCGGACGCTCCGCGAGCACTTTGGCCTGGCCGTCCCGGCCAACTCCTTTACCGGAGTCCGTGCACAGGTGCCGGACCGAGTGCCACAGCCTGCCTAAACCAACGCGAGGTCACTTCACGCCTGATATTCCCTTCGGAATGGGCGCGAAGTGACCCCCCGTTGGTTTTAGCCCGCGTTGGTTTAGTGCGAAGCGGTTAGCCGCGCAGGCACTGCTGGTACTGGATCCAGGCAACGCCGTAACGGATCCACCCCAGGACGTCGTACCACTTGGTGGGCGGTACCGGTGCCGTGCAGACCGGCGGAACGGGTCCGCTGCCAGCGACCTGGACAGCAGCCTTCACCACGGTGCCGGACTCGGCCGCAGTGAGCACCAAGGTTCCGGCCCCCGCAGCAGCGCCGGCAGGAACGGCGAGATTCACGGCGGCAGCGCCGGCAGCAACCGGGACGGTGCCAAGATCCGTTACAGTTCCGGCGCTGTCGGTGAACACCGCAGCCAGCGAGGTATTGACCGGGCTGCCCAGCGAGGTGAGGTCCAGTTTGGAGACCGCCAGCGTGATGGCATCCCCGGCCTTGACCTCGGCTGCAGT
Source organism: Pseudarthrobacter arbutini (assembly GCF_054510915.1). NCBI lineage: Bacteria > Bacillati > Actinomycetota > Actinomycetes > Micrococcales > Micrococcaceae > Pseudarthrobacter > Pseudarthrobacter arbutini. The sequence goes on along the minus strand of NZ_JBTNDQ010000022.1, from coordinate 47,325 downwards.
GGTGTTCACCACGGCCACGGTCCGCCGGGCGAACTCCGGCGACACGGGCTTGTGACCCTGCAGGTACTGGATCCAGGCGTCCCGGTCCACCAGCCCTGAATCCTTGGTGCCGGTTCCGTCCTTGAAGACCCGGAAGTTGTCGCCGCCGGTGGCCAGGAAGCTGAACGTTCCGATCCGGTAGGACTTCGCCGGATCGATCAGCGCACCGGCCACCCGGATGGAGGTGATCCGGTCACCGGCGGCGCGGGTTGCATCGTATGTGTAGTTGACGTTCCTGGACAGGCCCAGCTGCTGGTAGGCGCGGCTGGGGACCGTGCCGTCAGCGTTGGTCTGCCACTGCTGCTCCAGCAGTGCCTTGAACTGCGTGCCCGTCAGGGACGTGGTCCACAGGTTGTTCACGAACGGCAGGACCGAGTTGGCCTCCGCGTAGGTGATGGTGCCGTCCGGGGCGTAGTACAGCTCGTTGCGGAGGCCGCCGGGATTGACGACGCCGATTTCCGCGGCGCCCAGCTCAGCCGGCTGCAGCGACTCCAACAGTGAGTCGGCCACCAGATTGCCCAGCGTGGATTCGCTGGCCCGGTCATCGCGCTTGGCGGGTCCGCCGGCGGGGTCCGCGGTGAACGCTGTGGTGATATCCGCGGTCAGCGCACCGACCGGCTGGTTGCCGATCGCGGCGGCGTCCGCCAGGGCCTTCTTCACAATGGCATCAACCGCTGCAACCCGCGGGTAAGCGGCTACGAGGCCGGCGGCGGCATCCGTGGTCCGCTTGACGTTCCCGGCCTTCGAAGCGATGACTTCCTTGCTGGCCGTATCCACCGTGAGCTGGATCTGGCCGATGTTCTCACCATAATTGCCGGTCTGGACAATCGGCCGGGTCTTGCCGTCAGCCCCGGGGACTGGTGCGTTCCAGGCGTATTCCTTGTGCGTGTGGCCGGTGAAGATGGCGTCCACGTCGGCCGAGGTTTCGGTGACCAGCTTCGCGAACGGGCCGCCCGCTGCCACTTCCTGCTCCAGGGTGGCGCCGTCCGGTGTCCCGGACCCGGCGCCGTCGTGGTTTTCCGCGATGATCACGGAGGCGAGGTTCTCCGCCGTGATCTTGGCAGCCACGCGGTTGATGGCGTCCACGGGATCGCCGAAGTCAAGATCGGCGATGCCGGCGGGTGTCACCAGGGACGGGACTTCCTGGGTGACGGTGCCGATGACGGCAACCTTCACGCCGTCCATGTCCAGGACCGTGAATTCCGGCAGGACCGGTTCGGTGGTTCCCTTTTTGTAGACGTTCGCCCCGAGAAGCGGGAAGGTGGCGTTGGTGCCGCCCGCGATGACGCGGTCGCGCAGGTCCGCCCAGCCGCCGTCGAACTCGTGGTTGCCCACGGCGGACGCGTCCAGCTCCAGCGCGTTCAGCACGTCGATAGTGGGCTGGTCCTTGGCAACGGCCGAGGCGAACAGGGATGCCCCGATGTTGTCGCCCGCGGACAGGAAGGCCGTGGCCCCGGGTGCGGCGGCGCGCAGCTTCTCGATGGTGCCGGCGAACAGCACCGTGTTGGTGTCGATGCGGCCGTGGAAGTCGTTGATGCCCAGGAAGTTCAGCTCAACGCTGGCCGGCGTGACCGGGCCGGCAGGCAGGTCCAGGCCCACCACCACAGGATCGTGGTCGCTGGCGCGGTACTGGTCCGGCGCATAGTAGTTGGTCACATTGTTGTTATACCTGCTGTACTCCAGCGCCACGGACTCTCCGGAGTTGATGTTCCAGATGTCCGCGCCGGTGACCACTGCATCAGCGCCCGGGGAGGCCAGGATGTGGTCCAGTGAACCCACCAGCCCGCCGAACAGGTAGGAGTGCTTCGCGGAGCCGTCGGCGTTCTTCGCTTTGCCGTCCTGGTTGACGTAGCCGGCGTCCGTGAAGACATTCATCGGGTCTTCCTGGGCGTAGGAGTTGAAGTCGCCGATCAGGAAAACCTTGTCCGTGCCCTGGGTTGCCTGCAGGCCGGTGGCGAAGTCCAGGAGCGACTTGGCCTGCGCGGTGCGGGCAACGTTGGACGCCCCCTGGCCCTTGTCCGTGTCGTCCGGCGTTGCTGCCGAACCCTTGGACTTGAAGTGGTTGGCGATGGCGATGAACTTCTTGTCGTCGCCGGCGCCTACCGGCTTGAAAGCCTGCGCCAGCGGTTTGCGGGCGTTGGCGAAGGCGACAGTGTCGTTGTGGATGATGGACTCCTCCACAGGTTCGGCTGCGGCCTTCTTGAAAATGAACGCGGTGCGGATCATGTCCTCGTCGGCCAGCGGGGGAGCGTTGGCGGGTGTCCGCACGTAGTCCCAGATGCCGGGGGTCGCGATGTTGAGGGCGTCCACCAGTTTGGCCAGGGCGTCGTCGCGGTCCTTGCCGAACTGGGCGGAATTTTCAATTTCCATGAGGGACACCACGTCGGCGCCGGTCTTGGTGATCGCGGCGACGATCTTGTCCTGCTGGCGGAGGAAGTTCTCCGAGTTTGCCGCGCCGCGGGCGTCGCAGCCGCCCTGGACCGTGATGGGGTTGCCGTCGCGGTCCTTGTAGAAAGTACAGCCCGTGAGGGTGTCGCCGGTGGTGGGGAAGTAGTTCAGCACGTTGAAGGAGGCGATCTTCAGGTTGCCGCCCACGCTGGCGGGAGCCTCGGTCCGCGTGGCGCCGAAGCTGGCCGGCTGGACCGTGCCCTTGTTGGCCTCGGTGAGGTGGGTCAGCGGCTGGAACTTCCAGGCGTTGTTGGCGTAGCTGAGCACCACGTTGGTGGCGAACGTCACCGGCGAGCCCACCCGGACCGGGTCCGTGGCCGTCAGGTACGGCAGAACCTGGGCTTTGGTGGTGGCGTCCTTGAGGAAGTTGGTGGTGGAGCCGTCGTCGAGCTTGATGCCGCGGGCAGCGTTGTCCGCCACGGCGGCCTGGTATTCGGCCGAGCCGTAACGCGCGACGGCGGTGGGCTGCACCAGGGTGGTGGTCCCGCCCGAGAGGCCGATTTCGCCGTACTGGTTCAGCGAGTAGTTGTCGGTGACGGTGACCGGCCCTTGCGGTGCCAGCAGCATGCCCTCGAGTGCCTCGCGGAAGGACTCTGCCGCCGGGAGCGTGAAGGCGGTGGCCTTCACCTCGGGGACGGCATCGGTGAGCTTCGTCAGCCCGGCGGCGTCCGCCACACTGACCTGGGTCATGCCGAAGAACTCGGAAACCGTGCCGGAAACTTCCACGAAGTCGCCGATCTGCACGGAGCCTGCGGTGGCGGGGGAGTAGACAAAAACAGCGTCCGACGCCGCGTGGCCGCCCGGGGTGAGGTCGCCGCCGGTTCCGGGGGTCTGGACGTAGTAGCCGGCGAAACCGCCGGTGGGGAAGGCGGCGGTGACTTTGCCGCGCGTTGTGACGGCAGTGCCGGCCAGCGGACTGGCGGTGCCGGTGCCCTGGATTTCGGCGATGGTTTTGGTGCCGGGCACCGGTGTCGGTGTTGGGTTGGGGTCCGGCGTCGGATCCGGGACGGGGTCCACGGTGCCGCCCGCCGCCGTCGGCGTGACGGCGGTGTTCAGCGTGAAGTCTGCCCGGTTGCTGTTGCTGTCCGTCCCGGCGCTGCGGTTCAGGCTCTTGACGTCGGTGTTGCTGGCGGGCGCAACGGCGGCCTGCGTTTCAAAGGTGTTGGAGGAACCGTAGCCGAGGAGGTCTGCCACGCCGGCGGGTTCAACAACCGATCCGGTGGCGAGCGGGGCGGCGGTGGCCTGCTTCGCCAGGATGATGGTTCCGGCGGAGCCGCTGAAGTTCAGGGAGGTTGCCACAAAATCCGGAGTCGGCAGGTCCGCACCTTCAACCCCGCCGTTGTTGGCGCCGCCCTTGATGAGGTAGTGGCCCTTGGCAGGGATGGAACCGGTGAGGGCAGCCACGCTGGTGGGCGCCGCAGTTCCCGTGCCTGAACGGTACTGGACGGACCAGCCGGCCAGGGAGACCGCGGCGTCGGAGGTGTTGTAGAGCTCAACGAACTTGCTCTTGTACGCTGCGCCGGCGCTGCCGCCGCTCAGGTAGGCCTCGTTGATGACAACGGGTGAAGTGCCGGCTGGTGCTGCGTCGACGGCGAAGGCGGGGACCGCTGCCAACGGAGCTGCGATGAGCCCCGCAGACAACGCTGTTCCCAGCGCTAATTTCCAAGGTGAATGGTGCATCCGCTCTACTTTCATAGGGGCGTCCCGGTGGGGGACCCGATGGAGTGTGTCCGGGTTGTACCTACGGACAGTGTCCGGACTCCACGTTTGATCAGGTGGTGTCCGGCACAGCAAAGCAGCGCCGCATGAACGCAAGGTTGATGGTGAGTGCACTTGGCGAAACGTCCGTGGGGCAAAACAATACCGGCCGGTAGCTTTAATGAAAGCTGCCGGCCGGTATTTCGTCGAAGGAATTTACTTATGCGATGATCTTGAACATTGCACCGGTGGGGTCGGCCAGCGAGGCGAGCCGGCCGAACGGAGAGTCCTCCGGCCCGTCAATGACGGTGGCTCCGAGCGAAACGGCCTTCTCAATCGAAGCGTCCGCATCTTCGACGTTGAAGTAGACCTGCCAATTGGACGGAACGTCAGCCGGCAGATACCCGGAGGCGTCCATGATGCCGGCCTTGGCGGAATCCCCGGCACCCAGGGTGGTGTACCGGAAGTCCGGTGCATCGCTCATAACGTCCGTGTCCCAGCCGAACACCTCCTGGTAGAACTTCACGGCGGCGTCGTAGTCCTTGGTGTGGAGCTCGTGCCATGCGGCTGCGCCGGGCTCGGCGACGAGTTCATACCCCTTCATCTCGCGCGGCTGCCACACGCCGATTGCCGCACCGGCGGCGTCGCCGAAGATGGCCATGTGGCCCTGTTCCGGAACATCCATGGGCGGCATGTGGACCTGGCCGCCGTTGGCCGTGACGGCGGACGCGGTGGCCTCGGCGTCGTCCGAGCGGAGGTATGTGGACCATACGTCAGGCATGCCTGCCTGGTCCGCATCCTTCTGCATCAGCCCGGCCACGGTCTTGCCGTTCTTCCGTGCGGTGGTGTAGCCGCCGTACTTCTCCTCGTCGCCGGTCTCGTACTCCCAGCCGAAGAGTTCGCCGTAGAACTCGCGGGCTTTGGTGATGTCTGAGGTCATGAGGTCGATCCAGCAGGGTGCGCCGGGGGTGATCTCGGGTGCAGGCATGATGAGCTCTTTCTGTCGATGGGTGGCAACAGGAACGACCCTATGTCCGGGCTCCGACAGTTTCAATGGTTCCGCTCTGGCGGCCATGGGCCGTTAAACGAAGAAGCCCCGGTTCGCCATCTTGTGGCGGACCGGGGTTCCATTCGCGGAAGGTAAGAGATTCGAACTCTTGGTACGGGGTTACCGCACACTAGTTTTCAAGACTAGCTCCTTCGGCCGCTCGGACAACCTTCCCTAACGAGTAGTGTTTCATAGGCAGTTGGCTGCAACAAAACAGAGTCTGCCGTGCGTCCGGTGCACACTGGTTCTGGGGCACGAATCAGCTAGAAAACGGGAGTTCTCCATGAAAGCCGTCTACATTGCAGAACCCGGTGGTCCGGAGGTTCTGGAAGTCCGCGAAGTGGACGCGCCGGTGCCCGGCCAGGGCGAGGTGTTGATCGACGTTGTCGCCGCCGGCCTGAACCGGGCGGACGTGCAGCAGCGCCGGGGCTTCTACCCGCCCCCGCCCGGCGCGTCCGAGATCCCGGGGCTGGAAGTCTCCGGGCGGATCGCCGGCTTCGGTCCCGGTGTCACCAAGGCATTCTCCGTCGGTGACAAAGTGGTGGCGCTGCTGGCCGGCGGAGGCTATGCGGAGCAGGTAGCGGTGCCGGCGGAGCAGGTCCTGCGGATTCCCGACGGCGTTGATGTGGTCACCGCTGCGTCACTGCCGGAAGTCGCAGCCACGGTCTACTCCAACCTGATCATGACGGCGCAGCTGCAGGCCGGTGAAACTGTCCTGATCCACGGCGCCACCGGCGGGATCGGCACCATGGCCATCCAGCTGGCCAAGGCCTTCGGCGCCAAGGTGGCCACCACCGCGGGAAGCGCGGAAAAGGTGGGGACCGCGAAGGCTTTCCTGGGCGCGGACATCGCCATCAACTACACCGAAGAGGACTTCCCCGAAAGCCTCCGGCGGCAGAACGGCGGCAAGGGTGCCGACGTGATCCTCGACGTCGTGGGTGCCAAATACCTGGCGCAGAACGTTGATGCGCTCGCGGACTACGGCCGGCTCGTTGTCATCGGCCTGCAGGGCGGGGCCAAGGGTGAGCTGGATCTTGGCCAGCTCCTGCGGAAGCGCGCGGCAGTGGTTGCCACGGCACTGAGGCCGCGCCCGGTGGCGGAAAAGGGCGCCATCATGAACGCCGTGCGCGAATCCGTGTGGCCCCTCATCACGGACGGCCGGATCCGCCCGCTCGTGGCCAAGACCTTCCCGCTGGACCAGGTTGCGGCCGCCCACCGGTACTTCGACAGCGGCGACCATGTGGGCAAGATCCTGCTGGTTATGTAGGCCGGGTAGATACTGAGTATTGCTTTGCGCGGCGGACTGGGTTAGCCTCACTCTATACGCGGTATGCACGGGTCTTGGGGGTCCGTGCATACCGACGCTGACGCCACCGCTAGGAGCATCATGTCCATCCGCCACAGCCTCCTCGCCCTGCTGCAGGACCAGCCGCGTTACGGCTACCAGCTCAGGGTTGAGTTCGAGAACCGCACCGGGTCCACCTGGCCCCTGAACATCGGGCAGGTGTACACCACGCTGGACAGGCTGGAACGCGACGGCCTGGTCAGCAATGACGGCAGTGACGGCGAAGGCCACGTGGTCTACAGCATCACCGCCGCCGGCACGGCGGAAGTGAAGAACTGGTTTGCCGCCCCCGTGGAGCGCAATAACCCGCCGCGGAACGAGCTGGCCATCAAACTGGCGCTCGCGGTCACGCTGCCGGGCGTGGATGTGCAGGCCATCATCCAGGCCCAGCGGGTGGCATCCATCCGGGCGCTGCAGGACTACACCAAGGCCCGCCGCGACACGGCCGCCAACCAGCGGGCTGCGGATACCGCCTGGCTCCTGGTGCTGGATTCGCTGATCTTCCAGACGGAAGCGGAGGTCCGCTGGCTGGACCTCTGCGAGGCGCGGATGCTGCAGCAGGCGCAGACCGCGGGCCAGGCCACACCACGCAAATCGTCCAACGGGGTCACTGTGGAAGAGGCTGCCCCGCTCATCGCGGATAGCCGCCGGTGAGCGTCCAGGGGCCGCAGCAGGTCCTGGAACTCGCCAAGGTCAGCAGGACGTTCGGTGAAGGCGCGACGGCGGTCGCCGCGCTGCGCGAGGTCGACCTCAGTATCAGAGCCGGCGAGTTCGTCGCCGTGATGGGTCCGTCAGGCTCCGGGAAATCCTCCCTCCTGGCGCTGGCCGGGGGACTTGACCGGCCGACGTCGGGCGGTGTCTTTGTGGAATCAACACCACTGGGCGGGCTGGGACTGAACGAACTCGCCCGGTTGCGCCGCCGCGCCGTCGGCTATGTCTTCCAGGACTTCAACCTTGTCCCCACCCTGACGGCGGCCGAGAACGTGGCGCTGCCGCTGGAACTGGACGGGACGGCCACCCGGAAGGCGCAACGCCAGGCGCTGGATGCGCTGCGGCAGGTGGGCATCCCGGAACTCGCGGACCGCTTTATGGATCAGATGTCCGGCGGACAGCAACAGCGGGTGGCCATCGCACGGGCCATCGTGGGTGACCGCCGGCTGATCCTGGCCGACGAACCCACCGGGGCCCTGGATTCCACCACCGGCCATGGCGTCATGGAGGTGCTGCGGAGCCGTGCCGACGCCGGTGCGGCCGTGATGCTGGTGACTCATGAGGCCCGGCATGCCGCGTGGGCTGACCGGGTGGTGTTCCTCCGGGACGGCCGGATCGTGGACCAGGCAGCGGCCATGCACGATCCCGCCATGCTCCTCACGCAGGCCGGCTACTGACGTGGCACTCACCCTCGCACCGGCGCCCGGCGGGCGCCGGCAGGCTTTCCGTGTCGCCGTGCGGATGGCGCGGCGCGATATCCGCCGCCACAAAGGGCGTTCCCTCCTGATCATCCTGCTGATCATGCTCCCCGTGGCCGCCATGACGGGGGCGGTCACCCTGGTCCAGAGCACCCAGGAAACCGCCGCCGAGCGCGTGCAGTACGAGCTCGGCACCACCCAGGCGCGGTTCCGGCCCATGCCCATGGCCAACGGCGTTATGGTCCAGCACCCGGTCGAAGAGCTGCAGATCACCACCAGCGACTGGGACAGGAACCCTGACTTCACGCCGACCGATCCGCAGGACGCGATTCCGGCCGGCTACGACGTCCTCACGGAATCCACCCTCGACCTCACCGCCGAATCGGGTGCGGCGCACGTGCGTGTGGTGGGCCGCGCGGTGGACGCCACGGCCCCGGCATTTGCCGGAAAATACACCTTGCTGGATGGCAGGGCCCCCGGGACCGATGCCGAGATGCTCGTATCGCGGGGGCTGCTGGAGCGATTCGGGCTGGAACTGGGGGAGGAACTGGCGACGTCGGCGGGGACGTTTGTCGCGGTCGGAACCCTCCGCGATGCGGGCTATTCGGACAGCAACTCCATCGTCTACCTCAAACCCGGCCAGGGCAGTGTTGGCGCCCCGGCGCCAGCCTCCGCCGGTCCGGTGCCAGCCGCGTCGGCCATCAAGTCCACCATGTATTACCTGGTGGGTTCCGAGCCAGTGACCTGGAGCCAGGTCCTGGCGGCCAACGCCGTGGGTGTCACGGTGCTGTCCAGGTCCGTGGTGCTGAATCCGCCGTCCCAGGAGCGCGGGCCGGAGGGCGCAGGGACCTCGTCCAGCGCGTCGCTGCCGCTCACCACCTACGCGGCCGGGGCGCTGCTGGGCGCCCTCGCATTGCTGGAGGTGGGCCTGCTGGCGGGAGCCGCTTTTGCCGTGGGCGCCAAGGGGCAGGTCCGGGAGCTGGCCCTGCTCGCCGCGACCGGGGCCGAAATTCCTACTATCCGTTCGGTGGTGATGGCGGCTGGCCTGTGGCTCGGCGGCCTCGGCGTGGCGGCCGGCGCCGCGGTGGGACTGGCTGCGGCCGCCGGGGTGGTGATGGTGGCACGCCTGAACGGATCGGTCCGTTTCCCGGGCTTCCATCCGGACGCCTTGTTGACGGTCCTGGTGATGGTCATGGGCTACGTGGCGTGCTTGCTGGCTGCCTTGGCCCCGGCGCGGCAGGTGGCGCGCCAGGCTGTTCTGGGCGCGCTCAAATCGGGGCGGGCCCCGGCGCCGGCGGGCAAGAAGTCCGCGGTGGTGGGTGCTGTCCTGCTGGGCGTGGCTGCCGCGTCACTCGCGGCCGGCACGTGGCTCGCCGTCAGCAGCGAAGACCCTGATGTGTTCAGCTCAAGGACGCCGGTGATTGTCTGGTTCCTGCTGGGCGGCGCGGTACTGGGCGTTACGTCGCTGGTCCTGCTGACCGGCAAGATGGTGGCACTTCTTGCCAAGCGTGCCGGAGGCCTTCCCCTGGCTGCGCGCATGGCCGCCCGGGACTCTTCCCGGAACCGCAGCCGGACGGTTCCGGCGGTTGCTGCCGTCCTTGCCGCTGCAACCCTGGCCAGTGCCGGCATGGTGCTGGCCGCCAGCCAGCAGGCGAACGAGCAGCAAAACCACAACTGGTCCGCGTTGCAGAACCAGGCGGTCCTGCCGTTGTCCGTATGGCAGCCCCTGCTGGCTGACGGCACTATGCCGGACCCGTTACGGATTGACCCCGCAGCAGTGGTGTCCGCCCTGGACGGGGCAGTGGACACCGTTGAATGGACCGGTGTCCTACGCACAGCCGCCATCCGGAACTGCGAAATGCAGCCGGACCTGGTTGACGCCTCACCCGCCCAGACACCGACGTCGAGCTGCCTGCAGTATTCGTTGGCCACACCGGAAGGCAACGCGTGTCCCGTAACAGCGGGCGGGCGAGTCCTCGACCCGGAGGACTGGCGCTGCCAGGGGCCAATGCGTCCCTATGAGTCCCAGGGAAGGGCCGACTCGATAGTGGTCGGGACTGCCGATGATATCGAGAGGCTGTTCGGAACTGCCCCGACGGGGGAAGCCCGCGATGTGCTGGCCGCCGGCGGAATGGTAGTCACAAACCCTGTGTTCGTCCGTGACGGGCAGGCATCGCTGGTGGCGCGGGACGTGCGCAAGCCCGCGCGCGCCGACCCCGCCACAGGTGCCTTCCAGGGCTACGAGGAGACGGCGCGGACGGACGTGGCTGCGGCCGTGCTGGAGCCGGCCGTCAATGTGCCGTACTACGGGGTGGTATCCCCGGAAGCTGCCGCGGCGGCCGGCATGCGAGTGGATGACAGCGCCCTGCTGGTCCAGTTCAGCGCCTACCCTGATGCCGCCCAGGCGGACAAAATTTCCGAAGCGCTCGCCAGCATCTACAAGGACCGCTACGGGACCCCGTACGTGGAGCGCGGACCGGCGCAGGACGACTCGCTGATCCTCTGGTCCATCGTGGGCCTGGGTGCGCTCATCACGCTCAGCGCGGCAGGCATCACCACGGGCCTGTCCATGGCGGACTCGCGGAAAGACCACGTGACGCTTGCCGGCGTGGGTGCGGCCCCGCGCTTGCGGAAGGCGCTCGCGGGTTCGCAGGCGCTGATGACGGCGGGGCTCGGAACTGTGTTGGGAAGTGTTGCCGGGATAGTGCCGGCCGTGCTGCTGGTGACCGCAACCGGGATGGCGCGGACCGCCGTCGTTCCTTGGCTCCAGCTCGTGGCGCTGCTGATAGCGGTGCCGCTCACCGGTGCGGCCCTGGCGTGGCTGTTTACCCGGGCGAGGCTTCCGGTGTCCCGCCGGGAGGTGGGGACCTGAGCGGTCTGCCGAGGCAGCTGAGCGGGGGAGCACCGGAATTAGGTCACAAAGTTGGGTCTTTTTGATCGGGCCCAACAGGCCTACGGTGGGACCCAGGACGCTGTCCGTCCCGGACGGCCGAAGTACGGAGGAACCTCTTATGACAACACATGTTGCCGATTGCAGTGTTACCCGTTGCTCGTTTAATGACCACGAAGGCTGTACGGCCCACGCCATCACGGTTGGCGGAAGCAAAGACCACGCCAGCTGCGCCACGTTCATCGACACCGGCACACACGGCGGGCTGCCCAAGGTCCTGGCGGATGTCGGAGCCTGCCAGCGCTCCGAGTGCGTCCACAACGACCACCTGATGTGCAACGCCTCCGAAGTCCATGTGGGCCCCGGCGCTGACAACGCGGACTGCCTCACTTACGCACACGCGTAGCCACGGCTCCCGCCCGGGATTAGTCACGAAGGCCTCCGTCCAGGAAACCCTGAACGGGGGCTTTTGTGCGCTCGGCGCCTCCCGCCCGCCGTTCACCGCAATGACACACGGCGCGGGCAGAATGCCGCCTCCTCGTTGGTGCGGCGTTGGTAGGGTGCCTTTGAGCAACTCACTGAAGCACCAATTCTCAAGGAGGAGACATGGCCAGCAGGCCTGACGAACCGGTACGTGCAGCGAAAGGAAGCGGCCCATTGACCGCCGATCCGAAGCTTCCGCCAACGGCAGTGGATGAGGCCGTCCGCGAGGCTGAGGATAAGAAATGGACCCCGGCCAAGATCGCCCTGTGGGCAGCCATCGCACTGCTCGGCGGCGTCGCCTGGTTCATGCTGGCCATCGTCCGGGGCGAAACCGTCAATGCGATCTGGTTCGTTTTTGCCTCGGTCTGTACTTACCTGATCGGTTACCGCTTCTACTCCAAGGTGATCGAACGCCTCATCACCAAGCCGGATGACCGCCGCGCCACGCCGGCGGAATACAAGGCTGACGGCAAGGACTATGTCCGCACGGACCGCAACGTGCTGTTCGGCCACCACTTCGCCGCCATCGCGGGTGCCGGCCCGCTGGTCGGACCCATCATCGCGGCCCAGATGGGCTACCTCCCCGGCACCATCTGGATCATCATCGGCGTTGTGCTTGCAGGTGCCGTCCAGGACTACCTGGTGATGTTCTTCTCCATGCGCCGCGGCGGCCGTTCCCTCGGCCAGATGGCCCGCGAAGAACTGGGCGTCATCGGCGGCACGGCAGCACTGATCGCCACGCTGCTCATCATGGTGATCATCGTGGCGATCCTCGCGCTCGTCGTCGTCAACGCCCTGGGCGAAAGCCCGTGGGGCGTGTTCTCGGTGGGTATGACCATCCCGATTGCGCTGTTTATGGGCGTCTACCTGCGCTACATCCGGCCGGGCAAGATCATGGAAGTCTCCCTGATCGGCTTTGTGCTCCTGATGGCCGCGATCATCGGCGGCGGCCTGGTGGCGGAGACCGAATGGGGCTCCGCGTTCTTCACCCTGGACAAGGTGACCATTGCCTGGGGCCTTATTGTCTATGGCTTCATTGCCGCCATCCTTCCGGTCTGGCTGCTCCTGGCCCCCCGCGATTACCTCTCCACGTTTATGAAGATCGGCGTGATCGTGATGCTGGCACTGGCCATCATCGTGGTCCGCCCGGAGATCACTGTCCCGGCCTTCAGCGAGTTCGCCAGCAGGGACAACGGGCCGGTCTTCCCCGGTGCCCTGTTCCCGTTCCTGTTTGTCACCATTGCCTGCGGGGCGCTATCCGGCTTCCATGCCCTGATCTCCTCGGGCACTACCCCGAAACTGATCGAGAAGGAACGCCAGACCCGCTTCATCGGCTACGGCGGCATGCTGATGGAGTCGTTTGTGGCCATCATGGCGCTGGTCGCGGCCATCTCCATTGACCGCGGGCTGTACTTCGCCATGAACGCGCCGGCCGCCCTGACCGGCGGCACCGTGGAAACCGCGGCCGCCTGGGTCAACAGCCTTGGCCTCGCCGGAGTCAACGTCAACCCGGCCATGCTCGCGGAGACGGCAGCCAACGTCGGGGAGCAAAGCATTGTGTCCCGGACCGGCGGCGCGCCCACACTTGCCGTGGGACTCGCCCACATCATGCAGCAGTTCATCGGCGGCACGGCCCTGATGGCGTTCTGGTACCACTTCGCCATCATGTTCGAGGCGCTGTTTATCCTCACCGCAGTGGACGCCGGTACACGCGTTGCGCGCTTTATGCTGCAGGACTCCATCGGCAACTTCATCCCGAAGTTCAAGGAGCACTCGTGGCGTCCGGGAGCCTGGCTGTGCACCGCCGTTATGGTGGCCGCGTGGGGTGCCGTGCTGCTCATGGGCGTGACCGATCCGCTGGGTGGCATCAACACGCTGTTCCCGCTGTTCGGCATCGCCAACCAGCTGCTGGCCGCGATCGCGCTGTCCGTGTGCCTGGCCATCGTCGCCAAGCGGGGGAGCTTCAAATACCTCTGGATCGTGGCCGTACCGCTGGCGTTCGCGGCGGTGGTGACCATCACCGCGAGTTACCAGAAGATCTTCTCCTCAACGCCCGCCGTCGGCTACTTCGCCAACAATGCAGCCTTCAGCAAGGCACTCGCGGACGGCAAGACCGAGTTCGGCACAGCCAAGAGCGTCGCCGCCATGGAAGCCGTGGTGCGCAACACCGCGATCCAGGGCTGGCTGTCCGTCATCTTTGTGGTGCTCAGTATTATCGTCATCGCCATGGCACTGGTGGCCACCATCAAGGCCTTCCGCAACCATTCCGCTGGGTTGCCGAACGTTGACAACGAGGACGAGGCCCGGCCCTCGAAGGTCTTCGCGCCCGCCGGGCTGATCCCCACACCCGCGGAACGTGAGCTGGAGGCCGAGTGGAACAAGCTGCCGGCCGATTTGCGCTTCGAAAGGGCAGGTCACCACAAATGAGCCCCGGTCTGGCCGTGGTGGCAACAGGGTTCCGGGGTTTCGCCCGGTACCTCGGCGGCGTGCTCGGTGCTGATGCGTACGCCAAGTACCTGGACCACCACCGCGCGGCCGGACATGGGGAGCCACCGCTGACGGAACGCGAGTTCTGGCGGGACCGGACGGACCGCCAGGACTCCAACCCGCAGGGCCGGTGCTGCTGACGCTGACGGCCGGCCAGCCTTCATCGGCTGGCCGGCCTCATCTACTGTGCTGCTTCATCAACTAGGCTGCTTCATCAACTGGACTGCCCGTCCTCGGCTCGTGAGAGTATGAACGCATGAGCGATCCCACAGACACTCAGCCTGATGATGTCCCCGTTGAGGGCAGGACCCTCGACAACGGCGAACCGGCCATGCCGGCTGTGCCCATCCCGGCTGGAGCCGGCGCCGGCCCCGGCGCTGCAGGCCCGGTGACTACCGGCCCGGCGGCGTCGAGCACGTCACTCGGGGGCAAGGCCAAGGGCAGCAACCTGCAGGACCTTGTGGACGAGCCTGCGAAAGTCATGCGGATCGGCACCATGATCCGGCAGCTCCTGGCGGAGGTTAAGTCGGCTCCACTGGACGACGCCGCGCGCGAACGCCTGGCCGAGATCCACGAACGTTCCATCAAGGAGCTGGAGGACGGGCTGGCACCGGAGCTCGTTGAAGAACTGGAACGGATCAGCCTGCCCTTCCCGGAGAACACCACACCGTCCGACGCCGAGCTTCGGATCGCCCAGGCGCAGCTGGTGGGGTGGCTGGAAGGCCTCTTCCACGGCATCCAGACGGCCATCGCAGCCCAGCACGCCGCACGGGAGCAGACCGCCGCGCAGCTGCACATGAAGCAGCTTCCGCCGGGCACCATGATCGCCCCTGGTGTGGTTATTGGGGAGAACGGCGAGCCGCAGAGGGCCGCTGCCGGCCAGCATTCCGGTCCGGTGCCGTCAGGCCGGCCGGAGGACCCGGACCACGGTCCCGGCCAGTACCTCTAGGTTCCTGCGTGGGATTCTTTACTGCCGCCCGCCAAGGGCGCAAGGACGATGCTGAGCTGGGCAAGGGCCTTTGGCGCCGCGCCCACGATCGTTTCCACCGTGGCCTGGACCGATATCACCAGGTCCTCGAAGGCGTCGAGGACGAGCAGCTTTATGCGGAACTCGTGGAAGTCGCGAACGAGCTGGCGGGGCTCCTGGAACGTGTCCGTGTTGTTTGCGTCGAGGCCCAGCGACGTTCGCCCAGCGAGGGGCTGGACATTCCTGGAGACTTGGCCGGTGTGCACCGGTCGCTGTCGAAGGCAGGCAATTCACTGGCCACCACTGCCGAGGCTGCCGCAATGCTGCGGCTCGCCGTCGGTCCCGTCCCGGTGGGCGCGGCCTCGGTACGCCGCCGCGCGGAATCAGTCTTTGAGCAGGTGGCCGACGCCGAACGCCGGCTCGCCGAGGATGCCGCCGCCGGTGGCCAGCCCGAAAGCCGTTCCGGCTGAGCGGTATTTCCGGCTGAGCCTCAGGCGGCGATCCTGGCCTGCCCCACGGCAACAGCGTCAATAACGGCCCACGATTCCTCGGTGCCGCAGTTCCGGCTGGCGAAACGCTCGGCTTCCCTCAGTGAGTCGAAGATTTCACTGCGGATCCGGCCGCAATCGGCGTCGAAGTACGTGACGTGAAATTCCTGTGCAAGTTGGTTTTCCATAAATCCAGTCTGCAACCGGGGTCTGACATTAACCGTTCATCAGTCCCGCGTGTTGCCCAGGCGTAGCACGCGCTCCTGCGCGAGCATGGCCGAACGCTTGGCCTTATCTGCTGCCCGGGCCGCCTGCTTGGCTTCGGCGGCAGCCGTGCCCAGGATTTTCCTGGCGCTGTCCAGCTGCTCCTCCGCGGCTTTGATCCGGTCGCGGAGCTGGCGTGTTTCGCGGGTCAGGTCCGCGACTTCGGCCTCCGTGTCTGCCAGCTGCCTTTGCCGGTCCGCGGCCAGCCGGGCGGACTCCTCCTCTGCTGCCTTGGCCTCGCCCAAGGCAGCGCTGGCTTTCTCCAGGGCCGAGGGGGACGCCGGCCGCGGAGTCTCCCGGACAGCCTTGAGGCGCGGCTGGTCCGCATGTTTGCGGGTGCCGTGCTCCGCCGTCGTCCGTTCTTCTTCCGGTGCGGTAGCCGCCGGTGGCTGTTTGGTAGTGCGCTGCGTGGTGGTGGACAGCGGCGTGGCGCGCGGCGCCGGCAAGGCCCCGGGCACCGCTACGGCCCCATCGAGATCAACCGTGTCCACGCCGTCGGCGGACAGCGCCTGGACCAGCAGTCCGCTTTGGACGGCGGCTGTGGCACCTTCGTCGGCGGTCATCGCCTGCAGGGTCCGCTCGACGTCGGCGGCGATGGTGGCGCTGATGCTGCGCCCCTGGCGTTCTGCAACGGCGCGGGCGGTGTCGACGGCGGTCCCCAGCAGGGTGCGGCGCTCCCGCGCCAGTTCCCGGAGGGCGGCGGCGTCGAGGGATGCCTGGGCCGACCGCATCCGTTGGCCGAGCTCGGAAAGCTGCGCGAGCACTCCTGGCTCATGGATGGCCAGCATGTTGACGGCCCAGGCCGCCGCTGACGGTTTTGGCAACGCCTTGACGGCAGCCGGGAGATCCTTCCCGGAACCGGCGGCTGCCTTGGCTGCGGCGGTCCGGGCAGCCACAAATTCCTCGAAAGGCAGGGCATACAGTTCGAACGCGATAGCCGTCAGCGCCTTGTCATCCATGCTCGCCATCATAGGGGGCGGGCTCCGGAGCCGAAGGGTATGTGTGCCGCCTAGACTGGCCGCATGAGAAGAGTGTGGGGGCTCCTTGTCCGGTCGGCCGTTCTGATGTTGGCAGTCTGCATCCCGGTGGCCGGCTGCTCGAAAGTCTGTCCGGCCATCGGGTGGGTCAACTCCATCACGGTTGAACTGGCGGGTGACGTCTCGCGTGTGGATACCGTCCAGCTGTGCGCCGATGGCGCTTGTTCGGAGTTGCGACCGGAGCCTGGGACAACAGCACCGCGCATTGTCATGACAACACCGCTGGATGCCAGGGCCTCGCCCACTCCGGAAGCCCAGCCGACCATGGCCCTGTTCTACGCTGAAAGGATCGACGCCGATACCTGGCGGTTCACCGTCAGCATGAGCTCTCCTGACCACGTGACCGCTAAAGCGCTGTCTGCCACGGGCGAGGTCCTCGCCGAGAAGGAAGCCGACCTGGACTGGAAGCGGGTGGGCGGCTCGGCCCAGTGCGGCGGTCCCGTGGAAGCTTCGCCGGTCGAACTCACCGTCAGGCCGGGGCTCTAGTCTCCGTTCAGATCGAAGTCCAGGTCCAGGTCCTCCGGAGACACGAGCGTCCGCCACGTCGACTTCACCCGGGCGGTGGGTAGTTCTGCGGCGATGGGCATCCGGTCAACGGCCACGAGCTGGTCCAGATCCAGGCCGGTGACGGCGGCGATATCGCGGACGGGGACCTGGAAGGTCCGGAACGGGCCCAGGGGCGGGGCCTCGTCCACGGCGCCCGGGCGGGGCACGTCGGGCAGGTCGGCCAGTTGTGGTGTCTGGTCCACGATGTAGCCGGTGGCCGCAAGCTCCCCGTCTTGGAGGAATGCGGCGACCTTGAAGAACAGCAGCGGAATCTCCACGCCGCGGTACACCGGGTCATTGTCCCCGAAAATGGGTCCGGTGAACACGATCAGCCGCCGGCCGTGGTCGGCGGCATGCTCCAGCAGGTAGGACTCCAACCCCAGCCACAGGTCCAGGCTCTGGTTGAACTTCGCAGCCTGGGGCACGGCGTTTGTGTAGTGGAACGTGTCCTCATTCGCTTGGGCGGCCTCCTGTCGCGTATGACCCCAGACGGCTGAGGCGCGCCGGACCAGGTGTCCTCTATCAAGGTCGTTCCGGGCGTAGAGCTGCTCACCGGTCTGCTGGTCCTCGGCCAACCTTGGATCCAGCTGCCATTGGATCCCGGATCGGTCCAGTTCCATCAGCTTCTCCCCGTCGATGCCGAGGGCCGTGACGGCGGCCAGGCGCTTGTCCAGCCGCATGAGCACCGAGAAATGGGTGTAGGGCAGCAGGATCGTTTTCGTGTCGGCCAGAATCGGCAGAGGAACCTGTACACCCAGGAAGGCGACGTCGTACCCCGACCGGTTCAACAGATCACGTGCAGCGGCAGAACCCGGTACCAGCAATAGTTCATCCATGGCCGGACACTAGCAGTGGAAGATGACGGAGGGATGAATTTCGGTGGACCACAGGGAAACTGCCGTCGGCGGCCCAGCTCAATGCGGCGGGCTGCCGGAGGGCTTAACCAGCGAAAAACCCCGTATCATCGTCGAAATCAACGACAATACGGGGTTTGTCCCGAGCTTCCTATCAGAATCGAACTGATGACCTTTTCATTACGAGTGAAACGCTCTACCGACTGAGCTAAGGAAGCACCGCACAATTCGCCCGGCGTAACCGGGCGGTTCATGCAAGAGTCAACTGTAATAGAGTCCCTGCGCCCGGGTCAAAATGGGCGCCCCAAACACCTCAGCAGAAGTCCTCAGCAGACGGTGTTGTCGGCGGGAACCGTTCCGTCCACAAGGTACTTGTCCACGGCGTCTTCGAGGCAGCTGTTGGCCCGGCCGTAGGCGGTGTGGCCCTCTCCCTGCCAGGTCAGCAGGGAGGCGTTGCCCAGCTGTTTGCGCAGGGATGCGGCCCATTCCACGGGGGTGGCAGGGTCGCCGGTGGTTCCGACGACCACGATGGGAGCGTCGCCGGTGTATTCCACCGGGGCGGGGGTCCGCAGGGTCTCGTACGGCCAGTCCACACAGTTGGTGCCGCCGTAGGCGAAGAAGTAGCCCAGGGTGGGGGAGGCCTGCATAAGCTGTTGCTGTTCCGCGCGCATGGCGGCAGTGTCGGACACCATGGGGTAGTCCAGGCAGTTGATGGCGCCGAAGGCGAAGGTGGAGTTGGACGTGTACTTCCCGTCGGCGCCGCGGTCAGCGCCGAGGTCCGCCAGACGGAGCATCAGGCTGGCGTCACCGTTCAGTGCAGCTTCGAGGGCCTGGGTCAGGGCGGGCCAGCTCTGGTCGTTATACAGCGGAGTGATGAGGCCGCTGACGAACATCGTGGCGTTCACCAGGCGGCCGTCCTTGGCCTGCCAAGGTGTGTTCTGGACGGCGGTGATGAGGTCGCGGATCTGCTGGACTCCGCTGTCCACGTTCCCGCTGAGCGGGCACGAGGATTCCTGCTGGCAACTGGCCACGTAGGCCCTGATGGCTTTTTCGAACGCCACGGCCTGGCCGCTGGTCAGCTCCTCGTTGCTGATGGACGGATCCAGGGCGCCATCCAGGACCATACGGCCCACGTTGTCCGGGAAGAGCGAGGCGTAGGTGGAACCAAGGAACGTGCCGTAGGAGTACCCCAGGTAATTGAGCTTCGAGTCATTGACCACGGCCCGCAGGATGTCCAGGTCCTTGGCCGCGCTGACCGTGTCGACGTGGCCCAGTACCGGACCCGTCTTCGCGGCGCACTGCGCGGCGATTGCCTTGTTATCGGTCAACGCGGCGGCAAGCCCTGCATCGGTATCGAGGGCGTAGACCTTTGCCCGGGACGCGTCCCGTTCGGCATCCGTCAGGCACGTAACAGGGGCGGAACGTTTGACGCCCCTCGGATCAAAGCCCACCAGGTCATAGTTGGCCCGGACAGACTGCGAGAAGTGCGTGCCGGCGGCATCCTTGACGAAGTCGTAGCCGGACCCGCCCGGACCGCCCGGGTTGACCAGCAGGCTGCCGGTCTTCGTGCCGGTGCTGGGAGCCTTCAGCGCGGCTATCTGGATCGTGTCGCCGTCCGGCTTCGCGTAGTCCATCGGCACGGTGACCTTGGCGCACTGGAAGCCGTTTTCGCAGGGCTCCCACACAACCTCCTGGGCGTAGAAGGTGTCCAAGCCGGCGGGCGCGGACGCCACGATAGCAGGGTCTGCCTTCGCCGTAGCGGGGGCCGCGTCCGGGGTGTCCCCGCCAAAGAGGCCGCACGAGGCCAGCGTCAGGGCCAGGATCAGGGCGCCGGCAGCCCGCAGCCCAATCACCAGGGATCGGGAGCGTGCGGGCAGGGGGCGTGCAGTCATCGAGCGGTCTCCTAATAGTTGCTAGATCAGGCTGGCTGCCATGGACTCAATGGTCAACAGCGGTGCAACGTTAGTGGTGGTGATGCGTTGGCGGGCTTTGTTGATGGCGTCCATGCGGGCGAGGGTGGTTTCCGGGGCAGACCGGGCGGCGAATTCCTCCAGCTCACCCCTGAGCTCAACGTTTACCAGCTCCACGGCGTTCCCGAGCTGGATGATCAGCACATCCCGGTAGAACGACAGGAGGTCCGTCAGCGTCCGGTCCAGCGAGTCCGTGATGGATCGCTTGGCCCGTCGTTTCTGGTCGTCTTCAAGCTGCCTGACCTGGCTGCGCATGGTCGGCGGGAGCGTCCCTGACTCCGGGGCACCCAGGGTGGCCAGCAGCGCAGCCTTCTCGGCGGCGTCGCGCTCTTCATTGGAACTGTTGGCTTCGGCGGTGGCGATCTTCACCAGCTTGTCCGCCATCATCACCGCTGCGGTCACGCCGCGCAGACCCAGGGGGAACCTCACCGTTTCCAGCCGGCGTTCCCTCGCCTCGGGGTCCCGCGCCAGCCGGCGGGCGATGCCCACATGGCTTTGCGCCGCGCGGGCAGCGCGTTCGGCGAGTGCCGGGTCCACGCCGTCGCGCTTAACGAGCAAAGCGGCGACGTCGGCGGCCGGCGGCAGCCGCAGGGCCACGGCCCTGCAGCGCGAACGGATGGTCACCAGGACGTCAGCGGGCGACGGTGCGCACAGCATCCAGATGGTCCGCGGCGTGGGTTCCTCGATGGCCTTCAGCAGCACATTGGTGGTCCGCTCGGCCATGCGGTCGGCGTCTTCCACCACAATGATCCGCCAGCGCCCGGACGACGGCCGGTTGCCGGCCTTGGATACCAGGTCGCGGGCTTCATCGATGGTGATGGTGACCTTCTCGGTCCTGACGTACGTCACGTCCGAATGGGTCTCGCCGAGGATGGTCAGGCAGGCGGGACACTCCCCGCAGCCGCGCCTGGCCACGTCGTCCTGATCGCAGTTGAGGGCGGCCGCGAAGGCCTTCGCGGCGTTGGAACGCCCGGATCCGGGCGGGCCCGTGAACAGCCAGGCATGGGTCAGTCCTTCTCCCCGCGAGGCAAGGCGGAGCTGTTCGACGACGGCGGGCTGGCCCTGAAGGTCGTCCCAGACAGTCATGCGGCGCCCCGGCCTGCAGACGCGAGCAAGGCATCAACGCGGGTGAGGATCCGCGCGGCCAGTTCGTTGACGGGCAGATCCGCCGGCAGGACCAGATACGTATCCGGCCGGCTGGAGGCCAGTTCGAGGAACGCCCCGCGGATTGTTGAATGGAACTCATCGGCCTCTGACTCAAGGCGGTCTTCGGCGGCGTCGCCGGCTGTGCGGCGGCGGCGGCCGTCAGCGGGGTCCACGTCCAGCAACACCGTGAGGTCGGGCTGCAGCCCGGACGTCGCCCATTCGTTGAGGGTACGCACGGCGTCGGCGCCCAGATCGCGGCCGGCCCCCTGGTACGCCACGGACGAATCAATGTAGCGGTCCGTCAGGACAACCTCGCCGCGTTCCAGTGCCGGGCGGATCACCTGGCTGGCATGGGCCGCGCGGGAGGCAGCAAAGATGAGTGCCTCGGTGTGGGCGTCGATGTGGCCATGGCCGTGGTCCAGGACCAGGGAACGCAGTTTTTCGCCAATGGGCGTCCCGCCGGGTTCGCGGGTCCGCAGGACCGTCAGGCCACGTGTTTCCAGAGCCTCGGCAAGATGGGCCGCCTGGGTGGACTTGCCGGCGCCGTCGCCGCCCTCGAAGGCGATGAAAAGTCCAGGGCTGTTGGTGGTCACTGGTCTAGACTACCGACTTCGGGAGCCGCCGCACGTCCAAGTACGCTTTCTCCATGAGTCTCTCGGAACAGTATGCAGCGTCCCTGTCGGCCGAAACCGTAGTGGTTGCCGCCGGCCGGCCGGCGCGTGAGCGGGACGAGCCCGTCAACCCGCCCATCGTGCTGTCCTCGACGTACTTCGGCACGGGAGCGCTGGGCGACGGGGACCGGGGCTACGGACGCTATTCCAACCCCACTTGGGATCCCTTTGAGGAGGCCCTGGGCCAGCTTGAAGGATCTGAACTGCCCGGCCTGCTCTACGCGTCCGGACTCGCGGCCGTCAGTTCGGCACTGTCCCTGCTGCCCGCCGGCGGCGTCCTGGTGATGCCGTCGCACAGTTATGCGGGTTCGCTCGTGATGGCCACGGAGTTGGCGCAGAAGGGCTTCCTGGAACTGCGGACTGTGGACATCACGGACACTGACGCAGTCAAAGCACAGCTCGCGCCGCAGGGACCGGACGCGAAAGCGGCCAGGATGCTGTGGCTTGAGAGCCCCACCAACCCGATGCTGGGCATCGCCGATATCCGCGAACTCACTGCCGCGGCCCACCGGGTGGGCGCCATTGTGGTGACGGACAATACGTTCTCCACGCCGTTGGTCCAGCAGCCACTGAGCTTGGGTTCCGACGTCGTTCTTCACTCGGTGACCAAATACCTGGCCGGACATTCCGACGTCGTCCTCGGCGCCTTGGTGACGTCCAACCCGGACATCCGGGCAGCGCTGCTGCACCACCGCATCATTCATGGCGGTATTGCCGGGCCGTTCGAGGCATGGCTGGCGCTGCGCGGGCTCCGGACCCTTGCGCTGCGTGTGGAACGGTCTCAGGCTTCTGCCGCGGTCCTGGCGGAACGCCTGAGCAAGCACCCCCTGATCGATAGCATCCGGTTCCCCGGCCTCCCCGCGGATCCCGGCCACGAACGGGCCAAGACCCAGATGTCGGGCTTCGGTTCGATTGTGTGCGTGCAGATCGCGCCGGTTGCCGGCCTGAGCGGAGCAGACGCCGCGGACAAACTGGTCCGCGCGCTGCAGCTGTGGCTGCCAGCCACCTCCCTGGGCGGGGTGGAATCGCTGATCGAACGGCGCCGCCGGCACGCCGCTGAGCCGCTGAGTGTCCCGGACAACCTGGTGCGGCTGAGCGTCGGCATTGAAAATATTGAGGACCTCTGGGCCGATTTGAAGCAGGCACTCGACTCGCTGGGCGGCTAGGCTTGGACGGTGGACGGTGAACTGATAATTCGGCCTGTAGAGCTGGCAGTGTTTTTTATCCTTGCCTTGGTGGCATTCGGACTTGAAGTGTGGGCTCTGCTGGACTGCGTCAGGCACAAGTCCGCCGCCTTTGAAGCGACCGGAAAACGAACCAAGACCTTCTGGCTGGCACTGACCGGCGGTGCCACCCTGATCGGCGCCATCTCGCTCTTCAGCAGCGGCGGAATCTTCGGCACGCTTGGCCTCTTTGGGCTCGCCGCCGTGGTGGCAGCGTCCATTTACCTCGCAGACGTCCGGCCAGCGGTCAAGGACGCGGGCCGCGGCGGTAGCCGTAATACGGGGCCCTACGGCGGCTGGTAATCCCCACCGGCACCCTCAGCTCGCAAGCTCGCTCAGGGAACCCTGACGGCGTGGGCCCACACTAGACCGACGGCGCCACAGCTTCCCAGGCCACAGTTAGTTCGCCCAGGCGCCACCGCGCCGGGCCGTCCTGAACCGGCCACCCGCCGTCGGACAGTGCCCTGCACATGGCGTGCCAGCGCTGCCTGTTGCCGAATGACGCCAGCGGCGCCGACTCCAGCCAGGCCCGGTCCATGGCCTGCATCAGCCGGTGGACAGGCTCTCCCGGAACGTTGCGGTGGATCAGCGACTTCGGCAGCCGCTCGGCAATTTCCGATGGCAGGTCAAAGCTGCCGAACCGCACGGACATGCTCAGTGACAACGGCCGCCCGGCGTCGAGGGCAACCCACGTCACCCGCCGCCCGATCTCATCGCAGGTACCGTCGATAAAGAGCCCGCCGGGGGCGAGCCGGCCCTGGACCAGCCGCCAGATCCCCGCCACATCGGCCTCTTCGTACTGCCGCAGGACGTTGAAGGCGCGGACCAGCACGGGGCGCCCGGGCAGCGGCAATTCGAAACCGCCCACCTGAAAGCTCAGCCCCGGCCTCTCTAGCGCCTTGGCGATCCGGACGCGATCCGGCTCGATTTCGATTCCGCACACGCGGACGTCCGGCCGGACTGCGCGGAGACGATCA
This sequence comes from Pseudarthrobacter arbutini, assembly GCF_054510915.1. Lineage (NCBI taxonomy): Bacteria > Bacillati > Actinomycetota > Actinomycetes > Micrococcales > Micrococcaceae > Pseudarthrobacter > Pseudarthrobacter arbutini. Next base: position 23,335 of record NZ_JBTNDQ010000022.1, on the reverse strand, counting down.
AAGAGTTCGACGGCGGTGGCCGGCGTTGCGCCGTAGCCCAGGTCAACCACGAGGGGGTCAACGGCCGCGCGCAGGCGCCAGGCCTGGGGACCGGTGAGCCAGCGGTCCACCCGCCGCATCCGGTTGGGATTGGTGGTGCCCCGCGTGATGTTTCCGACCGGCCTGCCGCTCCGGCCATGGGGAGCGCTCACGCGTTCAGCTTTTTGCACCACGGCCCAACCCTATCCTTGTAACGCAGGGCCCTTGTAACGCAAGGCGGGCGGCGCCGTGCCTCGGCTAGGATAAAAATCATGACTTACAAGCTGATTCTGCTGCGCCACGGCCACAGCGAATGGAACGCCAAGAACCTGTTCACCGGCTGGGTGGACGTTGACCTCAACGACCAGGGCCGCGAGGAAGCAGCACGCGGCGGCGAGCTCCTGGTTGAGAACGATCTTCTCCCGGATATCCTCTACACCTCGCTCCTGAAGCGGGCCATCAACACGGCCAACATTTCCCTGGACAAGGCCGACCGCGGCTGGATCCCCGTCAAGCGGGACTGGCGCCTGAACGAACGCCACTACGGCGCCCTGCAGGGCAAGGACAAGGCGCAGACCCTGGCCGAATACGGCGAGGAACAGTTCATGGAATGGCGCCGGTCCTACGACACCCCGCCGCCGCCCCTGGCCGACGACTCCGAGTTCTCCCAGGCCCGCGACCCGCGTTACGCGGACCTCGGCGACGCACTGCCCCGCACCGAGTGCCTCAAGGATGTCCTGGTCCGCCTGCTTCCTTACTGGGAATCGGACATCAAGGAAGACCTCAAAACCGGCAAGACCGTCCTGGTCACCGCCCACGGCAACTCGCTGCGCGCCCTGGTCAAGCACCTGGACGGCATCAGCGACGACGCCATCGCCAGCCTGAACATCCCTACGGGCATCCCGCTGGTCTACGACCTGGACGAGGACTTCCAGCCGATCAAGCCGGGCGGCACCTACCTGGACCCGGACGCCGCTGCGGAAGCCATCCTGGCAGTGGCGAACCAGGGCAAGAAATAAAGCAGTAGTTAACGTTCGACGGCGGGCCGGTCACCTGAGGTGACCGGCCCGCCGTCGTATGTGGTTTAGGGAGCGGCTAGAAGCCCTGCCCCTGCCATTCGCCGGTGACGAGGTAGGTGACCTTGCGGGCCACCGACACGCCGTGGTCAGCGAACCGTTCGAAGTAGCGGCTGGCCAGGGCCACGTCCACGGTGGTGGCGGGGGACTCGGCCCAGTCCGGGGCGGCGATCGCCTTGAACACGCTCAGGTGGAGATCGTCGATGGTGTTGTTGGCCTTGTGGATGTCGCGGGCCACTTCGAGGTCTCGGGATTCCAGCAGGACAATAAGCTTGTCCGCGATCAGTTGGTCCTGCTCGGCCATTCTGTTGAACGTTTCCGTCATGGATGCAGGGATCACGGTGGACGGGAAACGCAGCCGGGCCAGCTGGGCAATGTGGCGGGCGAGGTCCCCCATCCGCTCCAGGGAAGCGCTCATGCGCAGGGAGCCCACGATCATCCGCAGATCGCTGGCTACCGGCCCCTGCAGGGCGAGGATGTCGATGGCGCGCTCATCCAGGCTGGTCTGCAAAAAGTCGATACGGGCGTCCGCGGCGATGACGTCCTCTGCCAGATCAACGTCGGCAACCTTGAAGGACGTCGAGGCTTTCGCCATTGCCTCGCTGACCAACTGCGAAATCTCCACCAGCTGCTCACCCACCTGGGTCAGCTCTTCCTGAAAAACCTTACGCACGTGGGCGTCCTTTCGTTGGAACTCCGCCCCTCGGGTGGCAGACGGAACTCATGTCGCCATTCGGCACTCCAACGTATAACTTTGTCAGCGTGCGGTAAACGATTAGTCGGTTGTAGATGAACGTTAGCTGAACCGTCCCCGTTATGGGCCATGACGCACCGTTTCGACAGGAACCACGGCCTAAGCTGGAGTCGTGGATCCTATGCTCATCGGTGTCATCGCCGGCCTGGTCGGCCTGTCGCTCGGCACCTTTGGCGTGCTCGCCTTCAGGATCAGCGAAAAGCAGCGCAAGCTTGTCGATGTCGACGTGGACGAACTCGCTTTGCCGGCCGGCGCCGCGGAAGTGCTGGCCGTCGTCGGACGGGCTTTTGTGGTGGTCGACGCCGTGGACGGTGTGGTGCGCGCCAGCCCGGCAGCATATGCGTACGGACTGGTTCGCGGCCACACGGTGGTCCACAAGGAATTGCTGGACATGACGGCAGGCGTGCGGCGCGACGGTGTGATCCTGGAAAAACGGCTGGAGCTGCAGCGCGGTCCGCTGGGCCACGGCACCATCATCGTGCAGGTACGGGCGGCCATGCTCGGCGAGGAATATATCGTGCTGCTGGCCGACGACCGCACCGAAATTACCCGCACGGAAGAGATCCGCAACGACTTCGTGGCCAACGTGTCCCACGAGCTGAAGACCCCGGTGGGCGCAATTTCCCTGCTGGCCGAGGCCCTGGAGTCCTCGGCCGACGACGAACAAGCAGTTCGCCGGTTCGCCAAGCGCATGCACAAGGAGTCAAGCCGGCTGGCCGCCCTGGTCCAGGACATCATCGAGCTGTCTCGCCTCCAAGGTGCCAGCGTGTCCCAAGAGGGCAAGGCCGTGGACATCAACGCGGTCATCACTGAAGCCGTGGACCGTTCCCAGCTCCCCGCCGAAAGCAAGAACATCCGGATCGTGGTAGGGGAGCGGGTTGAGGCCACCGTTTTTGGTGACCGGGACCTGCTGGTTACCGCCCTGCGTAACCTGATCGACAACGCCATCCGCTATTCCCCGGAGAACACCAGGGTGGGCGTGGGCGTCCGGTCAAAGGACGGGCTGATCGCCGTGTCGGTCACGGACCAGGGCGAGGGCCTGACCCCGGAGGACCAGGAGCGGGTGTTTGAGCGCTTCTACCGGGTGGACGCGGCGCGTTCGCGCCACACGGGCGGAACGGGCCTGGGCCTGAGCATCGTCAAACACGTTGCCTCCAACCACGGCGGTGAAGTGACATTGTGGTCACGGCCCGGCCAGGGTTCCACCTTCACCCTGCGGCTGCCTGAGATGGAAAGCCAGGACGAACCGAATACTGCAGGTGTCAAAAAACGAGCCGTACCCGAGCGTGGCAAAGAACGCGGCGTACATGAGCAAGGAGCCAGCGCTTGAGCAGGATTTTGATTGTCGAAGACGAAGAATCTTTCAGTGATCCGTTGTCCTATTTGTTGGGCAAGGAGGGGTTCGAGGTTGAAGTGGTTGACAACGGCCTCGACGCCATCACCGAATTCGACCGGAACGGGGCGGATCTGGTGCTGCTGGACCTGCAGCTCCCCGGCCTGTCGGGCACTGAGGTCTGCCGCCAGCTGCGGCAGCGCTCCAGCGTTCCGGTCATCATGCTGACGGCCAAGGACTCCGAGATTGACAAGGTGGTTGGCCTGGAGCTTGGCGCTGACGACTACGTCACCAAGCCCTACTCCTCCCGAGAGCTGGTGGCCCGCGTCCGGGCCGTACTCCGCCGGCAAGGTGAACCTGAGGAACTGATCTCGGCCACAGTCCAGGCCGGCCCTGTCCGGATGGACATCGAACGGCATGTGGTCAGCGTGGATGGCCAGCAGGTCCTCTTGCCGCTGAAGGAGTTCGAGTTGCTGGAAATGCTGCTGCGCAACTCCGGCCGCGTACTCACCCGCGGCCAGCTGATCGACCGGGTCTGGGGTTCGGACTACGTGGGGGACACCAAAACCCTTGACGTGCACGTCAAGCGGCTGCGCGGCAAGATCGAGCCCGACCCGTCCATACCGCGTTTCCTGGTAACCGTCCGCGGCCTGGGCTACAAGTTCGAGCCGTAGGCCTCTCCGCCGTATGGCACGCCGGGCATCAGGCGCACCAGAGTTCAAGTGCACAAAAAGGAGGGGCTCCCCGCGGGGAGCCCCTCCTTTTGTGCTTTGCTGCTGCTTAGTGGGCCGCACCAGTGCCGGTGGCCGACGGCGACGGACTGGGTGTGGCGGATCCGGTCGGTTCGCTGCCGGCCGGCAGGTACTCCTTGTACTCCGCGAGGGAACCATCCAGGACAGGCACGCGGACAGTCTTGCTCACGTTGGTGCCGTCTTCGGTGATCTTCACATCGACGAGGGAGCCGGCGATGCCGCCGCTCGTGCTGAGGATGGCTTCATCTGTGGAGTCGTTGAGCAGGGTGTAGGAGTTGGCTTTCACCGGCACCTGCGTCTGTGAACCCTCGGCCCCGTTGACGGTGAGCTTGACGTCCTGTGAAGAGGAGTTGTAAACGGCGCCGAGCAGGCGGCCGGGCTTGTCTGCGCCGGCGGAGACAATCAGCATGTTGCGCAGCTGCAGCGGACCCAGGTCGGCGCGGATACCGTCCGACGCCGCGTACTGGTGAGAAGTCTGCTGGGGGTTGATGTAGCCACAGCCGGTCATCGTCGCCAGGGCGAGGGCCAGGGATCCTGCCGCCAGTGCCAGTTTGCCGCCCTGGGCCCGGTTCATCGCAGTGAAACGCACGTCACGTACTCCTCGAGAGTCTTGAAACATTATTCAGCCATAGCCTAGCGGCAAACCGGCCCAAACGAGGATTCCGCACGGTCATATTGCCCTTGGCAGCAGGCCGCGCATGCACTATTATCTGCATTCGTCAAGGGGGCGAAGGGGGTCTATTCTGCCCATTTTCCGCGTATTTCCGGGGTTCCGGGGCCGGTTCGAGGCCAGTCATATGCCTGAATCGTGATAAACTGGTCTGCGGGAAAGGGGAATGTCCACATGGTATTTGAGGTCGGCGAGACAGTAGTTTACCCTCACCACGGTGCTGCAAAAATTGAAGAAATCAAGATGCGCACTGTCAAGGGCGAAGAGAAAATGTATCTCAAGCTCAAGGTGGCTCAGGGTGATCTGACCATTGAAGTTCCAGCAGAGAACGTTGACCTTGTTGGGGTCCGTGACGTAGTGGGCAAGGAAGGTCTGGAGCACGTATTTGATGTTCTCCGGGCTGAGTTCACTGAAGAACCCACCAACTGGTCGCGCAGATACAAGGCAAATCTGGAGAAGCTTGCTTCCGGTGACGTCATCAAGGTAGCAGAGGTTGTTCGCGACCTCTGGCGCCGTGATCACGATCGGGGCCTTTCCGCAGGTGAGAAGCGCATGCTGGCCAAAGCCCGTCAGATTCTGATTTCAGAACTTGCACTGGCTGAAAAGACTGATGAAGAGAAGGCTGCAAGCGTTCTCGACGAGGTCCTGGCTTCCTAAGAATTGAGCCCCGGGGGTACGCAAGTGCCTCCGGGGTTTCTTTTTGCCCTTTTCGAGGCCACGTTTCCAGCCAAGTGTCCGCAGCGGCAGGCGCGTCGCGCGGGTGGGACTCGGCACGCCGGGCAGGCAGGCACGTAGGCTGGACCGCATGAACAACGGACTTCCCCGCCCCGTCACCGCCGTCGTCATTGTGGCCGCAGGTTCCGGCGAGCGGCTGGGTTACGGTATGCCCAAGGCGCGGGTGCCGCTGGGGAGTGACGCCATCCTCACCCATGCCCTCCGGGGCGTCGCTGCCGCCGGAGTCGCACGCCAGATCTGTGTGGCCCTGCCGCCCGGCGATACGGTCCTGCAGGAATTGTGCGCGGCCTTCGCCGAGGAACTCCGGGCGGGGCACGATGCCAACCAGGAGAACCCGCTTCCCGTGCTGACAACGGTCGACGGCGGTGCCACCCGTGCCGCTTCCGTCCGGTCAGCGTTGGCGGCCTTGCTGGACGGCACCGAAGCTGTGCTGGTCCACGACGCCGCTAGGGCGCTGACGCCCGAGTATGTTTTCCACCGTGTCGTCGATTCCCTGGCTGCCGGCGCCGTTGCGGTGATTCCTGTCGTACCGGTGGTGGATACGGTGAAGATGGTTACCCCCACGACCGGTGACGACAGCAGCATCGCCCCGGAACTCGTGACCGGGACCGCGCCGCGGGAGGAACTCCGTTCGGTCCAGACGCCCCAAGGTTTCCGGCTGTCCACACTGATCCAGGCCCATCAGGCAGCCGCTGACTTTGACGAGAAACAGGCTGCGGCGGTCACCGACGACGCCATGCTGGTGGAACTCCTGGGAGTTCCAGTTCACGCCGTCCATGGCTCCACACAGTCATTAAAAATCACCACGCCACTGGACCTGATCATTGCCGAGGGGCTGCTGGAAGGCCCGCTGGGCATCCGCTGGGTGGAGGGTTAGGCATGAGTGAAGCCAAGATGATCCTGCCGCGCACGGGCATCGGCCTGGATGTCCATGCCTACGCGTCCCCTGACCTTCCCCGTCCGCTCTGGCTGGGCGGGCTGTTCTGGGAAGGCGAGCGTGGACTGGCCGGGCATTCGGACGGGGACCCGGTGGCCCACGCAGCCGCCGACGCCCTGTTCTCGGCAGCCGGCATCGGGGACCTCGGCACGCATTTCGGCACCGACCGTCCGGAGTTCGCCGGAGCCTCCGGCGTCACGCTCCTGACCGAGGCTGCAAGGATTGTCCGTGCCGCCGGCTTTGAGATCGGCAACGTGGCAGTGCAGTTCGTGGCTACCCGGCCCAAATTCGGCCCGCGGCGGGAAGAGTCCCAACGCGTGCTGAGCGAGGCGGCAGGGGCGCCGGTCAGTGTCACGGCCACCACCAGCGACGGACTCGGTTTCACCGGCAGGGGCGAGGGCATTTCCGCCGTCGCCACCGCTTTGGTCTATCCCCGGTGATTCAACGCAGCGCTGTTCAGGCCGGATAACGCGCGGGGGCCTGCACACAGGCCTTTTCCGCTAATCTGGAGCGGTGACTCTCCGCTTCTATGACACCGCGTCCGCCGAAGTCCGTGACTTCGTTCCCCTCGTCCCGGGAAAAGCGAGCCTGTACTACTGCGGAGCCACTGTGCAGGGCATGCCCCACGTAGGTCACATCCGCTCGGCGATCGCCTTTGACCAGCTCACCCGCTGGCTCGAGTACCGGGGGCTCCGGGTCACCGCGGTCCGCAACGTCACGGACATCGACGACAAGATCCTCGCCAAGTCTGCCGAATCGTTCAGTCCGGACTTCGAAGCCGAGCCGGATACCGTCCGCGAGGAGGAATGGTGGGCCCTGGCCTACCGCTACGAGCAGGCGTTCCTGCAGGCCTACGACACGCTCGGCGTTTCCCGGCCCACCTATGAGCCACGGGCAACCGGCCATATCCCCGAAATGCATGCGCTGATCCAGCAGCTGATCGACCGCGGCCACGCCTACCCGGCGCTGGACGATTCCGGCGACGTCTACTTCGACGTGCGGTCCTGGGACAAGTACGGGTCACTGACGCGCCAGAACATTGACGACATGCAGGGTGCCCCGGACGCGGATCCCCGGGGCAAGAAGGACCCCCGCGACTTTGCGCTGTGGAAGGGCTCCAAAGAAGGAGAGCCGACGACGGCGAGCTGGGCTTCGCCCTGGGGCGCCGGACGCCCGGGCTGGCACCTGGAATGCTCCGCCATGGTCACCAAGTACCTCGGCACGGAATTTGATATCCACGGCGGCGGACTGGACCTGCGCTTCCCGCACCACGAAAACGAAATGGCGCAGTCCCAGGCCGCAGGGCACGGGTTCGCCAACTTCTGGATGCACAACGGTATGGTCACCTACCAGGGCGAGAAAATGTCCAAGTCCATCGGCAACACCATCAGCCCTTCGGAGATGCTGGACATCGCGTCGCCGCGGGTGGTCCGCTACTACCTCGGGCAGGCCCACTACCGCTCAGTGCTGGACTACCGCCCCACATCGCTCGACGAGGCCGCCGCCGCCGTCGAACGCATTGACGGCTTCATCAGCCGCGCCGTTCGGGCCCTCGCCGCCGGTGGGAACTACACCTTCGCCACCTATGGCAAGGTTCCCGAGGCGTTCGAGAGCGCCATGGATGACGATCTCAACGTGCCGCAAGCCCTCGCAGTGGTCCACGAAACAGTCCGTGCCGGCAACACTGCCTTGACGGAGGGGAAGCTGGAGGACGCACAGCAGGCGCTGCACAGCGTGCATGACATGCTGCGGGTCCTGGGCCTGAATGCGGTGGCGTCCGGCCCGGCGTCGGACGCCCGGGAATCGGCCGCCCTCGACGTCCTGGTGGAAGCCCAGCTCGCTGCCCGCACGCAGGCCCGGGCCACCAAGGACTGGGCTGCCTCCGACGCCATCCGCGACACGCTGAAGGCGGCCGGCGTCGTCGTCGAAGATGGCCCAAATGGCGCTACCTGGAGCCTGCAACGGGACTGAACCGGCGATTTTACTTGATTCAGTAGACTGGTAAGCAGACTCAGTCAAACAATCAAGGGTGGAAAATCATGGCCAACAACGGTCGCCGGTCGGTCAAAGCAAAGAAGGGGCCAACCATCGGAACCGGTGGTCATGGCCGTAAGGCCCTGGAAGGCAAGGGTCCCACCCCCAAGGCGGAGGACCGCCCGTACCACAAGGCGCACAAGAGCAAGCAGCTTGCCGAACGTTCGGCCGCCAAGCGCGGCACGGGTGCCCGCAGCGCCGGCGCCTCCCGCACGGGTCCCAAGGGCCGCGCCACCGAGGAAGTCGTCACCGGCCGTAACTCCGTGGTGGAAGCCCTCCGCGCCGGGATCCCCGCGAAGGCCCTGCACATCGCCATCCGGATTGAAATGGATGACCGTGTCAAGGAGTCGCTGAAGATCGCCGCCGAACGCGGTATCCCGCTGCTCGAGACCGGCAAGCCCGAACTTGACCGCATGACGGACGACGCCATCCACCAGGGCCTTGTCCTGCAGATCCCGCCGTACGAGTACCAGGACGCTTATGACCTGGCCGAGGAAACCGTGGACCGCTGGAAGAAGGGCCACGTATCCAACGCCCCGCTGTTCGTTGCCCTGGACGGCATCACGGACCCGCGCAACCTTGGTGCCATCATCCGCTCCGTCTCGGCCTTCAGCGGCCACGGCGTCATCGTCCCGGAACGCCGCTCCGTGGGCGTCACAGCCTCGGCCTGGAAGACCAGCGCCGGCGCTGCCGTGCGTGTTCCGGTGGCGCGTGCCGCCAACCTGAACAGTGCCCTGAAGCAGTTCAAGAACATGGGCATCTTTGTCCTGGGGCTCGACGGCGACGGCGACGTTTCGCTGCCTGACCTCACCCTGGCCGCCGAGCCCGTCTGCATTGTGGTCGGTTCCGAAGGCAAGGGCCTGAGCCGCCTGGTCCGCGAAAACTGCGACCAGATCGTCTCCATCCCGATCAACTCCGCCATGGAATCGCTCAACGCCTCCATGGCCGTTGGCATCTCGCTGTACGAAATCTCGAGGCAGCGCGCCGTCAAGTAGTCCTCGGTGCGGGAGGCGGCACGGCGGACATCCTCCGCGTGCTGCGCCCCACCGGCCCCCTGGCCTCGCAAGCTCGGCCAGGGAACCCTGCCGGCGTGGGCCCACTTCGTCGCTCTGACGCACGCTTCCGGATGCCCGCCGTTCCGCGAACGCTCTCTCACCTTTGGTGGGCTAAACAGCAACGCTCTCTCACCTTTCGGCGGGGGAGCGTTGCTGATTCTATAGAAGTCCCGGCGGTTTGCCCGGACCCTTGGATGTCGTCATAAAAGCACCGGTGCAGCTCAACAGCCGCTGGCCGCTACCATGGACGTGATGGTCATGCCGCTTTTCGATACCGCTTCCACCCGGGATGCCTCTTCGGCATATCCGCTCGGTGTCAGCGTCCCGCGCCCGGGATCGGGAGCGGATTACGGCGTGCAGTCCAGCGCCAACGTGGCCGTGTACGCCCCGGCTGTGGAGAACCTTGAGATTGCCTACAAGGCCCCGGGCAGCGAGTGGCATCTGCAGACCCTGCCCAACGTCACCCACGGCGTGCACCACGGAATTGTTGAGGATTTCCCGTACGGATCGCTGTACGGTTTCCGCGCCACGTCCAAGGCGGACCCGTTGCCGCTGGCGGTCCCCATCGTGGACCTGGACGACGACGGTGGGCAGCCTCTTCTGCTCGATCCTTACGGCCAGGCGGTGGACCAGCGGGAAGGATTCCTGACGAGCGTCCGGATGGCCGACGATTTTGACTGGGGCACCGACGAACGGCCCCGGACGCAGTGGCGGAACACCATTATCTACGAGGCCCATGTCCGCGGCCAGAGCATGCTGCATCCCGATGTCCCCGAGGAACTGCGCGGCACCTACGCCGGAATGGCCCATCCGGCCATCATCGAGCATTTCAAGAGCCTGGGCATAACCGCTGTCCAGCTGCTCCCGGTGCACTTTCACCTCGATGAGCTGCACCTGCAGAACCTCGGCCTGACCAACTACTGGGGCTACAACACGGCCGCGTTTTTCGCACCGCACGCAGCCTATGCGACGCAGGCGGCGCGGGATGCCGGACCGCACGCCGTCCAGGACGAGTTCAAGGGAATGGTCAAGCTGCTCCACGCGGCAGGGCTGGAAGTGATTCTCGACGTCGTCTACAACCACACTGCCGAGGGCGGCCCGGACGGCCAGGCCATCAGCTTCCGCGGACTCGGTGAGGACACGTACTACCGAACGGATGGCCACGGGAAGTACATCGACACTACGGGCTGCGGCAACAGCCTGAATTTCGGCCAGCCCAGGGTGGTCCAGTTGGTGCTGGATTCCCTCCGGTATTGGGTGGACGAATTCCACATCGACGGCTTCCGTTTCGACCTGGCCGTGACGCTCTGCCGGAACGCGGACAACGAGTTTGATCCCCGGCACCCGTTCCTGGTGGCTGTGGCCGCCGATCCCGTGCTGTCTGACGTAAAACTGATCGCCGAGCCCTGGGACGTCGGCTACGGCGGCTGGCAGACGGGACGGTTCCCGGGCGGCTGGGTTGACTGGAACGACCACTTCCGGGACGGCGTCCGCTCCTTCTGGCTTGCCGACCGGGCGGCCATCGAAGCCGGCGGGCAGGGTGGGTCCGTGGCGCGGCTGGCTGATGCCCTGTCCGGGTCTGCCGGGCTCTTTGAAGCGTCGGGCCGTTCCAGGCTGGCGTCGGTCAACCTCATCACGGCACACGACGGCTTCACCCTCAACGACCTTGTGTCCTACGACCGTAAACACAACGAGGCCAACGGCGAGCAGAACCGGGACGGGCACGGGGACAACCGCAGCTACAACCACGGTTTCGAAGGCCGGAGCGAGGACGAGAGCATCCTGGCGCAGCGGTCGCAGTCCCGGCGGAACCTCATGGCGTCCCTGATGATTTCGCTCGGTGTGCCCATGATCACCGCCGGGGACGAGCTGGCACGCACGCAGCAGGGAAACAACAACGCATACTGCCAGGACAACCCACTGGCCTGGCTCGACTGGACGCGTACGCCGGAATCCGCAGAGATGCTCCGCAGCACAAAGCGCTACGTCCGGCTGCGCAAGGAGTTCCTGGCAAGCCAACCCCATGATTTTCCGGCTCGGGATGAGCAGTCCTATATCTACTGGTTTGATCACGCCGGACAGCCCATGTCCATGGATCAGTGGAATGATCCCCGGCACCGGGTCATGCAGCTCCTGCTTGGCTCGGACGACGGCACGCTGGCAGGCCTCGTGGTGGTCAACGGCAGCGGCTCCGACGTGAATATCACCCTTCCGGAACTCAAGAACGACGACGGAACGCCCCACAGGATGTTCGAACTCCGGCTGACAACGTCGCCGCTTCACGAGCTTCGACAGGGCAGCCGCGTGGCGTCCGGCGAGACGGACAGCATCGAGGCGAACTCGATTAACATCTACCGCACGTAACTGCGGAGGGGACCAAAATTGCGCAACCGCTCCATTGCCCTGCTGCTGACCGGGCTGCTGGCCATAGCGGTGTTCGCTTTCGGCGGCCCCGGGCTCCTTGAGACTCTAGCGGGAAGTACGACGCCGGCAGCCAGTTCCAGCGCGGCCCCGGTCCCGGGTGCTCCCGTCCCGGGTCCTGCGGAGGTTCCGGCCCCGGCGGTAGTTCCCGCCAACCCGTCCGGGTTGCCCGCGATCAAGGAATCCCAGCTGCCGGCCGAAGCCCGGACTACCCTTGCCGCCATCCGTGCCGGCGGCCCCTACCGCTACAGCCAGGACAACAAGACGTTCGGCAACTTCGAGCGCATTCTCCCGAGGCAGGGCTCAGGATATTACCGCGAGTACACCGTGGCCACCCCGGGTGAATCCGACCGGGGAGCCCGCCGCATCGTCACCGGCTCCGAGGGCGAGAAGTACTACACGCAGGACCACTACGACTCGTTCAAATTCATCGCAGAAGGCAGCTGAACACCCTCATGAAAATTTACTCCGCCGACACCTGGACCATCGAAGAACTCAAGGAACAGGTCGCCGACGCCGGCCGCCGCAGCCTGGTGGTCCCCGCCGCCGACAGCAAGAAGGCTGTCCTGGAAACCTTCGGCGAAGTGCTCGCCTTCCCTGAGCACTACGGCGTGAACATGGACGCCCTGAACGATTCGCTGCACGATTTCGCGGACAGCATCGGCGAGAACGGTAGCGCCCCGGTCACGGTCCTTTGGCAGGTGGCCGCAGCGTTCCGGGGGGACAGGTCCTTTGGGATCATCTGCGAGGTCCTCCAGGATGCCGAAAGCTACGCCGGCCGTGACCTCGCGGTGACGGCCGTCCTCCTCTAGTTAAACCGATTGGCCCCCGCTGTCCGGAAGACGGCGGGGGCCAACAAATGCGGCGGATCAGGCGTTGACGATCAGCCCCAGCTCGGCCTTGGAAGCCAATGCCTCGTGCCGTGGCAGGACGCGGACGGTGTAGCCAAAGGGACCGGAGCGGTCGATGACCAGCGAGCCGCTGAACAGGTGGCGCCCCTCGCCCAGGTCCTCTTTCGAGTTCAACTCCATCAGGGTGACATCCGCCAGGGTGTCGCTTTCCTCGGCACGGCCATAAGCCACCTCCACGGACACGTCCTCCGGTGAGAGGGTGTGCAGCGCGATGTAGGCGTTCACCTGCAGGGTGTCCCCGATCTGCGGGTCCTCGGAAACGCCCACGGAGTCCACATGTTCGACGTGCAGCAGAGGCCACGCCGAACGTACCTTGGCAGTCCATGCCGCCAGCACACGGGCCTGGGCGTAGGAGTCGGCAACGGCCCTGCGTCCGGCCTCGGCGGCGGGCCGGTAGAGCACGTTGACGTAGTCGTGCAGCATGCGCTCCGCGGACACGGCCGGGCCCAGATGGGACAGCGTGTGCTTGATCATTGACACCCAGTGCGTCGGGACTTTCTCGGTGCCCGTGGTGGACGGTCCGGCAGCACCTGCGCTGTCCGACACCGTGTTCCCATAGAAGCGTGGCGCCACCTGGGTTTCCAGGAGTTCGTACAACGCCGCGGCCTCGATGTCGTCCCGCTCTTCGGGGGACGCGTCGTTGTTGGCGGTGGGGATCGCCCAGCCGTTCTCGCCGTCGTACATTTCATCCCACCAGCCGTCCATCACCGAAAGGTTCAGCGAACCGTTGATTGCGGCCTTCATGCCCGACGTGCCGCACGCCTCCAGGGGGCGGAGCGGGTTGTTGAGCCACACGTCACAGCCCGGGAACAGCGTCCTGGCCATCGCGATGTCGTAGTTCGGCAGGAAAGCGATGCGGTGGCGGACCTCGGGGTCGTCGGTGAAGCGGACCAGATCCTGGATCATCTTCTTCCCGGCATCATCTGCCGGGTGGGACTTGCCGGCGATCACCAGTTGGATCGGGTGCTCCGGATGCAGCAGCAACGCCTTGAGCCGGTCCGGCTCGCGAAGCATCAGCGTCAGGCGCTTGTAGGTGGGGACGCGCCGGGCGAAGCCGATAGTCAGCACGTCGGAGTCCAGGACACTGTCGGTCCAGCCCAGCTCGGCGTCGGCGGCGCCGCGCTTCTTCCACGCAGCCCGGAGCCGGCGGCGTACGTCCTCCACCAGGGCCGTGCGCATTTCACGGCGCAGCGCCCACACATCAGCATCGCTGACGTTGTAGGCAAGGTCCCAGCGGCCTAGGGCTTCGGCCTCGGTGCCGAACTGTTCCCGCGCGAGCCGGGAGATGCGGCCGTCGACCCAGGTGGGCACGTGGACGCCGTTGGTAACGGACGTGATGGGCACCTCGGAGTGGTCGAACCCCGGCCACAGGGCCGAGAACATCCCGCGGGATACCTCGCCATGGAGCTTGGCGACGCCGTTGGCCCGCTGTGCCAGCCGGAGCCCCATCACCGCCATGTTAAAGACTGACGGATTGCCGTCGGCGTAGTTTTCCCGGCCCAGTTCCAGGATCCGGTCCACGGGTACCGCGGGCGCCAGCCCGGCCTGGAAGAAGTGGTGGATCTGGGAAATCTCGAAACGGTCGATGCCGGCCGGAACGGGAGTGTGGGTGGTGAAGACCGTGGACGCCCGGCCGGCGGCGAGGGCTTCGTCGAAGCTGAGGGCGGCGTCGCCGGCCATCAGTTCCTGGATGCGCTCAACCCCCAGGAAGCCGGCATGGCCCTCATTGGTGTGGAACACCTCGGGCGCCGCGGTTCCGGTCAGCTGCTGGTACGCGCGCAGCGCCTTGACTCCGCCCATGCCCAGCAGGAGCTCTTGCTGGAGCCGGTGGTCTCCGCCGCCGCCGTAGAGGCGGTCGGTGATGCCGCGGGCGGCGTCGTCGTTACCGGGAACGTTGGAGTCCAGCAGCAAGAGGGGAACGCGTCCGACGTCGGCACGCCAGATGTGTGCCAGCAGCCGGCGCCCGTTGGGGAGCGGGAGTGAGATCTGCAGGGGGCGGCCGTTGCCGTCGGCGGACGGCTCGCGAAGCAGGGTGAGGGGGAGGCCGTCAGGGTCGAGCACCGGGTACGTTTCCTGCTGCCAGGCGTCGCGGGAGAGTGACTGCTTGAAGTAGCCGGCCTGGTACAGCAGGCCAACCCCGATCAGGGGCACACCGAGGTCCGAGGCGGCCTTGAGGTGGTCGCCGGCCAGGATACCCAGGCCGCCGGAGTACTGCGGCAGGACTTCGGTGATGCCAAATTCGGGGGAGAAGTACGCGATGGCGGCCGGGGCATCCTCGCCCAGGCCCTGGTACCAGCGGGGCTGCTCAAGGTACCGGTCAAGGTCCTCGGCTGCGGCGCGGACCTGGTCTACGACCGACTGGTCGGCGGCGAGGCGCTGGAACTCTTCGCGGCTGACCCGGCCCAGGAAACTGATGGGATCCTGGTCGGATTCCTCCCAGATGCGGGGGTTCAGGCCAGCGAAAAGTTCACGGGTGGGCCGGTGCCAGGACCAGCGCAGGTTGGTGGCCAACCGGGCCAGCGGCCTGATGGGTTCCGGGAGGACTGTTCTGACGGTAAATCTGCGGATTGCCTTCACCTGCGCCACACTAACCGACAACATCAACGTCTGGAACCGCTTTGGCTTTCTTTTAGGTAAATGACAGTTGGCGTGGCGGATAAGTCGAATCGCCGCGACAAAAAGCAGCGCAGGCTTAGCAATCTGGGCCATTTCTCGCTAACGTCGAGCCTGTGACGACTAACTCAGTAACCCCTGCCGCCTCAAAGAAAAAGCCGAAAGGCAAAATCACCGATGGGCTAAGATTTGGCCGTTTTCCGATCACCGCGGTGCAGCCTGTGGTGGAGGGTGGAAAGTATCCTGCCAAGGCCTTGCCGGGGGAGGGAATTGTGGTGGGCGCCACCGCTTTCCGGGAGGGGCATGACCAGCTGGGTGTCAGCGCGGTCCTCCTGGATCCCCGCGGGAAGGAACGCCAGCGCGTCAGGCTGGCGCCGCCGAAGGGGGAACGCGGCCTCGGTACCGACCGCTGGGAGGGCATCCTCACGCCGTCGGCCGTTGGAAATTGGACCTTTTTCATCGAGGCCTGGCACGACCGCTACGGAACCTGGCACCACAACGCCGAGGTGAAGGTGGCGGCAGGCATCGACGTCGAGCTGATGCTCGCCGAAGGCTCTGCGCTGCTCTCAGACGCGGCCGACGACTCCTCCCGCAATGCGTCGGACCGGCGCACCCTCCGCATGGCGTCTTCCATTCTGGGCAACGGGGCCCTCACCGATGAGGAGCGTCTGGCAGCCGGGTTCGGCGCGGACGTCGCCGCTGTGGCGGACCGCCAGCCGATTCGCGAACTGATCACCGTTTCCGAGCAGTTCCCGCTGCTGGTGGAGCGCGATCTCGCAGGCCGCGGAGCCTGGTACGAATTCTTCCCCCGGTCCGAAGGCGCCGTCAGGGACGCCACCACCGGGGCGTGGACGTCCGGGAATTTCCGGACCGCGGCGAAGCGGCTGGACGCGGTGGCGGAAATGGGCTTCGATATTCTCTATATGCCGCCGATCCACCCCATCGGTATCCAGCACCGCAAGGGCCCCAACAACACCCTGATTGCCGGCCCGCATGATCCCGGCTCGCCCTGGGCCATCGGCGCCAAGGAGGGCGGCCACGACGCCATCCACCCTGAACTGGGCACGTTCGAGGACTTCGACGCCTTTGTTGCCCACGCCAACGAACTGGGCCTGGAAGTCGCCCTGGACCTGGCGCTGCAGGCGGCGCCGGACCACCCCTGGGTGGAGTCCAACCCGGAATGGTTCACTACCCGGGTTGACGGGAGCATCGCGTACGCGGAAAACCCGCCCAAGAAATACCAGGACATTTTCCCGCTCAATTTCGACAATGATCCGGAAGGGCTTGCGAAGGAAATCCTGCGGGTCGTGTTGCTGTGGGTCAGCCATGGCGTGAAGATCTTCCGGGTGGATAATCCGCACACCAAACCGGTGTGGTTCTGGGAATGGCTCATTGGCCAGGTCAACAAAAAGACCCCTGGCGTCGTGTTCCTCGCGGAAGCGTTCACGCGCCCTGCCATGATGCACGCCCTGGGCCGGGCGGGCTTCCAGCAGTCCTACACCTACTTCACATGGCGGAACACCAAAAAGGAACTCGAAACCTACTTCACGGAGGTCAGCCACGAGTCGCCGGCGTACTTCCGGCCCAACTTCTTTGTCAACACGCCGGACATCCTCACGGAATACCTGCAGTTCGGCGGGCCGGCGGCGTTCAAGATCCGCGCCGCATTGGCCGCCACCGCCAGCCCCCTGTGGGGCGTTTATGCCGGCTACGAACTTTATGAGCATGTTGCCCGCCCCGGCGCGGAAGAGTACATCGACAACGAGAAATTCGAATACAAAGCCCGTGACTGGGACGCTGCCGCTGCCTCAGGCCGGACCCTGGCGCCGTACCTGACCAGGCTCAACGCGATCAGGCACAACCACTCGGCGCTGCTGGATCTGCAGAATCTCACGGTCCACCACAGCACCGACGACGCCACGGTGGTGTACTCCAAGCACAAGACCCTGCCGGACGGCACCAAGGACACCATCATTGTGGTGGTCAACGTTGATCCGCACGGCATCAGGGAGAGCACCATTTCACTGGATCTGGCTGCGCTGGAACTGGACCCCGAGGATCTGTCGCCCAACGGCGGGTTCCGGGTGGATGACCTCATTTCCGGCGAATCCTGGGAATGGGGCGAATACAACTACGTCCGCTTGGACGCGCACGTTGAACCCGCCCACATCCTGAGCGTGAGGAGATTGCATCAGTGAGCTTTAACCCGCAGAGTTCCAGCCAGCATTTCACCCCCAAGAGCACGTTTGAGCTGAACGCCCCTGGCCTGGCCCACGATCCGCTCTGGTATCGGAAAGCTGTGTTCTATGAGGTGCTGGTGCGGGCCTTCGCGGATGCGAACGGCGACGGTTCGGGCGACTTTTCCGGCCTGATCGACCGGCTGGACTACCTGCAGTGGCTTGGCGTGGACTGCCTGTGGCTGCCGCCGTTCTTCCAGTCGCCGCTGCGTGACGGCGGCTATGACATTTCGGACTACAACTCCGTCCTGGATGAGTTCGGCACCATCAGCGACTTCAAGCGGCTGGTGGCCGAGTCCCATGCCCGCGGCGTCCGGGTCATCATTGACCTGCCGCTGAACCACACCTCGGACCAGCACCCCTGGTTCCAGGAATCGCGCAAGGACCCGGACGGTCCCTTTGGCGACTTTTACGTGTGGAGCGACACTGACGAGAAGTACCAGGACGCCCGCATCATCTTCGTGGACACGGAGGAGTCCAACTGGACCTTCGACCCCATCCGCCGGCAGTTCTTCTGGCACCGCTTCTTCAGCCACCAGCCTGACCTGAACTTTGAAAACCCCAAGGTCATCGAAGCGCTCTTTGACGTGGTCCGTTTCTGGCTGGACCAGGGCATCGATGGTTTCCGGGCGGATGCCATCCCGTACCTCTTCGAGGAAGAGGGGACCAACTGCGAAAACCTGCCGGCCACCCATGACTTCCTGCGCAAGCTGCGGGCCATGGTGGATGAAGGCTACCCGGGCCGCGTCATCATCGCCGAGGCCAACCAGCCGCCTAACGAGGTGGTGGAGTACTTCGGAACAGCGGAAGAGCCCGAATGCCACATGGCCTTCCACTTCCCCATCATGCCGCGCCTCTACTACGCCCTGCGGGACCAGAAGGCCGCTCCGATCATCGAGACCATGCATGACACCCCGGAGATCCCCGAAGGGGCGCAATGGGGAACGTTCCTGCGCAACCACGATGAACTGACGCTGGAGATGGTCACGGCCGACGAGCGTGCGGCGATGCTGGGCTGGTATGCCCCGGACCCCCGGATGCGCGCCAACATCGGGATCCGGCGCCGCCTTGCACCGTTGCTGGATAACTCCCGGGCCGAGATCGAACTGATCAACGCGCTGCTGCTGTCGCTGCCGGGCAGCCCGTTCCTGTACTACGGGGACGAGATCGGCATGGGGGACAACATCTGGCTCGATGACCGCGATGCTGTGCGCACCCCCATGCAGTGGAACCCGGACCGGAACGCAGGATTCTCCAACGCTGATCCCGGCAAGCTATACCTGCCGGTCATCCAGTCGCTGGTGTACAGCTACGGCATGGCCAATGTGGAAGCCGAGGCCGCCCACTCCGGTTCCCTGCTCCGCTGGACCCGGCAGATCCTCAGCGTCCGTAAGAACCACCCTGCCTTCGGGCTGGGCGCGTTCAAACATGTCGAAGCCGACCACGACGCCGTGGTGGCGTATCTCCGGGAACTTTCGGAGGACAACACTGCGGGGCTGCCCGGCGAAACCATTCTGTGCGCCTTTAACCTTTCGCAGCACCCCGTCGCGGCAAAACTGCGGATTCCCCAGTTTGCCGGCCGCGGGCTGCGCGATGTGTTCGGGGGGCAGCCGTTCCCCGGGATCGACGACGACGGATCACTGACGCTGACCCTGGGAAGCCATGATTTCTTCTGGCTGCGGGTCCGCTCGGCGACGTCCAATCCAGCCTCCCCGTACACGCAAGCACTGCCCATCCTGTCCATCGAGAACTGATATGGCCCAGCCCACCCTCACAGCCGCGCTGAGCGCTGTCCTCCGCGAATGGCTTCCGCGCCAGCGGTGGTTCCCCGTGAAGACAGCCGATTTTTCGCTGGAACAGGCAGGCAGCCTGAGCCTTGAAGATGCCGCCGGGCAGGCCCGGCTGGAGATCTTCCTGCTGGCTGTTTCCTCCCGGACGGCCGGCGGCGGACTCCGCACTGACGTGGTCCAGGTCCCGCTGAGTTACCGGGCAAGTCCGCTTGCCGGAGCGGAGCGGGCCCTGGTGGGCCAGGCTCCCGGGGCCGGCATGGCCTGGATCTACGACGCCGTGCATGATCCATCCTTTGTGTCCTCCTGGCTGGAGCTGATCCGGTCCGAAGCGGGCTCGAGCACGGGTTCGGCGACGGGCCACCTAACGCGGTCGGAGCACCGCCTGCCTACCGCCCACGGAATGGTCAAAGTCCTGTCCGGCGAACAGTCCAACAGCTCTGTCATTGTTGACGACGGCGAGTCCGCGGCGATCGTGAAATTCTTCCGCGTCCTCTCCGCAGGGATCAACCCTGAGGTAGAGGTAGGGGCCGCACTGACGGCCCAGGGCACCTCCGAAGTTCCGGCCACGCTGGGGTGGGTCCGCGGGGAATGGCAAGCGCCGGCGTCACCGGGGCTCCCGGCACAGGCGTCATCGCAGGGCGAGCTTGCCGTAGCCCACGAATTCCTCGCCGGCGGCCGCGATGCCTGGCGCCTTGCCGTGGATGCCGCGCGCACCGGTGCCGATTTCACCGCCGAGGCGCATGCCCTGGGCGCTGCCACAGCCACGGTCCACCGGCGGCTGGCCGAAGCACTCGGCACAGCGGTTGAGCCGGCCCCGGGTCAGCTCATTGCGCCCGGAGTAGCCCAGCGGGTCCGGGAGGCATGGGCGGAAGCCGGTGCCGCCGTCGGGCCTTACGACGACGCGCTAGGGGCTCTGCTTGGCGAGCTCGACGGCGTGCCCGCAGGGCCGCTGCAGCGGATCCACGGCGATCTCCACCTCGGCCAGATCCTGCAGGTCCCCGGTCACGGCGGCCAGCCCGGCCGGTGGGCCATCCTTGATTTTGAAGGTGAGCCACTGCGGCCCATCGCCGAACGCAACTTCCCCGATGTTCCGCTCCGGGACGTGGTGGGAATGCTGCGTTCCTTCGACTACGCGGCAGGCGCGGCAGAACGCGAATATCAGGGTGCCCGCGTTCCGGCATCCTGGGTCGATGATTGCGCGGACGCGTTCCTTGCCGGGTATGCCGCAGTCACACCCGGCACCATCGACCGGACTTCACCGCTCTTTGTGGCATTGTGGCTGGACAAGGCCCTTTATGAAGTCGTATATGAATTGCGGAACAGACCTGACTGGCTGGCCATTCCAACGAATGCGTCCAGGCGGCTCCTCAGCGTTAAAGGCTCCGGCGATCAGGCCGGAGCAGCATCGGAAGGTATGAAAATGACAGGCTCAGCACGTACAGACCGGCCCCGGGTGCCTCTTCACGTGGACCCGGACACGTTGGCCCGCGTGGCGAACGGCGAACACCACGCGCCGCACTCAGTGCTCGGCGCCCACCTGGACGACCACGGCCATGTGACGGTCCGGACGCTTAAGCACCTCGCGGAGGCAGTGAGCGTGGTGACTGCCGTCGGCTCAGTGCCCATGACCCACGAAAACAACGGGGTATGGGTGGCAGTCCTCGAACCGCTGCAGGCCGGCCACGTCCCCGACTACCGGCTGGAAGTCACCTACGCCGGTGCCGCGCCCCTGACGGTGGATGAGCCGTACCGTTACTTGCCCACCGTGGGTGAAGTGGACCTGCACCTGATCGGCGAGGGCCGGCACGAGAAACTCTGGGAAGTCCTGGGCGCGCACGTCCAGCACTACAAGTCCTCGCTCGGTGATGTTGACGGCGTCTCCTTTGCCGTCTGGGCACCGAACGCGCAGGCGGTCCGCGTCAAGGGCGATTTCAATGCCTGGGACGGCCGCGAAAATTCGCTCCGCTCGCTGGGGTCATCAGGCGTGTGGGAAGTCTTCCTTCCCGGCGTTCTAGCAGGAGCGTGCTACAAATTCGAGATCAAGTCCAAGGGCGGGCACTGGGTCGAAAAGGCGGACCCCCTGGCGTTCGGCACCGAAGTCCCGCCGCTGACGGCGTCCCGCGTAGTGGAACCGTCCTACGTCTTCAAGGACGCCGAATGGATGGCGGCACGCGCCCAGCGTGACCCGCACAATTCGCCGATGAGCGCCTACGAAGTCCACCTCGGATCCTGGCGCCTTGGCCTGGGCTACCGCGAGCTCGCCAAGGAGCTGGTGGAGTACGTCAAATGGCTGGGCTTCACGCACGTTGAGTTCATGCCTGTGGCCGAACATCCCTTCGGCGGCTCCTGGGGCTACCAGGTGACGTCCTACTTTGCACCGACGTCCCGCTTCGGCCATCCGGATGAATTCCGGTTCCTGGTGGATTCCCTGCACCAGGCCGGAATCGGCGTGCTGCTGGACTGGGTTCCGGCGCACTTCCCCAAGGATGCCTGGGCACTGGCCCAGTTCGACGGCGAACCCCTGTACGAGCACGCCGACCCGAACCTGGGCGAGCACCCCGACTGGGGAACGCTGATCTTCGACTTCGGCCGCACCGAGGTGCGGAACTTCCTGGTGTCCAACGCGCTGTACTGGCTTGATGAGTTCCACATCGACGGACTCCGGGTTGATGCGGTGGCCTCGATGCTGTACCTGGACTATTCGCGCGAAGACGGGCAGTGGTCGCCCAACCGCTTTGGCGGACGCGAGAACCTGGAAGCCATTTCCTTCCTCCAGGAAGTCAACGCCACCGTCTACAAGACCCACCCCGGCGCCGTGATGATCGCCGAAGAGTCCACGGCATTCCCCGGTGTCACCGCCCCCACAAGCCACGGCGGCCTCGGCTTCGGGCTCAAGTGGAACATGGGCTGGATGCACGACTCCCTCAAGTACGCCTCCGAGGACCCCGTCAACCGGAAGTGGCACCACGGCACGTTGACGTTCTCCATGGTCTACGCGTTCACCGAGAACTTCCTGCTCCCCATCAGCCACGACGAAGTAGTGCACGGCAAGGGCTCCATGCTCCGGAAGATGCCGGGGGACCGCTGGCAGCAGCTGGCCAACCTGCGCGCCTTCTTTGCCTACCAGTGGGCGCACCCGGGAAAGCAGCTCATTTTTATGGGCACCGAATTCGGCCAGGAGGCTGAATGGTCCGAGCAGCACGGACTGGACTGGTACCTGGCCGACATTCCGGCGCACCGCGGATTGCAGCTCCTCACCAAGGACCTCAACGAGCTCTACAGCTCGACGCCGGCCCTCTACGCGCGGGACAACGAGCCCGGTGGCTTCCAGTGGATCAACGGTGGCGACGCCGACCGCAATGTCCTGACATTTGTCCGCTGGGACAAGGACGGCAATCCGTTGGTGTGCGCCGTCAACTTCTCCGGCGGGCCGCATGTGGGCTATGTCCTCGGCGTTCCCGCTGCCGGGGCCTGGACCGAAGTGCTCAACACTGATGCCGCGGCCTATGGCGGTTCAGGTGTTTTGAATGGCGGCGAGCTGATTGCCCTGGACGAAGGGCTTGATGGCCAGCCGGCATCGTTGACCGTGACGTTGCCGCCCCTGGGTGCGGCGTACTTCAAGCCCGTTCCCTTGGCGGCCAGCGGACCGAATAGTGTGAACCCGCTCTCTTAAGTGCGCGGCGAAAAGCCCGGAATTCCTTGAGATTCCGGGCTTTTTGCTGCCCTCAGGGTGGGGGTGCAGGGGGCTGTTCGGGGCTTGGTTGGCCATCCCGGCAAAGTGGTGGTAGAGTTTATTTCCGCGCTGCTCCACGGAGTCAGACCGAAAAAACCGACACGAAAGCCTCAGGCTGAGAACGTCGCGGATGCCGGTTTGACAAGAGTGAGACCAGCGGGTAAGTTTGAAAAGTTGCTCCGGAGCGATCCACGGCCGATTGAATGGTTGTGGTGGTGCCGGGTGTGTCTGTTGTTTGAGAACTCAATAGTGTGCCAAGTTTGTTG
>NZ_JBTNDQ010000021.1:0-82353 GCF_054510915.1 Pseudarthrobacter arbutini | reverse complement strand
CTGCCGCCTGACTCCCAATTCCAAAGACAAACCGGTGGTTCCCGCTCGCCACACGGGCACCCCCACGCGCGCCGACCGAACGGACGTCACCTCATTTTCGGACTAGCGCTGCTTGTACAGTGAATCCATGCCCGCCGCCTTCCCTTCCCTGGACGAACTGCTCGCCACTGCCCACGTGGTCAGCCTGCCCATGCGGGTGAAGTTCCGCGGCATCATGGAACGCGAAACACTGCTGCTGCGCGGGCCGCACGGCTGGGGCGAGTTCTGCCCGTTCCCCGAATACACCGACGCCGAAGCTTCCCGCTGGCTCGCCGCCACCATCGAAGCCGGCTGGCACGGTTTCCCTTCGCCCGTCCGTTCGGTGATCCCCGTCAACGCCACCGTTCCCGCCGTTTCCGCGGACCGGGTGCCGGAGGTCCTGGCCCGGTTCGGCCGGGTGGACGCCGTCAAGGTCAAGGTGGCCGAGCACGGCCAGACGCTCGACGACGACGCCGCCCGGGTCGCCGCCGTCCGCGCCGCCCTGCCGGACGCCGCCATCCGCGTCGACGCCAACGGCGGCTGGGACGTGCCCAGCGCGGTGGCGGCACTCACCCGGCTCGCCGCCGTCGGACTTGAATATGCCGAGCAGCCGGTGCCCACAATTGAGGGACTCGCCGAGGTGCGGCGGCAGCTGCGCGCCGCCGGGACGCCGGTCCTGATCGCCGCCGACGAAAGCGTGCGGAAGGAATCCGACCCGCTTAAGGTGGCGCGGGCCGGCGCGGCGGACCTGCTGGTTGTCAAGGTCGCGCCGCTCGGGGGAGTGCGGCGCGCGCTGGACATCGTGGCGCAGGCCGGGCTCCCCGCCGTCGTCAGCTCCGCACTGGACACCTCCGTGGGCATCCGCGCCGGGCTGGCTCTGGCCGCTGCCCTGCCCGAACTGCCGTATGCGTGCGGGCTGGGGACGGTGTCGCTGTTCACCTCGGATATCACGCTGGATCCGTTGGTGGCCGACGACGGCGCCATCCGCCTCCGCGAGGTCGCCGCCGACGCCGGGCTGCTGGAGCAGTTTGCGGCTTCCGCGGAACGCCGCAACTGGTGGCTGGCCCGCCTCGCCAGGGTCCACGCCCTCCTCGCCCCCTGACCCTCTCTCACTTCCTGCAGGTTTCTTACGGACGCTCTCTCACTTAACGCGGTTTTTTGGGCAACGCTCTCTCACATCCCTGCAGGTCACCGCCGGTTAACCGGAACTTCACCCGGCTGACGGCTGGGCGTCGGAAGCGGCTGAAAGGGTGGCCGGGACCCGATCGTAAATTTGGAGGCACCCCTTGTCTGAAACGACAGCCCGCAAGTTCACCCTGCTGCCCATGCTTGGCCACACCAAGGGCAAGCGAAGCGCCGTCACCTGCGCTTTGAAGTGCGACAACGCCTGCTCCGGCGATGTCTGCAACACGAGCTCCAACAGCTACTTCCGGGACATCGCGTCCGCCACCATGTCCCGCCGCGCCGCCCTGGGCTTCGGCGCCGCCGGTGCGCTCGCCGTCGTACTCGGCAGCGCCATTACCTCAGCGGAACCGGCAGTTGCCGGCGGCCCCGGCCTGGCGCCGGCAGCTAAGGAAGGCTTCGCCAAGGCGAAGCTGAAGTTCACTCCGATCGCTCCGGTGGATGCCGCCGTCGACGCCGTCACCGTTCCGGAAGGCTTCACCTGGCAGCCCGTGATCCGCTGGGGTGACCCGATCTTCAACGGCACCCCGGACTTCGACCTGAACAACCAGACAGCCGCCGCGCAGGAAAAGCAGTTCGGCTATAACAACGACTACGCGGACATCCTGGAGATCCCGAACACCAAGGGCCGCCGCGCCGTACTGTTCGCGAACCACGAATACACCAACGACGGCATCATGTTCCCGGCCACTATGCCGGCAGACCAGGTGCGCGCTGTGGGCGCCGCGGCACACGGCCTGTCCGTCGTCGAGCTCGAGCGCAAGAACAAGAACAAGCCGTGGACCTACGTCAAGGGCGCGCCGCTGAACCGCCGCCTCCTGAACAACACAGTCTACGAACTGACCGGCCCCGCCGCCGGCTCGGAGCTGGTCAAGACGGTGAAGGACCGCGACGGCCGCTTCATCAAGGGCACGCTGGGTAACTGCGCCGGCGGCACCACCCCGTGGGGCACCATCCTCTCCGGCGAGGAAAACTTTAACGGTTACTTCCGCTCCCCGGGTACCTCCGCGTATGACAAGCGTTACGGCCTCACCGACAAGGCCACCGCCCGCCAGTGGGAAATTGATGACGAGCGCTTCGACACCCGCAAACCCGGCTACGAGAACGAGGCCAACCGCTTCGGCTACATTGTTGAGGTTGACCCGTTCGATCCGACGTCCACCCCCAAGAAGCACTCCTCGTTGGGCCGCTTCAAGCACGAGGGCGCCAACGTCATCATCGCCGAATCCGGGCACGTTGTGGCTTACTCCGGCGACGACGAGCGCTTCGACTACCTCTACAAGTTCGTGTCCAAGGACAAGTACATCGAGGGCAACCGCCAGCACAACATGACGCTCCTCTCCGCCGGCAACCTCTACGTGGCTCGGTTCACCGGAAACTCAGCCGATTTCAAGGCCAGCGAAGTGCCGGCAGACGGTGCGTTCGACGGCACGGGCGAGTGGCTCGCGCTGGTGGAGAACGGAGTCTCTGCAGTACCGGAAATGACTGTTGAAGAAGTTCTGGTCTACACGCGCGTTGCCGCCGACAAGGTTGGCCCCACCAAGATGGACCGTGCCGAGGACGTTGAGCCCAGCCTACACACCGGCAAGGTCTACGTGGCCTGCACCAACAACTCGGACCGCGGCAAGGTTGGCAAGGAAGGTGCCACCGAGGTCAACCCCCGCAACGCCAACCGCGACGGCCACATCGTGGAAATCACCGAAACCGGCGACCAGACCTCAACCACGTTCACCTGGAACCTGCTCATGGTCTGCGGCGATCCCGCCACCGACAAGTTCACCTACTTCTCCGGCTTCCCGGTGGACAAGGTCTCGCCCATCTCCTGCCCGGACAACCTCGCGTTCGACTCCGTCGGAAACCTGTGGATCTCCACCGACGGCGCCCCCGCCGGAATCGGCAAGGCCGACGGCCTCTTCAAGGTCACCCTCGAAGGCGCCGAACGTGGCAAGGTGGAGCAGTTCCTGGCCGTGCCGAAGGAAGGCGAGACCTGCGGACCGATCATCCACGACGACGAGCGCACCGTGTTCGTGGCCGTGCAGCACCCGGGTGAGGATGGCTCGTTCGAGAAGCAGAGCTCGTTCTTCCCGGACTACGTTAAGGAAGGCGCGACGCCGGCCCGCGGCGAGGCGCGCGCACCCCGTCCGTCCGTGATCCAGGTGTTCCGCACCGACGCCTAACACCCCTCCCACCACGTTGCTCTATCACTTGCAGTCCCTATCCGGCTTCGGAAGGGACTGTAAGTGATAGAGCAACGCAGGGGGGAGAGAGCGTCCTAGCCGATCAGGCCGGCGCCGAACTCCTCTTCGGCGATGAGCGGCCTGATGACCGCTTCCACTTCGCCTTGGACGAAGTTGCGGCGGATCACGTTGTTGCCGAACACGTTGCCGATGGCGCCCAGCACCATGGCCTGGTCCAGCGAGAGGTACCGCCGGGCGATGGTGCCGGACTTCACGGCCACGGCATCGAAGAATCCGCCTCGGCCGTAGGCGCCGAGGTTGTTCTCGATCTTCACCAGGTTGTCGTAGGCCTCACGGGGTTCGTATTCCATGGCGAGGAACGCCGCGTGCGGAGTCACCACGCCGTCGCCCCAGGCCGGCGTCGGGTTGGTGGCGGGACGGCAGCCCTCAAAGCCGACGTCAACGCTGGTGCGTTCGACGTCGGATGGGTAGCCGTCGCTGCTCATGCCCAGGATGTCCATGCCCCACTCTGAGTACCCGCCGTTCGGGTGGCTGGCGGGGGAGAAACCCCAGTAGCCGTACTGGGCGTCGTCCAGGCCGAACTCGCGTTGCGCCCGGACGGTCAGGGGGTGGTTGATGCCCCAGGCCTTCGGCGCCCAGGTGGATTCCGGGACGAACAGGTCCGGCATCAGCGACTCAAACATGTCCCCGCCCCAGCTCGGCACGATCCGCATGCCGCGGTAGGTGTAGGCGCCTTCGAAGACGTCGATGCCCTGGTACGTCCGGTGCTCGCCCACCGGCTTCTGCTCCTGCCAGGACCAGTCGCAGGTGTCCGGGAAGACCCGCATGGTGGCGAAGTAGTGCGCGGGCGGAAGCTGGCCCAGGGCGATGCCGATGTAGGTGGCGATGCGCGGCTCGGAGTTGGTGACGTCGTAGTGGTTCATCGTGTAGAAAACGTCGGGGCCCTTGCCGAGGTAGTTGCCCTGGACCGTTTCCACCGGTGGTTTGACGTCGTAGAACCCGCCGCGCAGCAGGCCGGCGGCCACACCAGGCCGGGCGTCCTTGTTGTAGAAGATGCCGAAGTCCATCCTGCCGAGGATCGTGTTGGCCAGCCCCGCGACCTTGGGTTCGGCGTTGCGGACAACCATGAGGGCCGCGGCGAACCAGCCGTTGTCCACGCTGGACATAAACGGCGCCACGGGATTCCCGTTCTCGGGCCAGATGGTGATGACCTCACCGGTGGCTTCGTCGTACCAGTTGTAGAGCATGCCGCTGGGTTCGTGGTGCTTCAGACCGACCAAGGTGGTGAGCGTGTGGGTCAGCCGCCCCCGGCACTCGTGGGCACTGATGATGTTCAGTTCCCGCGCCACCACGGTGCTCCACATGTAGCCGCCGATGTTGGTGGGCGACGTAAAACCGCTGCGCTTGGGTGCGGTGATGGACTCGCCGATGTAGTCCGCCGGCAGGCCTGTTGCGGGATCGGTCATCGCAACCAGGGACTGCCAGGTGTCGTGCGCCCAGCGGTTGATGATCTTCCGGTCGATGCCCTCCTTGTTCCGGGGACGCGACAGCGGCGATACCGCGCCGGATGCCGCGGACGCCGCCAGTTGGGCGGCGTAGCCCGGTGTCGCGCTGGCCGCGGCGAGGCCGGTGACGGCGAACGCTGCCGCACCGGCCAGAAGCTGACGGCGGGTGGCGCTGGAGATTCTGGGATTCGGCTCAACGTGCTGGTTCATGGGGTCTGTCCTAACGTGTCCGTTGTAGAGGTGGCCAACGCCGAGGTGGCCAACGCCGGCTCTGGCAGGCTCAGGCCGTGCCCGAACGGGAAAAGGGGATCGGCGGTATCGCCGGGGACATCGGGCCGGGATGCCCGCACGGCATCCATCGAACGCGGGATTTCGAAGGGAAGGCGTCCTTCGGGAGCGATGCGTCCGAACACAGCGTCCAGGAGTGCCGCGTCCGAAACGCCGAACGTGCCCACCACGGCGGACGCGAAGCCGGTCAGGGGTGTGAGGATTGCCGGGCGGTCCAGCCGAACGTCAATGACCAGCGGTACCTTTTCGGCCAGGGTCCGGAGCCGGGAGACCAGCCCGGGCGGGAAATCCAGGCTCCCCGCATGGAAGTGCTGTTCCAGGAACAGATCGTCCCGGTGGTCCCACGGCGAATGCAGCCGGATCACCGCGACATCCGCCTGCTCCGGGTCCTGCACCACAGTCCCGAAACCCTCGAGACTCTGCGGGTCCAGGCCCTCAACGTAGACGGCCGGTGAGCCGGAAAGCGGAAGGGAGGTCCCGACGTCGGACGTTCCGTTGGTGAGGACCGTGACGGACCGGGACTGGGCGTGGTGTCCTTCGCGCCGGAATTCATCGTTCCCCACGATGCTGGCCGCGGCATCCTCATCCACGAACGGGTTGTCGAACAGGCCCAGCTGGAACTTCACCAGCAGCAGCCGGCGCGCGGACTCATCCAAACGCGACTCGCTGACCAGCCCGTCCCGGACCAGGCCGATGAGCAGCTCGGTGCACTCCTCGCCGCCGAACTGGTCCACGCCGGCGTTGAGGATCTTGAGCATTCGTTCGGGCGCGGTGAGCTGTTCAACGCCCCAGGCCCGGGCCGGCAGGATCTGGTCGCCCACGATGTTGTCGTTGACCAGTTCCCAGTCGCTGAGGACCACGCCGTCGTAGCCGAGCCTGTCCCGGAGCAGGTTGGTGATGATCTGCCGGTTGTAGCCGAAGCCGACTTCCTCCACGGGTTCGCCGTCGAGCTCGACGCCCACCGGCATGCCGTAATAGGGCATGATGGCGCTGGTCTTTTCGGCGATTGCGGCCCGGAACGGGGCCAGGTGTTCGTCGAAGCGGCCGCCGGGGTAGACCTGCTCTCGGCCGTAGGGGAAGTGCGCATCCTCGCCGTCGCGCTGCGGACCGCCGCCGGGGAAGTGCTTGGTGGTGCAGGCAACGCTGTCCGGCCCCAGCTCCGCGCCCTGGAACCCCTGGAGATACTCCACCACGTATTTCGAGCTGAGCTCCGAGTCCTGCCCGAAGGTTCCCGCCTGCCGGCACCACCGCGGTTCGGTGGCCAGGTCAACGGTGGGGTGCAGGGCCGCGCGGATCCCGACGGCGGTGTATTCCTGCCGTGCGATCCCGGCGAAGCGGCGGACCAGTTCGGCGCTGCCCACCGCGGCCAGGCCGATCGGCTCGGGCCACTGCGAAAAGTGGGCGGCGGTGAAGGACACGCCGGAGTTTTCGATGAACGCATGCCGCGGGTCCGTGGAGATGGTCACGGGAATCCCGTGCGGGGTCTGCGCGGCAAGGGCCTGCAGGGCGTTGCTCCAGCGGGCGGCTTCGCGGGCGGTGCCGAGTGCATGGACGTTGAAGTGGTTCATGAACTTGGCGCGGATCACCGTGCTGGTGGGCGACTTGCTGATGTTGCCCGGGGTCTCAAGGAGGGTGCCGTCCGGGCCGGTTTCAATCACCGTGTGGAACATCAGCCCGGCCTTTTCCTCCAGGCTGAGGCGGACCACCAGGTCGGCGGCGCGTTCATGCGGGCTGAGTCCGGGGTTTTCGAAGGGATCCATGATCCCGTTGCCGTTGAGGTCCCGGAACGCTTTTCCGTCGGCGACGGACGTCCCGGGGCGTGCTTGATTCTGGGCTTGTGCAGTCATGGGGCTCTCTCGGAGAGGTTGGGCAGGGGGATCGGCTACTTGATGCCGGTGGCCGCGACGCCCTGGATGAAGTACTTCTGGAGGGCAACGAACAGCAGGATGATGGGCGTAATCACCAGCACCGAGCCGGCCAGAAGCAGGCCGTAGTCCGTGGCGTTCTGGCCCGTGGAGTAGAGGGAAAGGGCCACCGGCAGGGTGTACATTTCCTCGCTCTGCGCCACCACCAGCGGCCACAGGAAGTTGTTCCAGGAACCGAGGAAGGTCAGGATGCCGAGCGTTGCCAGCGGTGGTCCGCACAGGGGCATCACAATCCGCAGGAACGTGCGCAGCTCGCCGGCGCCGTCGATCCGGGCGGCCTCGATGAGAGAATCCGGGATCCCCGCGATGAACTGCCGCATCAGGAACACACCCATCGGCG
The DNA here is from genome assembly GCF_054510915.1 of Pseudarthrobacter arbutini. Lineage (NCBI taxonomy): Bacteria > Bacillati > Actinomycetota > Actinomycetes > Micrococcales > Micrococcaceae > Pseudarthrobacter > Pseudarthrobacter arbutini. The sequence goes on along the minus strand of NZ_JBTNDQ010000021.1, from coordinate 74,897 downwards.
CGGCGAGGAACGGCAGAATCAGGGCCGGGTACGTGCTGACCATTCCCAGTTTGCTGACCAGGACAAACAGCGGCACAAACGTCACCACGCCCGGAACCATCAGCATGACCATCACCAGCAGGAACAGGAAACGCTTGCCGGGGAAGTCCATTTTCGCCAGCGCGTAGCCCACCATCGAGCAGAACAGCAGGTTGCCGAGCACCGTGAACACGGCCACCACAACGCTGTTGAGGAAAAACGTGCCGATCTGCAGCTCGGTGAACCAGACCACGAAGTTCTCCAGCGTGGGCTGCTCCGGCCACCAGGTGATGGGCCGGCGGAGCAGCTCGCCCTGGGTCTTGAACGCGCCGAGCAGCATCCAGGCAAACGGCAGCAGCGTGGCGGTCACGGCCACCAGGAGGGCCGCGTAGATCAGCGCCCGGCGCGTGGACAGCCGGCGGCCAGTACGACGGCGGCGGGCCGGGACGGGCGGCGACGCCGGCACCTGGGTGCCTCCCGCCGTCGTCCGTTCCGCTTGGGTGCGGGGGATGGTGGGTGCGGTTTCCGGGGTGGTCATGGCCTCAGTCCTTGGATCGCAGGGCGCGGAATTGGATCAGGCTCAACAGCGCGATGGCCACGAAGAGCACATAGCTGGCGGCCGAGGCGAGCCCGTATTTGCCGAACCCGAACTGGTTGAACGTGAAGTAGCTGACCGACAGGGTGGAGTCCAGCGGGCCGCCCTTGGTCATCACGAACGGCTCCTCGAAGAACTGGAGGAAGCCCACCGAGAGCAGGACCGTGCCGAGGAGCAGTGTGGGGCGGAGCATGGGCAGCGTGATCTTCATGAACCGCTGCCAGGGGCTGGCGCCGTCCACTTCGGCGGCCTCCAGGATGTCCGCGGGGACCGTCTGGAGCCCGGCCAGGAAGATGATCATCAGTGTGCCCAGGTTCCGCCACACGGCCAGCAGGATCAGGGCCGGCATGGACCAGGTGGTGCTGTTGAGCCAGTCCGGGCCCGCGATGCCCACCCAGCTGAGCATGAGGTTCAGCAAGCCGTCCGGCTGGAGGATGAAGCGCCACACCACGGCCACGGCCACGATGCTGGTGACCACGGGAGTGTAGAAGCCCACGCGGAAGGCCGTGCGGAAGCGGGTGATCCCGTTGTTCAGGGCGACCGCCAGGGCCAGGGCCAGGACGGTGGTGAGGGGGATGCCGGCCAGCACGAAGTAGGCCGTGTTCAGGACAGAGTGCAGGAACTGCGGATTCTTGAAGAGGGCAGCGTACTGGTCAAGTCCTACGAATCCAACCGCGAAGGGGTTGTCGATGTCGCGGCTGGTGAAATCCGTGAAGGACATCAGGAAGGACGACACCAGCGGGCCCAGCATAAACACGCCGAAGATGAGGACGAACGGCGCGGCGAACAGCCACGCGGTTACGGCGTTGCGGCGCCGGCGCGAGCCGCCTGGCCTGACCTTTGCGCTGGCCGGAGGCCTGCCGGCACCCCTTGAGGTGCCGGCAGGCATCGTGTTGGTGGTGGCAGCCACTGTTACTTCCCGGTGCCGATCGAATCTGCGGCCTGCTGCAGCGACTTCAGGGCTTCGGCGGGGTCCTTGCCGGCCTTGACGATCTGTTCGATTTCGCTGTCCGCGGCTGCCGCAACCTGGGTCCAGGTCTGGACGGCCGGCGGGTTGTTGGTGGTCTTCAGCTGCTCGCCGAAGACGGAGAGCTTGTTGTCGTCGGCCAGGGACGGATCCTTCCAGGCGCTCTGCTGCGAGGGAAGGTCACCGGTGGCCTTGTACCACTTGAGCTGAACCTCGGGCTTGGACAGCCACTGGAGGAGCTTCCACGACGAATCGCGGTTCTCGGACTTCTTGAAGACCACCAGGTTGGAGCCGCCCACGAAGGACGTGGAGGTCTTTTCCTTCGGCATCAGGGCGACCTTGTACTTGTCCTCAAAGCCTGGGCCGCCGGCCTTGTTGAGCAGGCCGACGTGCCACGGGCCGCTCATCATCATGGGGGCGGAACCGTCCACGAAGGATGCTTCGGCGGTGGTTCCGGTGGACACGGCCTTGGATGCGAGGCCGTCAGCGAAGAAGCTGGCGTAGTACTTCAGCGCCTCTGCGGCTTCCGGGGTGTCGAGGGTCCACTTGGTGCCGTCGTCGTTCATCAGCTTCGCGCCGTTGGACCACTGGAAGGGGAGGGTGTCCAGGTAGGAGCCTGCGACGCCGGCGGGCAGCTGGACTCCGTATTTTGCCCCGGACTTCTCCTTGAGTGCCGTGGCGAGCGTCTTGAAGTCGTCCCAGGTTTCGGGGGCCTTGGTGATGCCGGCCTTCTCCGCGAGGTCGCTGCGGTAGTAGACCACGCGGGTGTCCACGTACCAGGGCACGCCGTAGGTAGTTCCCTCAACCTCGGTGGACTTTACGGAGCCCGGGAAGAAGTCGCTGGAATCGATCTCCTTGGGTGTGGCGTCGAAGGAGTCGGCGAAGTCGCCCATCCAGGTGGTGCCCATCTGGGCCACGTCCGGGGTGGTGCCGCCTGCGATGGCGGTCTGGTACTTGCTGAGGGCGGCGTCCCAGGGGATGGCCGTGACGTTCACCTTGACGCCGGGGTTTTCTAATTCGAATTCCTTCAGCAGGGCGGGCAGTGCCTCGCCTTCGCTGCCCTGCGCCCACAGGGTGATGGTGCCCGACGCCGGCCCGGAGGCAATGGCTTCGGCCGGAGACGATGCGGCGGGGCCGGCGGAGTCCCTGCCGCAGGCGGTCAGGAGCAGTGCGGCGGCGATGCCTACGGCTGCGGCCTTCTTAGCATTCGGATGGATCATCATTGTTCCTTTCGTGGTTCCACGGGCCGGCAGGCGGCACGGCGCGGAGGGAGCGGGAGAGGTGGAGCCATCCCGCCAGAAACTATCTAAGCGCTTTGATTCGGTTCGTAAGGTCAATCTAAGCGCATTGAATGTGATGTTGGCAACAGCTGGGGCGAAGTTTCTTGAACTGTTGGGCGCGAACGGACACTTGAGGCCCTCGCCCGAGCGGACACTTGGGGCCCCTCGCCCGAGCGGACACTTGAGGCCCCGCCGTCGTGCGGTGGCCGTAAGCCTGACCCGTGTGTCTAGACCGGCCGGCACCCGCAGCTTTCGCGCAGCACCACGCGCACGGGAAGTTTCAGGTCCACCGGAGGCTTGTCCGGGTGGTCGAGCCTGTTCAGGAGCAGTTCCACCATGGTGCGGCCCATCCGTTCCATGGGCTGGCGCACAGTGGTCAGGGAGGGCCGGATGACCCGTCCTGCCGCGATGCCGTCGAAGCCGGTCACGGCCACGTGTTTCGGCACATTAACGCCGCACGCAGCCAGCACATCCATAACAACCAGAGCATCCTGGTCGGTGGCGCAGACAAAGGCCTGCGGCAGGGAGCCCTGCTGGCAGATGGTCCGGACAGTTTCCGCGACGGAGAGCTCGCCGCCCGCGGGATACCGGGGCTCGTGCCGCATCTTCACGCCCGCAGCGGCAAGGGCGCCCCGGAATGCCTCGAGCCGTTCGTCGTTGTCGGAGGACGGCATGGCGCCGATGAACATCAGCTCGGTCAGTCCATGCACACTGATCAGGTGCTCGGTGATTGCACGCGCTCCGGAAGCGTTGTCCACGGTCACATGGTCCATATTCCGGTTGCGCACGCTCTCCGAGACCTCCACCACGGGGATGCGGCGGGCTATGCGGGCCAAGGCTTCTACGGGCACCGAGCGCGGGAACACGGCCAGTCCGTCAACCCTCCCCGCAATGTCCGACAGCACTGCTTCGTTGTTCGCAGGGTTGCCGCCGCCAACCAGCAGCGCCTGCCCCCGCCGCCAGCACTCCAGCTCGACACCGCGCTGGACCTCGTCCACGTACAGGGGAAACAGGCGGAGGTTCCCTTCCTCGCGGTCGCCGCCCAAAGGGTCGCCGTCCAAAGGGTCGCCGCCCTCAGGGTCCGCGCCCGCGGCCGGCTCCTGCGGGATGCTGCCTGACAGCCCACCCTGCGCGCCGGCCAGTCCGCCCGGCCCGCCCGGCAGCCCACCCTGCATGCCGGGTCCGCCCTGCACGCCGGGGCCTCCCGACGGATCCAACAGGTAGTCGTAGGCGAAAAGGCCCAGGGCGCCGGTCCTGCCGCGCGCGAGTCCGCGGGCGCTGGCACTGGGCACGTAGCCCAGTTCGTCTGCGGCCGCGAGCACCAGTTCGCGGGTAGACGCCTTGACCTTCTCCGGCTGCCGGAAGGTAAACGAGACGGTTGCGATGGAGACGCCCGCGCGTTCGGCGACGTGGTAAACAGTGGGGCCCTTTGCCATGTGATTCTCCTTCTGGTCCGAGTCTATGCGCTTAGTACCTGCGCGCGGGAGTCCCGGGACAGGCAGGCGTCCTCAGGATGGCAAACTGGTTCGGTGACTTCCCTGAACTCCCTCGCCGCCGCGCGGATCACCGTCGATGCCCTGATCGACGGTGGCGTCCAGTACGTGGTGGTCTCGCCCGGATCGCGTTCCGCCCCCATGGCCTACGCCCTGGCCGAGGCCGAAGCGGCCGGCCGCGTGGACCTGCTGGTCCGCATCGACGAACGCTCCGCCGGCTTCACCGCCCTTGGCCTGGCCCTGTCCACCGGCTCCCCGGCGGCCGTCCTCACCACGTCAGGCACCGCCGTCGGGAATCTTATGCCAGCCGTGATGGAGGCCAACCACGCCGCCGTTCCGCTGGTGGTGGTGTCAGCTGACCGGCCCGAAGAGCTGCAAGGGACCGGCGCCAACCAGACCACCATCCAGCTGGACCTGTTCGGCGAGCACGTGCGCTTCGCCGCCGACGTCCCGGCCGGCAGCAACCCGCTGCGCGCGGTGGAAACGGCGCTGGCCGCGGCCACCGGCGCGTTTTCCGACCTCGCACCCGGGCCCGTCCAGCTGAACCTGGCGTTCCGCGACCCGCTGGTTCCCGCGCCGGGGGAGGGGCTTCCGACGGCGGCCGGGCATCCCAGGTTCCGGATCGGCACCGACCCGCTCACCATGAACCTGCCGCCCGCCCCTGCCTCGCTGGAGGAAAGGCGCACCGTGGTGCTGGCAGGGCACGACGCCGGGCCGGTCGCCGAAGCGTTCGCCCGCGCACACGGCCTGCCGCTGCTCGCGGAACCATCCTCAAACGCCCGCTTCGGCCCCAACGCCGTGGGTCCGTACCGGCTTCTGCTGGAACACTTCGGAGCGTCCTCCGCGCTGCCTATCGAACGGGTGGTGATGTTTGGCCGGCCCACATTGTCCCGCCCGGTTGCCGCACTTTTGGAGCGTGCCGACGTGCCGTCCGCGCTGTACCAGCCGGTTCCCGTGGCCTGGTACCAGCCGGGCCGGCGCACGGAACTTCCGCTGGAGAACCTGGCCGATCTCGCCGATTTCGCCGGCCGTGGCCCGTCCGACTGGCTGGATACCTGGCTGCTGGCCGGGGCCGCCGCACAGCACGCCCTCGACGGCGTCCTGGCCGCCGAGCCCGCCGCTTCCGGACCCTCCGTGGGCGCCCAGGTCTGGCAGCACGCCCGAGGCCAGTTGATGCTGGGATCCTCCAACGGCATCCGCGATGTTGACCTGGCTGGCCTGCCCGCCGCCGAGCCAGCCGCCACTGTCTACGCCAACCGCGGCCTCGCCGGGATCGACGGCACCATCTCCACTGCCACCGGGATTGCCATCGGCGGCCGCCAGTACACCACGCTGCTGCTGGGCGATGTCACCTTCCTGCATGACGCCGGCGGCCTGCTCCTGGGGTCCGGCGAACCTTCGCCGGACCTGCGGATCGTTGTGCTGAACGACGCCGGCGGGGCCATCTTTGATCTGCTGGAGCACGGGGCTGTGCGTGAATCCGGACGCTACACGGACGCCGTCGAGCGGCTCTTCGGCACCCCCCACAGCGTGGACATCGCGGCACTCGCCGCAGCGTACGGCGTCGGGCATTGCTCGGTAAGTACGACGGCGGGACTCGCCGAGGCGCTCGCCGCACCGCTCGCGGGCCGCAGCATCATCGAAGTCCGCACGGACCGTGTTGGCCTCCGCGCCCTCCACACGCGCATCAAGGCCGCCGTCGCCGCCGCCGTGTCCGCCGTCGGAGCGTAGGATCGCGCTCGCGGCTGCCTGACGCGCGAAAGACCCTACGCGCATATGCCCTGTCGCTACCGGAATTTCCGATAGCGACAGGGCATATGCGAGTCGCCAGGCAACAGCCGCGTCGAAAGCGGCTACTCCTCGATCTCGATGTGCGTCGGGTCCAGGACCCGGCGCAGGAACTCCTTGGTGCGGGCTTGGGTGGGTGCGGAAATGACCTGCTCGGCCACGCCTTCCTCCACCACCACGCCGCCGTCCATGAACACCACGCGGTCGGCTACTTCGCGGGCGAAGCCCATCTCGTGAGTCACCACCAGCATGGTCATGCCCTCCTTGGCCAGGTTCCGCATGACCGAGAGGACATCGCCCACGGTCTCGGGGTCCAGCGCGGAGGTGGGCTCGTCAAAGAGCATCAGTTCGGGGTTCATGCTCAGCGCCCGGGCAATCGCAACGCGCTGCTGCTGGCCGCCGGAAAGCTGGTCCGGGAAACGGTCGGAGAGGTGCCCCAGGCCCACGCGGTCCAGGTTGTGCTGGGCCACCTTGTCGGCCTCTTCCTGGGACCGCTTCAGGACCTTCGTCTGCGCGATGGTGCAGTTCCGCTTGGCGTCCAGGTGCGGGAACAGGTTGAACTGCTGGAACACCATGCCCACCTTGCGGCGCATTTTGTCGATGTCCACGTCGGGGTCTGTAGCTTCGAAGCCGCCCACGTGGATGGCGCCCTTGTTGGGCTGCTCGAGGAGGTTGACGCAGCGCAGGAGGGTGGATTTGCCGGAGCCGGACGGGCCGATCAGGCACACCACTTCGCCGGGGGCAACGTCCAGGCTGATGCCCTTGAGGACCTCGTTGCTGCCGTAGGACTTGCGGAGATCCTTGATGGACACTCCGGCCGCGTTGATGGTGCCGGTGTTGCCGGCGGAGGAATTTACGACGTCGTTCATGGCTTCCCTGCCTATCGCTTGGTCCGCGCGGAGCGGCTTTCGAACTTCCGGGCCAGGAGGCTCAGCGGGATGGTGATGACCAGGTAGAAGGCACCGGCTACGAGGAGCGGCGTCAGGCCTGCGCCCAGGCTGGAGATGCCGTCGCGGCCGAACTTGGTGAGCTCGTACTGCGACGCCGTGAGGCCCAGGACGTAGATCAGCGAGGAGTCCTTGGTCAGCAGAATGACCTCGTTGGTCAGCGGCGGGAGCACAATCTTGAACGCCTGCGGAATGACGATGGACACCATGGCCCGCCACTGCGGCATGCCCAGCGAACGTGCGGCTTCGAGCTGTCCCTTGGGCACAGCCTGCAGTCCGGCGCGGAGGGTTTCGGCGATATATGCCGAGGCCACCATACCCAGCGAAATCATGACGATAAGGGTAACGTTCCACTGGACTCCAAACGCGAGCGGGACACCGTAGCCGAACGCGATGAACACCAGCAGCGCCGGAACTCCGCGGAAGAATTCGATGTAGCCGGTGGCGATCCAGCGGTAAAGCGGGAATGTGGAGAGCTTCATCAGGGCCAGCAGGAGGCCGCCGGAAAGGCCCACCACGAAGCCGAGGAACGTATAAACCAGGGTGTTTTTGAGGCCAACAAGGAAGATGTCCGGGAACATCGGGCCGATCTTGGCGAAGTTGAAGACGCTGTTGCCGATTGTCTTCCAGTCGGTGGCCAGGACCAGCGCGGCCACTGCCACGACGAAGATGCCGATCTGGACATACAGGCTCACTTTGGCCCGTTGACGTGCGGTCATTGCCATGGGGTGCTCACATTCATTTGCGTGGCTGAGGCCCCGGACGGGCTGCAGCGCAGTCCGTGCGGGGCCCCAGCGGCGTGGTTCTCAGGGCTGTGAAGGTCAGTCCGGGGTGCCGGCTACTTGGCGGTCTCGCCGAACCAGGTGGTTTCGAACTTCTTCAGGCTGCCGTCGTCGGTCAGGCGCTTCAGGGTTCCGTTGACCTTCTCGGCCATGGCGGTGTTGCCCTTCTTGATGGAGATGCCCAGCTTCTCGCCCGTGGCGTAGTCATCCACACGCTCGAACTTGGCGTCATCCTTGATGGCGTAGGCCAGGATCGACTGGTTGCCCAGGGCAGCCTCGATGGTGCCGGCCTGGAGAGCCTGGACCAGGAGGCCGCTGTCCTCGAACTGCTGGGCGTCGATGCCGTTCTCCGCCGCGTACTTTGCGCCGGTGGTGGCCTGCTGGACACCCACCTTCTTGCCCTTGGCGCTGTTGATGTCCGTGATCCCGGACGCCGTGGTGGCCACGAGGGTGAGGTCATCGTCCATGTACGGGTTGGAGAAGTCCATAACGGACTTGCGGACATCCGTGATGGAAATCGAGGAGATGGAGACGTCGCAGCCGGTGAGGGCGGTTCCGGTCTCGATGGCCTCGAAGGAGCTGTCCACGATGCTCAGTTCGGCGCCGAGGTCCTTGGCTACTTCATTGGCGATGTCGATATCGAAGCCAACGATCTGGCCGTCCTTCTGGAATTCGAAGGGCTCGTAGGGGACATCGGAGCAGACAGTGAGCTTGCCGGCGTTGATGAGCTGGATGCCGCCCTCGGTCGCAGCCGGGGTGGTGCTGCCGCCGCAGGCGGTAAGGGTGAGCGCGCCGGCGGCCAGGATTGCGGCTGCCTTGGCGGCGATCTTGGCCTGGGCCAGGGACTTGAGCTGCATGTTGATTACCTTTTGTTGCAGGGGTGTGCGGTACTAAATCGGTTCATAGTGTATCGCCGAACGAGAGATTTGCATCACATGAAACTTAGTTTCACTATTGGATAACTAAATCACAGGCTAAATCAAGACCCGGGAGGCGGCCTGTGTCTGGAATTCCGGACACACTACCAATCTAGCTCGCAGACAGCGTCGTGAAAACGCGGTTTCACGACACGGTTTCATGACGTTTAAGTGCCAGTCAGGTGGGTGGGGATGGTGACCCTAGTTGGAAATTCCCAGCGATTCCAGCATCGGCCGGAACTTCGCCCACGTCTCCGCCAGCTCGGCCTCCGGTTGGGAGCCATCCACTATGCCGCAACCGGCATATAACCGCACGGTATGCGGATCCTCGATCACTGCGCCACGCAGGGCGATGCCCCATTCGCCATTTCCGGCAGCGTCGAGCCAGCCCACCGGCCCCGCGTACGGGCCGCGGTCCAGGTGTTCAAGCTCGCGGATCAGGGCGCCGGCCACCAGCGTGGGCGTACCGCAGACCGCGGCCGTGGGATGCAGTGCGTTGATCAGCGCGAGGCACGTGGGCACATGGCCCTCCACCTCGGCGAGCTCCGCCTTGACGTCCGACGCCAGGTGCCACACGTTCGGCAGCTCCAGGATGAACGGCTCGTCGTGCGCGTTCATGGCCTCGGAAAACGGTGCCAGCTGCGACGTGAGTGACTGGATCGCGATCTCGTGCTCGTGCCGCTGCTTCTCGGATCCGGCCAGCACCCGCTCGGCGTAATCCATGGGAATCCCGGACTCGCCGTGCGCATCGCGGCGGTCCAGCGTCCCGGCCAGCACGCGCGCCTGGGCGGTGCGGCCTTCCACCTGGATCAGCATCTCCGGGGTGGCGCCCACGAGCCCGTCCACGCCATACGTCCAGCATTCGCGGTACCGCACGGCGAGCTCGCGCAACACCTGCGCAGCGTTCACGCCCGACGGCACCGTGGCCACAATGTCCCGCGCCAGCACCAGTTTCTCCAGCGCACCGGTCCGGATCTCCGCCACGCCGGCGGCGACGGCGGCCATCCAGTCCTCCTCGCTGAGCGAACCGGTGTGCAGGGTGGCCCCGTCGGCGGAAGGCAAAGGACGCACGACGGCGCCGGCCGGTTCGGCGGGGACGTCACCGGAGGTGCTGCCACCGCTCAGCCAGCCGGCCAGGGCGGCGAGGGCGCCCGCTTCGGTGAGTTCGCCGTCGTCGACCGTCAACTGGGTGAGCCAGTACCGGCCGTCGCGGACACCCACCACGATCTCCGGCACGATCAGCCGCGATACGTGGGCGGACTTCTTGGAAAACGCGAAGGAGCCGAAAGCCACCGGGCCGGTGCCGGGCAGCTCCACGGAGTCGGTGATGTCCGCTTCGAGTACCAGGTGGCGCCACCAGATGTCCGCTTCGAGGAAGCGCTCGGGGCCGGTGGCCGTGAAGCGGGCGATCTCGCCGAACCCCACCAGGCCGGCTTCGCGGCGGGTCCAGCAGAGGACGTCGTCCCGGACCAGGAACTGCGGCAGTCCGCCGGCAGATGCGTTGCCATCCAGGGGGACTGTGAGGGTGCGGAACGTGCTCGTCATGATGAGACAACACTACTCCCGCGCGTGTCAGACCCGGGCCGGCCGCCCCGTGCGTCGCTCCGGCCCGGCAGGGGCGGAGAACAGGTCCGGCCGGGCGGCGCGCATGCTCGCGACGTCGTCCAGGATGAAGCGCAGGTGGCTGCGCAGCCCGTCTTCCGCAGCCGACAGGTCACCGGCGAGGATCGCGTCCAGCACGTGGCGGTGGTCGGCGGCGTACTCCGTGATGCCGCGGTAGCCGCTGAGCCCCAGATAACGGGCGCGGTCCAGGTGGCCTTTGGCGTTGGAAACTGTGGCCCAGGCTGTTTCGTGGCCGGCGATGGCCAGTAGGGTCCGGTGGAAGTCCTCGTCCAGCGGGTAGAACTCCTCGCGGGTGGTGCAGGCGTCCTGCCGGTCCAGGAGTTCGTAGAGCGCGGCTGCGTTTTCAGGGGTGATGTTGCGGGCGCAGTCAGCCAGCGACGCGACCTCGATGGCCTCGCGGATGAACTGTGCCTGCGCCACGATATCCGGGTCGAGGTAGGTCACGTAGGTGCCGCTCTGCGGGCGGATCTCCACGAGCCCTTCCTGCGCGATGAGCATCAGTGCCTCGCGGATGGGCTGGCGGCTGGTGCCCAGGTGGTGCGCCAGTTCGTTCTCGGAGAGGAGGGTCCCGGGCGCGTCCTCGCCGGAGATGATGCGCTCGCGGATCTGCGCATACGCCATCATCCGGGCGGAGATGCGCGGGGTGGTGTCGGGGGCCATGCCTCCACAGTAGCTGTGCCGCCTTGACGGGGCACCGCCAGGGAGCACGGACGGAGCCGCGTCATCTATTGACACGCTGGTATGGCAGTGCTTGAATGGCAGTCGTTGTCCCGATGAAGGGACAAGAAAAAAGACGTCTGGCCATGCCGCATCATTGAAGCTGTGCATCCGGCCAGACCCGTAGAACAGAGGGGTTCATGACGGCAACAATCCAGGTAGGCGCCACCCAGCGCTCATCCAAGGACCTGATCAGGACTGCAGTATCCGGCTGGCTCGGAACTGCCATGGAATACATGGACTTCCAGCTCTATTCGCTGGCCGCCGCCATCATCTTCCCCAAAATCTTCTTCCCCAACTTCGACCCCGTAGTGGGCCTGCTGATCGCCTTCATGACCTACGGCGTTGGCTTCCTGGCCCGTCCCGTGGGCGCCTGGTTCTTCGGCCGTATGGGTGACCGCGTGGGCCGCAAGAAGGTCCTGGTCATCACCATCATGATGATGGGCGTGTCCACGATGCTCATCGGGTTCCTGCCCGGCTACGCCCAGATCGGCCTCGCCGCGCCGATCATCCTGGTGTTCCTCCGCCTCGCACAGGGCTTCGGCGCCGGCGCCGAACTCTCCGGCGCATCGGTCATGCTGGCCGAATATGCGCCGCCGAAGAAACGCGGCCTGATCGCCTCCTTCGTCTGCCTCGGCACCAACTCCGGCACCCTTCTGGCCTCCGGCCTGTGGGTCCTGCTGACGCTCCTGCCCGAAGAAGCACTCATGAGCTGGGGCTGGCGCCTGCCGTTCATCGCCAGCATCGGCATCACGCTTTACGCCCTCTGGATGCGCCGCAACCTGAAGGAAAGCCCCGTTTTCGAGGCCGCCCGTGCGCAGGAAATCGCCGACGCCGCTGCTGCCGCCGCCTTCGCCGCTGAGTCCGGCACCGCCGTCGGGCAGTCCGCCCCGGCCGCCAAAACCAAGCGCAAGGGCAAGGCTTTCTTCCTGGCGATGGCCCTGCGGATCGGCGAATCCGGCAACTCGGCCATGATCCAGACCTTCCTCATCGGCTACATCGTCACCGGCCTGAGCATGGACAAGAGCGTGGGCACCTTCGCGCTGCTGATCGGCTCGTTCCTCGGCTTTGCCACGGTTCCGCTGGCCGGCTGGCTCTCCGACAAGTTCGGTCGCCGCAGCATGTACCGCGCCCTGTCCGGCTTCCAGATGTGCTTCGCCATCCCGGCCCTGCTGATGATGCAGTCCCGCGACCCGTTCCTCGTCTCGCTGGCCCTGATCATCGGCCTGTCCGTCTCCGTGCTGGGCATGTTCTCGGTCCAGTCCGCCTACGTGAACGAACTCTTCGGCTCCCGCAACCGCTACACCCAGCTTGCTATGGCCAAGGAAATCGGCGGTGTGCTCTCCGGCGGCCTGGCTCCTATCATCGCCGCCGGCCTGCTGGCCCTGTTCACCAATTCCTGGTGGCCGGTGGCCGGAATGATGGTCCTTTACTCCGCCATCGCTTTTGTGGCCACGTTCTTCGCCCCTGAAACCAAGGGACGCGACCTGACCCTCGTGGAGGATGCAGTTTGAAAGCCGTCGTTGTCCATTCCGCCGGAGACCTACGCCTCGAGGACCGTCCGGACCCGGACTGCCCGGCCGGCTCGGTGATCGTCGACGTCGAATACGGCGGGATCTGCGGCTCGGACCTGCACTACGTCGCCCACGGCGCCTCCGGGCTGAGCCTCCTGGCCGACCCCATGGTGCTGGGCCATGAGGTGGCCGGCCGGATTTCCCTTCTGGGTGACGGCGTCATTGGCTTCGCGGTGGGCGACGCCGTGACCGTCCACCCGGCCGTGTACTGCGGCGACTGCACCGACTGTCTCGCCGGACGCACCAACCTCTGCCCGCAGGTTACGTACTACGGCAGTGCCGCGCACCGGCCGCACACGGACGGCGCCTTCGCCTCCCGCAAGGCCGTCCCGGCGGGCCAGCTCCGGCGCCTGCCCGACGGCGTCACCACCCGCCAGGCCGCCGTCGCCGAGCCGCTCGCCGTGGCGATCCACGCCGTCCGCCGGGCTGGCAGCCTCGCCGGCAAGGACGTCCTGGTCAACGGCGCCGGGCCCATCGGCGCGCTGCTGGTGGCCGCCGCCCGGCGCGCCGGCGCGGCCAGCGTCGTCGCCAGTGACCTCTCGGAGACTTCGCTGGCGATCGCCCAGCGGATGGGAGCCGACGGCGTTGTGCTGGTGGGTTCCGGCGCGCAGCTTCCCGACGTGGATGTTGCCTTCGAGGCCTCCGGCGCTGCCCGCGCCCTGGGCGGTGTCCTCGCGGCCGTGCGCCGCGGCGGCGTCGTGGTCCAGGTGGGCAACCTGCCGGCCGGGCCCGTGACGGCCGAGCTCGCCTCACTCGTTTTCCGGGAGATTGATTACCGCGGGACCTTCCGTTTCGCGGACGAGCTGGATGACGCCCTCGCGTACCTGGCGGACGGGCTGGACGTTGAGCCGCTGCTGACGCACACGTTCGACGCCGGTGACGTGGCCGAGGCGTTTGCCGTGGCTTCGGACCGCCGGACGGGCTCGTCGAAAGTCCTTCTCAAGTTTGTCTGAGACAATTGCATGGTGAACCGAGCATCCTTGGAAAAGCGTCCGGACGAAGTAGCCACGATGTTTGACGACGTCGCACCTAAGTACGACGTCGTCAACGATGTCCTCTCCATGGGGCAAACCCGCCGTTGGCGCAGGATCGTGGTGGACGCCATGGACATGAAACGGGGCCAGCGGGTGCTGGACCTGGCCGCGGGAACCGGCACCTCCAGCGAGCCATATGCCGATGCAGGCATAGATGTCATCGCCTGCGATTTCTCCCTTGGCATGCTCAAGGTGGGCAAACGCCGCCGCCCGGACATCAACTTCGTTGCCGGCGACGCCACCAACCTGCCTTTCGCGGACAACAGCTTTGACGCCAGCACCATTTCGTTCGGGCTGCGCAATGTCAACGAGCCCAAGAAGGCGCTGGCCGAGATGCTCCGCGTCACCAAGCCCGGCGGCAAGCTGGTCATCGCCGAGTTTTCCCAGCCCGTGGTGCCGCTGTGGCGCACCATGTATACGGAATACCTCATGCGGGCCTTGCCGGCCATCGCTGTCAAGGTGGCCTCCAACCCGGACGCCTACGTCTACCTCGCCGAGTCCATCCGCGCCTGGCCGGACCAGGACCACCTGGCCGCCTGGCTACAGGAATCCGGCTGGGAAAAGGTCACGTACCGCAACCTGACCGGCGGGATCGTGGCCGTGCACCGTGCCACCAAGCCGCTGGAACACACGCCGGAGGGCGCAGCGGAGGCCATCGCCGCGCACAAGGGCCCCGTGGCCAAGCTCCGCCGGAACATCCAGCGCTGACCAGTGAATGTCCTGATTGTCGGCGCGGGGCCAGCCGGCTCCACCGCCGCGTATTACCTTGCCAAGGCCGGCATCAGCGTGACCGTCCTGGAGAAAACCAGCTTCCCGCGCGAGAAGGTCTGCGGCGACGGCCTCACCCCGCGGGCAGTCCGCGAAATCCAGAAGCTCGGCCTGCCGCACCCTGAAGCCGACGGCTGGCGCCGGAACAAGGGCCTCCGCCTCATTGCCGGCGGCCGCACCATCGAACTGCCTTGGCCCGAGGTCTCCGACTTCCCGCAGTACGGCCTGATCCGCACCCGCCTGGGCTTCGACGAGGAACTGGCCCGCCACGCCCAGGCCGCCGGAGCCGAAATCCTCGAGCGGCACAGCGTCACCGAAGCTCTCCGGTCTGAAGACGGCCGCGTGACCGGTGTCCGCGCAGCGCTCCTGGACGAGTCCGGACGCAAGACGGGGGAGTCACGCGACTTCAGCGCCGACGTCGTACTCGCCGCAGACGGCAACTCCACCCGAACCGCCGTGTCGCTAGGCATTCACAAGCGGGACGACCGCCCCCTCGGCGTCGCCGTCCGCACCTACTTCACGTCCCCCCGGCACGATGACGACTGGATGGAAGGCTGGCTGGAGCTCCCCGGCCGCGACGGAAAACTGCTCCCCGGCTACGGCTGGGTGTTCGGCGTCGGCGACGGCACGTCCAACGTGGGCCTTGGCATCCTGAACTCGTCCAAGGAATTCGGCAAGCTCGACTACAAGCAGGTCCTGCGCGAATGGACCGCCGCCATGCCCGCCGAATGGGGCTTCACCCCGGACAACCAGGTGGGCGAAATCCGCGGCGCCGCGCTGCCCATGGGCTTCAACCGCACCCCGCACTACTCGCCCGGCCTCCTGCTCCTGGGCGACGCTGGCGGCATGGTCTCCCCGTTCAACGGCGAGGGCATCTCCTACGCGATGGAATCGGCCCGGTTCGCGGCGGAGTTCATCATCGACGCGTCCGCCCGTTCCTCTGCTGCGGGGGCAACGCACGACGCCGACGCGCACCTCGCGGGGTACGCGGACTATGTCCGCGGCCAGTGGGGATCGCACTTCACGCTGGGCCGGGCATTTGCCGCGCTGATCGGAAAACCCGCCGTCATGAAGCTCGCGCTGCGGACCGGGATGCCCATTCCCGTGCTGATGCGCTTTGTGGTGCGGCTGCTCGCAAACCTGACCGACCCCGCCGCGAAAGGCTTCGAGGACCGGGTTATCCGCGTCCTGGAATCGCTGGTTCCGGCCACCTCCAACACCCCACCGGCAACGAACCAGCGGTATCCGCAACAAAAAGTTAGGGTTAACCAGTGACTAACTCCGCAGACCACAGCTGGACGCACGCCGGGCACGGCCTGCCGGACTCCGAACCCAGCCTCAATACCACCGCCATTGCCACGGGACTGCAGCTGCCCGCAGGCTTTGCGGCCATCGCGGAGGACGCCGAACTGGGCCCCGCCATCACCAACAACCTGGCGCGGGTGGAAAAGAAGCTGCGCGAAGCCATTGCCAACTCGGACCCCCTGGCTGACGCAACGTCGCGTCACCTCGTGGAAGCCGGCGGCAAGCGCATCCGGCCGCTGCTGACGCTGCTGTGCGCCCACCTTGGCGACGCCTCGCTTCCCGCCGTGGTGCAGGCGGCCGTCGTCGTGGAACTGACCCACCTGGCAACGCTGTACCACGACGACGTCATGGACTCGGCCCCGTTCCGCCGCGGCGCCCCCACTGCCCACGAGGTCTGGGGAAACTCCGTGGCTGTCCTCACCGGCGACCTCATCTTCGCCCGCGCGTCCATCCTGGTGTCCGAGCTTGGTTCCCGGGCGCTGGGCATCCAGGCCCGGACGTTCGAGCGGCTGTGCCTGGGCCAACTGCACGAGACTGTAGGCCCGCGTCCGGACGAGGATCCGGTGGAGCACTACCTGTCCGTCATCGCGGACAAGACCGGTTCCCTGGTGGCCGCCTCCGGCCAGCTCGGTGCCATCTTCGCCGGTGCCGACGAGGCCTACGAGGACCTCCTGGTGGAGTACGGCGAGAAGGTGGGCGTGGCCTTCCAGCTCGCCGACGACGTCATTGATGTCACCGGCGTCAAGGTGAAGTCCGGCAAGTCCCCGGGCACGGATCTCCGCGAGGGTGTGCCCACGCTGCCCGTTCTGTTCCTGCGGCGCGATGCTGCGGCCGGTGACCAGTCCGCCGTCGAACTCTTGAAGCTCATTGATGGGGACCTGACCTCCGACGCTGCCTTGGCTGCCGCCGTGGCCGGGCTCCGCGAGCACCCCGTCACCGCCGAGTCCTGGGTGGTTGCCCGCCGCTGGGCCGACGAAGCCATTGCCGCACTGGCACCGCTTCCTGAGGGTGTTGTGAAGTCCTCGTTGTCCAACTTCGCCCTGGCTGTGGTGGACCGCGCCAGCTGATTCTCTTCTTTGGGAGCGGGGCCTCGGCGGGGTGAACCTGGCCGGGGCCCTCGCTCGTTAAATGCAATAGCCCCGGTTCTCAGCAACGAAACGAATCACACGTTGCGTCGAACCGGGGCTATATCTCCGTTCGCATCAGACCCGCCGGAGGCGTTTAGCGGATCCGTGAACAGTCTATGACAGGTTTGTCACAGGACGCAAACCTGCTGTTACTGGCGTGTCACATCCCTCCCGTCCTGCTCCATCTCCTTCGTGGGGCACATTGAGGCATCCGAGGGCCTTTCCCGGCTGCAGAGACGGCGTGTCCGAGTCGCAGTGCCCCACGACGGCCCGGTTGTCCACATGCGGCATCTTGGGTCTGCCCTTTGCTGTGGTCCACGTGCACCGTGGAGTAATGGATATTGAGACTTTTCTCGGCGCGCGGGCAGGCGTAGCCCGGGCCTCGACGCTCCGAGAGGCCGGATTTTCCCGAACTTCCCTCGACAAAGCACTGGCGGCCGGGCGAATTGTGCGGATTCGACGAGGCATCTACAGCATGCCGCGTGAGGCAGGCGTGTTCGGCCTGGCGCTGCAGCACAACGCTCTGCTGACGTGTCTGTCGGCTGCCCCCACATACCGGCTGTGGACGATACATGACGCCGGTCCCGTGCACCTGAGTCCAGGGCACAAGAAGACACCGCCGGGGACGCTGACCCATGGCCGATGCCCCCACCCGCACCATCCGTGGCTGCCAGTGGCAGGCTTGGCCGACGTCCTGATTCATGCGTTACGGTGCCTGCCCGACGTGGAATCGCTGGTCATGCTTCAGTGCGCAGCACAGCGGGGCGACATCAGCATGGACTTCCTGCGGCGGAAGCTCCCCGGAAACCGGAACGCCCGCGCCAGGTCCGTCCTCGACAGCGTGGTCCCCAGGGCGGATTCCATCCTGGAGGTGCTGGCCAACTACCACTTCCGGCGAGCGGGCCTCCATGTCCGAAGGCATGTAGAGCTTCCGGGAGTGGGAGAAGTGGACTTCCTTATTGAGGAGTGGCTCGTGGTGGAAACCGACGGCAGTACGCATCTGGAACCACGGCAAGTAAAAAAGGACCGAAAGCGCAACAATGCCACAGTCATCGGCGGACGGCTTGGCCTCAGATTCGGCTATGACGACGTTGTCCATCACCCTGAGCGGATGGTGAGCCAAGTGTTGGCGGTAATGGAGCTGTGCCGACAGGGAGCCTTCGGCGGGAGCTAAGTCGCGCCGTCGTGGGCCACTTTGAGGGACCTGACCGGCGAAACATGCTCGGTGCACGGCGTGTTCGTGTCGAAGTGCCCCGTTTTTGCTGAGCAAACCACAGAAGGCGGGCGGTGGAAAGACAAGCCGGCAGGGAGGACCCTAGTTTTCTTCTTCGTCGTTGAAGGCCCACTCGAACATGTCGAAGACGAACTCGGAGAAGGTCCCTTCTTCGCTCTTCCACTGACCGCGGGCGTTGTTGCGGCGGTACACGATGGGGTCCGGGATGCCGAGGTCGCCTACGCGGAAGCCCCAGGTGAACTGTTCTTCCTCGTCCTCGAGGAACATCAGGAAGCCTTCGTCATCCACTTCCAGCTCTTCGGGATCCCAGAAGTAGTGGTAGGCCTCCATGATGTCCTCGCAGCCGCCCACCGCCAGGTAAAACTCGCGGAGGACTAGGGGAACCTGGAACTGGTGTTCGGCGAGAGCTGCGTCCAGTTCGTCGGTGGGCAGGCCATCCTCTTCCTGCCATTCGTCCTCGAGATAGGTCGGAACAAGCGCGCGGAACTTCTCGAGGAACATGTCAGTCATGCTCATATCCTAGCTAACTGCGGCGTGCTCCCGAGACGCTGCCAGCCCCATCAGCCCCACCGCACCCAAAGCCGCGCGGGCCACCAAAGCCCCCAGCCCCGTCCCCGCCGCCGGAGCTCCCGCCGGAGCTCCCGCCGGAGCCGCGGCCGGAGCCCCCGCTTTAGCTCCCACCAGGGCCCCGCCGGTGCAAGCCATGTACGGCGAGCGGGACATACCAGGACCGGCGCCAGGCAATCACGCGGAAAGCGAACACCACGGCCGCCACCGCACACGCCGTCAACGCGTTGAAGGCCCCGGTGACCCACAGCAGAGCAGTCAACGCTGCCCCGCTGAAGGCCGGCAGCGCGTAGAGGTCCCGGGGGTTGAACAGTTGGGGCACCTCGTTCGCGGTGATGTCCCGCAGCAGGCCGCCGCCCACCGCCGTGGTCACGCCGAGCAGCATGGCAGCCACCGGATTCATCCCCAGGGCCAGGGCCTTCAGCGTTCCGGTGATGCAGAAGAGGGCCAGCCCGCCGGCGTCGAACAGCACCAGCAGCGAGGTGTACCGCTGCACGCTGGAGTACAGGAAATACACCAGGACGGTGGCCAGCACCGGGGGAACCAAGTAGGCGGGGTTGGAGAACGCAGCCGGTGTGGTGTTGAGGATGATGTCGCGGATGACGCCGCCGCCGAGGGAGACCAGGGATGCCAGCAGCAGGGAACCCACCAGGTCGAACTGTTTCCGTGCCGCCAACAAGGACCCGGAGACGGCGAAGAAGAAGACTCCGGCCAGGTCCAGCCACACCAGGTCGATGTCGAACGGCAAAGTGTCGAACGGCAAAGTCATGTGGCGTCCCGGCGGTTTCATGGTGGGCGGACAGGGCGGCTCCAACGTTACGCTAGCCCCTATGAACAACCCGATCATGATCGCCTGCGCCCACGGGACGTCCAGCACTCAAGGCGCCGCGGAGGTCAACGCCCTGCGCGCAGCCATCGCTGCCCTGCGCCCGGGCCTTGACGTTCGCGAGGCCTACGTGGACGTCCAGCAGCCGGACCTCGTGGACGTGGTGGAAGGCCTGCCCGAAGAGGACAAGGCCGTCGTTGTCCCTCTGCTGCTGAGCGTCGGATATCACGTCAAGGTGGATATCGCCCGGGCTGTGAAGAGCCGGCCGGGCAGCCTCGCCGCAGCGCCGCTCGGCCCGGACCCGCGGCTCGCTGCCCTGTTGGACCAGCGCCTCCGGGAATCCGGGGTGACGGACCGCGACGCGATCGTCCTCGCCGCTGCTGGGTCCTCCAATCCCAACGCCGCCGTCAGCGTGGAAGAGCTTGCCGATCAGCTCAGGGCGCTGCGGCGCAACCGGATACTGCCGGCCTACGGTGCCTCTGCGAAGCCGTCGGTGCCCGACGCCGTCGCCATCCTTCGGCTGGAACTGGCCGGAGGCGCCGGGGCGGGGGAGTCCGCGGGGGCCGTGGACGACGGCGGCCGCGTGGTGATTGCCTCCTACCTCCTCGCGCCGGGGTTCTTCCACGACCAGCTGGCCAAGGCCGGTGCCGATCTCGTGACGGAACCACTGCTGCCGTCGCCGGTCCTCGCCGAGATCGCGCTGGAACGGTTCGACGCCGCCGTCGTACACGGTCAATAGCCGCCCCGCCCGGGAACCCGGAACCAAGCACAGCGGGCGGGCATCTTCAAGGCTCTCCGGCGGTTCGTGACGAATTGTTTCCCTAGGTGACCTCCCGTTTCCGGACCTTTGTGACGCGCTTCGGCAGGCACCTACAGTCGATGCATGACTGATACAGCTCTAGCCGGAGCGTCCGTGGACCCCGCAGCCGCCAAGCGCCCCGCGCGCGCCTCCCGCCCCGCTGCAAAGCCGCACGGGCAGTGGAAAGTGGACGGCAAAACCCCGCTGAACGCCAACGAAACCTGGAAACAGGAAGACGACGGCCTCAACGTGCGCGAGCGTATCGAGACCATCTACTCCAAGGACGGCTTCGACGCCATCCCCAGCCAGGACCTCCACGGCCGCTTCCGCTGGTGGGGCCTGTACACCCAGCGCAAGCCCGGGATCGACGGCGGCAAGACCGCCACGCTCGAGCCGCACGAGCTCGAAGACAAGTACTTCATGCTCCGGGTCAGGATCGACGGCGGTGCGCTGACCACCGAGCAGCTGCGCGTCATCGGCCAGATTTCCGTTGATTTCGGCCGGGATTCCGCCGACCTCACGGACCGCCAGAACATCCAGCTGCACTGGATCCGGGTGGAGGACATCCCCGAGATCTGGAACCGGCTTGAGGGTGTTGGCCTGTCCACTACGGAGGCCTGCGGCGACGTGCCCCGTGTCATCCTGGGCTCGCCCGTGGCCGGCATCGCCAAGGATGAGATCATCGACCCCACGCCGCTCATCGCGGAGCTGGGCGAGCGTTTCATCGGCAACCCGCTGCTGTCCAACCTGCCGCGCAAGTACAAGACCGCCATCACCGGCCACCCCAGCCAGGACGTGGTGCACGAGATCAACGATTTCGCCCTGGTAGGCGTCCGCCACCCCGAACTCGGTGTGGGCTACGACCTCTGGGCCGGGGGCGCGCTGTCCACCAACCCGATGCTCGGCAAGCGGCTCGGCGCCTTCGTGAAGCCCGAGGAAGCCGCCGAAGTCTGGCTCGGCGTCACCAGCATCTTCCGCGACTACGGCTACCGCCGCATGCGCACCAAGGCCCGCCTGAAGTTCCTGATGGCTGATTGGGGACCGGCGAAGTTCCGCCAGATCCTCGAGGATGAATACTTGGGCTACAAGCTGGCCGACGGTCCCGCCGCGCCCAAGCCCACCACTCCGGGCGACCACATCGGTGTGCACGAGCAGAAGGACGGCAAGTTCTTCATCGGCGCCACCCCGCTGGCCGGCCGCCTGTCCGGCGCTCAGTTGATCAAGCTCGCGGACACCCTCGAGGCCCGCGGCTCCTACCGCCTGCGCACCACGCCGCACCAGAAACTCGTAGTCCTGGACGTTGCCAAGGATCACGTGGAACCGCTGGTTGCCGAGCTGGACGCCCTGGGCCTCTCCGCGCGCCCGTCCGTGTTCCGCCGCGGAACCATCGCGTGCACCGGCATTGAATACTGCAAGCTGGCCATCGTGGAAACCAAGGTCACGGCCGCCACCGCCGTCGCTGACCTGGAACGCCGCCTGGCGGACCTCGCGGAGTCCGGCGAACTGCCGCACGCGCTGTCCCTGCACATCAACGGCTGCCCCAACTCCTGCGCCCGCATCCAGACCGCGGACATCGGCCTGAAGGGCATGATGCTGCCAACGCCCGACGGCGACCCCTCCCCGGGTTTCCAGGTCCACCTGGGCGGCGGGCTGGCTTCCAACAGCCGCGAAGAAGCAGGTTTGGGACGCACCGTCCGCGGCCTGAAGGTATACGTCGAGGACCTGCCGGACTACGTGGAACGCGTCGTCCGCACCTTCGTGGCCCAGCGCGCCGAAGGCCAGACCTTCGCCGAGTGGGCCCACGCAGCAGACGAGGAGGCTCTCCAGTGACAACTGCCCTCCGCACCCACGACGAGCTCAAGGTCATCGCCGAATCCGGCGCGGCCGAGCTCGGCTGGGACGCCCCGGCCCGCGACGTGATCGCCTGGGTGGAGCGCAACTTCGACCTGTCCGCGGTGGCCGTCGCGTGCTCCATGGCCGACGCGGTCCTGCCGGCCCTGGTCGCGGACCAGATGCCCGGCGTCGACGTCCTGTTCCTGGAGACCGGCTACCACTTCCCGGAAACCTACGCCACGCGTGACGAGGTGGCCGCGAACCTCCGCGTCAACGTGGTGGACGTGCTTCCCGAGAGCACCGTGGAACAGCAGGACCGGCTCCTGGGCAAGGACCTCTTTGCCCGCGACGCCGCCCAGTGCTGCGCCCTCCGCAAGGTGGCCCCGCTGCGCCGTACGTTGGCCGGCTACGAACTCTGGTTCACCGGCGTCCGCCGCGACGAGGCCCCCACTCGGACCAACACCCCGCTGGTGACCTGGGACGAAGTCAACGGCCTGGTCAAGGTCAACCCGGTGGCCGCGTGGACGTTCGACCAGCTGGTCCAGTACTCCGATGACAACCTCCTGCCCGTCAACCCGCTGCTTTCCCAGGGTTACCCCTCCATTGGCTGCCAGCCCTGCACCCGCAAGGTGGCGCCCGGCGACGACCCCCGCGCCGGCCGCTGGGCAGGCACCGACAAGACAGAATGCGGGCTACACGTATGAGCACTTTCCTAACTGAGGAGACCACCCAGGTGACTGAAGCCGCCGTTTCCACGCGCCTCTCCAGCCTGGACGCCCTCGAGTCCGAAGCGATCCACATCATCCGCGAAGTCGTGGCCGAGTTCGAGAAGCCTGCGCTGCTGTTCTCCGGCGGCAAGGACTCCGTGGTGATGCTGCACCTGGCCACCAAGGCTTTCTGGCCGGGCAAGGTCCCGTTCCCCGTCCTGCACGTGGATACCGGCCACAACTTCCCCGAGGTCATCGACTTCCGCGACCGGACGGTGGAGCGCCTTGGCCTGAAGCTCGTCGTCGGCTCCGTGCAGGAGTTCATCGACCGCGGTGAGCTCGCCGAGCGTGCCGACGGCACCCGCAACCCGCTGCAGACCGTCCCGCTGCTGGACGCCATCCAGCAGAACAAGTTCGACGCCGTCTTCGGCGGCGGCCGCCGCGACGAGGACAAGGCCCGCGCCAAGGAGCGCATCCTGAGCCTCCGTGACGAATTCGGCCAGTGGGACCCGCGCAACCAGCGCCCCGAACTGTGGAACCTCTACAACGGCCGCCACACCGTGGGCCAGCATGTCCGCGCGTTCCCCATCAGCAACTGGACCGAGCTGGACATCTGGCGCTACATCGAACGCGAGAACATCGAGCTGCCGGGCCTGTACTACGCCCATGACCGCGAAGTGTTTGCCCGCGACGGCATGTGGCGTGCGGTGGGCGAGGTTTCCCAGCCGCTGCCGCACGAGCAAGTCATCGTCAAAACCGTCCGCTACCGCACCGTGGGCGACATGTCCTGCACCGGTGCCGTTGAGTCGGATGCAGCCACCGTGAGCGACGTTGTGATCGAAGTTGCCGCCTCCACCATCACCGAACGTGGCGCCACCCGTGCAGATGACCGCATCTCCGAGGCAGCCATGGAAGACCGCAAGAAGGATGGGTACTTCTAAATGACCACTGACACATTGGCCGCCGAGCTCGAGACAGCCCTGCCCACCACCCTTTTCCGTTTCGCCACCGCCGGATCGGTCGACGACGGGAAGTCCACTTTGGTGGGCCGCCTCCTGCACGACTCCAAGGCGATTCTTGCTGACACGCTCGACGCCGTTGCCCGCACCTCCTCCGACCGCGGCTTTGGCGGCGAGAAGGGCGGGATCGACCTGGCCCTTCTGACCGACGGCCTGCGCGCCGAGCGGGAGCAGGGCATCACCATCGACGTGGCCTACCGCTACTTCGCCACGGACCGCCGCAGCTTCATCCTGGCGGACTGCCCCGGGCACGTTCAGTACACCAAAAACACGGTGACCGGCGCGTCGACGGCGGATGCCGTCGTCGTACTCATTGACGCCCGTAAGGGTGTCCTGGAGCAGACGCGCCGGCACCTGTCCGTGCTGCAGCTGCTGCGGGTGGCGCACGTGATTGTGGCCGTGAACAAGATCGACCTGGTGGACTTCAGCGAGTCCGTGTTCCGTGAGATCCAGGCCGATGTCCAGCAGGTGGCCCGCGAACTGGGCATCGGCTCGGCCGAGCTGGGCAGCGCGGACCACATCGATGACCTGCTGGTGATCCCTGTGTCCGCCCTCGACGGCGACAACGTGGTGGACCGTTCCGAGCGCACTCCCTGGTACGACGGTCCGGCACTGCTGGAGGTCCTCGAGACCCTGCCGGCCGCCGACGAGATCGACACGGAGCTGGAAAGCTTCCGCTTCCCGGTGCAGCTGGTCATCCGGCCGCAGGGTGCGCTTGCTCCCGACGCCGTAGCCGGTGGCCTGGACGTGGAGGCCTACCGCGACTACCGCGCGTATGCCGGCCAGATCACCGAGGGTTCGGTGAAGTTGGGGGACTCCGTGTCAGTGCTGACCCCCGGTCAGGCCGCCCGCACCACCACGGTGACCGATATTGATTTCGCCGGCGAGTCCCTGCAGGAAGCGTTCGCCCCGCAGTCCGTGGCGATCCGCCTGGCGGAGGAATTCGACGTCGCCCGCGGTGACACCATTGCCGCCGCCGGGACCTTCCCGGAGTCCACCGCCGACCTTTACGCCGCGCTGTGCTGGCTGTCGCCGAAGCCGCTGCGTGAAGGTGCCAAGGTGCTGGTCAAGCACGGCACCCGCACCGTCCAGGCGCTGGTCCGCAGCGTCAGCGGCAAGCTGGACCTGGCCACCTTCAAGCTCGAAGGCGCGTCCAGCCTGGAGCTGAACGACATCGGCCACGCGCAACTCCGGCTCGCCGCGCCGCTGCCGCTGGAGAACTACCTGCACCACCGCCGCACTGGCGCGTTCCTCGTCATCGACCCCCTGGACGGCAACACGCTGGCCGCGGGACTGGTCAAGGACCACCCGGGCGACCACGAGGACGAGCGCTACTCCATCTGAGTTTCTGCCGTAACCGCGGCTTGTTCGCAGATCCCGGCCTTCAAGGGCCGGATTGCGAACAAGCCGCGGTTTTGTCGTTTTCGTATCCTTAACAGTGGGAGGCGAAGCGTGGAAACCATCAACCCCAAGCTCATCAGCTGGGCCTCGATCCTGGACGACAAGACCCGCGAGCAGGCGCTGGCCACGTCCACGCTGCCGTTCATCTACCCGCACCTGGCCCTGATGCCGGACGCGCACCTGGGCAAGGGCGCCACCGTGGGCTCGGTGATCCCCACCCTGCGCGCGATCATCCCGGCCGCTGTGGGCGTGGATATTGGCTGCGGCATGATCGCCGTGCGGACCCAGTACTCGGTCAAGGACCTGCCCAAGGACCGCAAACAGCTGCGCGAGGACATTGAACGGGCCATTCCGTTGTCCGCAGGCCACAACAACCGGCGGGTCATGTCCACTGCCGAACCGCGCCTGGCCGAGCTCCGGAAGCTGGCGGCGCAGGCCGGCTTCATCCCTGCCCAGTATCTGGCCAAGTGGGAGCTTCAGCTGGGTTCGCTGGGATCGGGCAACCACTTCATCGAGGTCTCCGCCGACGAGACCGACGCCGTCTGGCTGTTCCTGCACTCGGGCTCGCGGGGCGTGGGCAACAAGATCGCGCAGCACCACATCGGCGTCGCCCAGCAGGTGACCCGCAAACGCGGGACCAGGCTGCCCGACCCGGACCTCGCCTACCTGGAGGAGGGTACCAGCGAGTTCGCCCGCTACATCAAGGAACTTCGCTGGGCGCAACACTTCGCCCTCCTGAACCGCGAGGAAATGATGGACCGCGTGATCATGCAGTTCGGGCACTGGGTGGGCGGCCATGTCAAGGAGCGCGAGCGGATCAACTGCCACCACAACTTCACGCAGCAGGAGACCCATTACGGCAAATCCGTGTGGGTATCGCGGAAGGGGGCGATCAGAGCCGAGCACGGCGATCCGGGACTTATCCCCGGGTCCATGGGGACGGCGTCGTACGTGGTGGAGGGGCTGGGGAACCCCGTCTCGCTGAACTCCTCCCCGCACGGGGCCGGCCGCGAGTACTCCCGCACGGCTGCCCGCAAGACCTTCTCCTTGGCCGAGCTGAAGACGGCCATGCAGGGCATCGAGTTCCGCGTCACCGAGGCCTTCATCGACGAGATTCCGGCGGCCTACAAGCCGATCGATGTGGTGATGAGGGACGCGGCGGACTTGGTCAAGGTGCGGCACAAGCTCCGGCAGCTGATCAACGTCAAGGGCGACTGAACCGAGCACGGAATGTGACGTTGCATGAACCCGCGTGACCCCCCGTTTCTGCTTGATTGAATGGGTTTATGTCACTCCCTATGGTGAAACAATGACTAGTTCCAAGCCCGGGATGACCCGCATCGTGGCAGGCGAAAGCGCAGTACCCAAGCGCAAGCGTGCCATCGAGGCGGCCCTGGCCATCGGGCTCGTGTTCCTGATCGCCGCCGGTGCCGTTGTGGCGTCGTCCATTTCCCGTAATACGGCGGCAGAGGCATCCATCCCCGCGCCCACTCCGGCTGCAGAACTGAAGCTGGGCTATTTCGGAAACCTGACCCATGCCCCCGCCCTGGTGGGCGTGAAACAGGGGATTCTCGCCGGGAACCTGGGCAACACCAAGCTCAGCACCGAGACTTTCAACGCGGGACCTGCCGCGATCGAGGCGCTGAATGCCGGTGCCATCGACGCGGCGTACATCGGCCCGAACCCGGCCATCAACTCGTTTGTCAAGAGCGAGGGGGAATCCGTCAGCGTCATCGCGGGCGCCGCCGCAGGTGGCGCGCAGTTGGTTGTGCGTCCTGAGATCACCTCCGCGGCCGAGCTCAAGGGCAAGACCCTGGCCTCGCCTCAGCTGGGCGGCACGCAGGATGTGGCGCTTCGCGCGTGGCTCGGCTCGCAGGGCTACAAGACCAATGTGGACGGCAGCGGCGATGTTGCCATCAATCCCACGGAGAACGCCCAGACGCTGAAACTGTTCCAGGATGGAAAGCTCGACGGCGCGTGGTTGCCTGAGCCGTGGGCGTCCCGTTTGGTGCTCCAGGCCGGAGCCAAGGTCCTGGTGGACGAAAAGGACCTCTGGGACGGCTCGCTCTCCGGCAAGGCCGGCGAGTTCCCCACCACCATCCTGATTGTGAACAAGAAGTTTGCCGCCGCGCACCCGGACACCGTGAAGGCCCTGCTCAAGGGCCATGCCGAGTCCGTGGCCTGGCTGAACGACACGCCTGCCGCAGAGAAAACGAGCGTCATCAACGCCGCCCTGCAGGAATCGGCAGGCGCGGCGCTTCCCGCCGATGTCCTTGACCGAGCCCTGCAGAACGTGGTGTTCACGGTGGATCCGCTCGCGGGAACCTACCCCAAGCTCCTCGAAGACGGGGTGAAAGCCGGCACCACCAAGCAGGCGGACATCACCGGATTGTTCGACCTCCGTGCCCTGAACGAAGTCACCGGGACCGCCGAACGGGTCTCCGCCGCCGGCCTCGGCCAGGACTGACCGCCACCTACCGCACCAACTACTTAAGGACGGACCATGCCAGTCGTACTGGAAAACCTGGGCAAGCGCTTCGGCGACGGCGCCCCGGTGCTGGACGACGTCAACGCCACCATCGGCGCGGGCGAATTCGTAGCCCTCCTCGGTGCGTCCGGCTGCGGCAAATCCACCCTGCTGAACATCATGGCGGGACTGGAGGTCCCGACGTCGGGCGCCCTCGAAGTGCCCAGCGACGGAGCAGCCTTTATGTTCCAGGACGCCGCCCTCTTCCCCTGGCTGACGGCGCGGGAGAACATCGAGCTGGCCCTGAAGCTGCGCGGTGTGGGGAAAGCTGAACGCCGGATCAAGGCCAATGAGCTGCTCGAGCTGGTGCACCTCGGCGAGGCGGGGGACAAGCGTCCGCACGAGCTTTCCGGCGGCATGCGCCAGCGCGTGGCACTGGCCCGTGCCCTGTCGCAGGACCGGCAGCTGCTGCTGATGGATGAGCCGTTTGCGGCCCTGGACGCGATCACCCGCGACCTGCTGCACGACGAGCTGGAACGCATCTGGAAGGAAACCGGGCGCACCATCGTTTTTGTGACCCACAACGTCCGCGAGGCCGTGCGGCTGGGCCAGCGTGTGCTGTTGCTGTCGTCCCGCCCCGGCCGCGTGGTCCAGGAATGGGCCGTCACCGAGGAACACCGAACCGACGCCGGCCTGGCCGGACAGCTGACCGGGGTCATCACCGCCCGGCTGCGGGAGGAGATTCGCCGCCATGCCAAATAACCCCACGCCCGTCGCCGAGACCGAACCGGTCGAGGCCAAGCCGGAAACCCGCAAAGTCCACGCCGCCCTGACCCGGACTTCCACCGGGCATGAGGACCTGCGCGAGCTCGAGGCCGGGCTGGATTCGCTCCAGTCCGACGCCGCGCGCAAGCACCGGATCGACTGGAGCCGGGTGCTCCTGCCGGTCGCCGCCCTTGTGGTCCTTGTCCTGATCTGGCAGTTCTACGTATCCCTGGGCCTGAAGCGCCGCGACCTGGTTCCCGGTCCGCTGGATGTCCTGGGCCAGATCGGCGTGCTTTGGGGCGAGGCCAAGCTGCAGGAAGCGGTGTGGACCTCGCTGCAGCGCGGGCTGGTCGGGTTCCTGATCAGCGTTGCCATCGCCACGCCGGTAGGGCTGCTGCTGGCCCAGGTTGCGCCGCTCCGCCGTGCCTTCGGGCCTCTGATTTCCGGCCTTCAGGTGCTGCCATCCGTAGCCTGGGTGCCCGCGGCCATCATCTGGTTCGGACTCACTGATGCCACCGTCTACTTCGTGGTCTTTATGGGTGCGATCCCGTCCATCATCAACGGGCTGATCTCCGGCGTGGACCAGATCCCGCCGCAGTACCGCCGCGTCGGCACGGTCCTGGGTGCCAACCGTTTCCAGATGGCCGTGCAGATTGTCCTGCCTGCCGCACTTCCCGGATACCTGGGCGGGCTCAAACAGGGCTGGGCATTCTCCTGGCGGTCGCTCATGGCCGCGGAAATCATCGCCGTAGGCGGCACGATCGGCTTCGGACTCGGCTCGCTGCTTGACCAAGGCCGGGTCCTGTCCGACATGACGGTTGTAATGGCCGCGATCCTGCTGATCCTGGCCGTCGGCATTCTCATCGAGCTGCTGGTGTTCGCGCCGATCGAGAAGCGCCTCCTGCGCAGCCGAGGCCTCCTCTCGGGAAGCACCCGCTAGGCCGCACCGGCCCAAACCCTGCGAAAACTTAACAGAAGAGTCCGACGGCGAGTCCCGCCGTCGGGCTTTCTGCTGCCTCGGCGGCGACGGAACTGGGGCACTTCGGCACGGACACGCCGCTGATTTGGCCAGTTCGGGGCCCGAGTCCCGTCAATGTGCCCCACGACGGCGATCGGCTGGGCTGGACGGACTCTGGCAGACTGGCGCCATGACTGTCAGCTTCGTGTGCCGCACCGCGTCCGCACTCCCGCCGGAGCGCCTGTTCGACCTCGCACGCAGCATTGAGGCGCACATGGATTCCCAGAAGGCCGCCGACGAACGGGCAGTTGGCGGGGTTACGTCGGGCCTGATCGGTGAAGGCCAGTACGTGACGTGGCAGGCCCGGCATTTTGGCGTACCGCTGAAGATGACCAGCCGCATCACCGCACTGGACTTCCCCAACAGCTTCACGGACGAACAGGTCAGGGGCCCGTTCAAAACGTTCCGCCACGTCCACGAGTTCGAATCCACGGCCACCGGCAGCATCATGACGGACCGCGTGGAGTTCAGGGCGCCGTTCGGGATCCTGGGCCGGCTGGTGGAAGACCTGGTCCTGCGCCGCTACCTGCGGCGGCTCATCGTTGACCGCGGCCGGTTCCTCAGCAGCATGAGCAGCTGAACTGGGGCACTTTGACACGGACGCGCCGGCGATCGATCCGGCTTTGGCGTTCCTGACGGCCAATGTGCCCCACGATGGCGCCCCGACGGCGTCCCACGAGCCCGCCCGGCAATGTGACGCAGGGTTACCTTACGTGAACTGGTGTTTCCGCTGCCGTTGTTGGTGAAACGGCGCGGCCCTACCGTTGATTCATGGCAATTCAGGATATTTACCCCACAGCACTGCGGCTGCTCGGCCGCCCCGTGCTGGTGGTGGGCGGCGGCCCCGTGGCAGCCCGCCGCGCCAAGGGTCTGCTCGACGCCGGTGCACGGGTCACCGTCGTGGCTCCCGTTGCCTCCGCCGCGCTCCGCGAACTGGCCGCCGCCGGCCTCCTCACCTGGGAGCCGCGCACTTACCTTCCCTCCGACGTCGACGGCGTCTGGTTCGTCCAGACGGCCACCGGCGATCCCGCCGTGGACACCCAGGTGTCGGCCGACGCCGAGGCGCAGCGCATCTGGTGCGTCAACGCCTCCGACCACGAAGCCTCCGCCGCGTGGACGCCCGCCGTCGCTGTGGTTGACGACGTGCAGATCGCCGTGAACGCCGGGGGAGACCCGCGCCGTGCCATGGCCCTGCGTGACGCCGTCGCCACCGCACTGGAGACCGGCGACCTCCCGCTGCGCCGCCGTCGTGCGTCTGCGGGCTCCGTTGCCCTTGTGGGTGGCGGTCCCGGCGACACCGGCCTCATCACCGTCCGCGGCCGCAGGCTGCTCGGCCAGGCCGACGTCGTGGTGGCAGACCGCCTCGGCCCGCGCGAACTGCTCAACGAACTTGCCCCCGACGTCCGCGTGATCGAAGTGGGCAAGACCCCGGGGCACCATCCCGTGCCGCAGGCGGAGATCAACCGCATCCTTGTGGACGAAGCCCTGAAGGGGCACCGGGTGGTCCGGCTCAAGGGCGGCGATCCGTACGTCCTGGGCCGCGGCGGCGAGGAAGCCGAATACTGCCGGCAGCACGGCGTCGAGGTGGAAGTGGTTTCCGGCGTGACGTCCGCGATCTCCGTTCCGGCCGCCGCCGGCATCCCCGTGACGCACCGCGGCCTGGCCAAGGGCTTCAGTGTGGTCACCGGCCACGAGGAGCTGTCCGAGGTCCCCGCCCGGGCAGATCACACCATCATCCTGCTGATGGGCGTGGCCGCACTTCGGGATTCGGCCGCTGCCCTGGCCGGCGCCGGTTTGCCTCAAGACACTCCAGTTGGCATCGTTGAGAACGGCTATCTGCCGAATCAGCGCGTGACGATCGGCACGCTCGGTTCCATCGCCGACCAGGCGGAAGCCACCGGCGTCGCAAATCCTGCCGTGATTGTGATCGGCGACGTTGTCCGCGTCAGCCCGTTCGCGCCGTCGCACTTCAAGACAGCGGACTACAGCACCACCACGCCGAATAAGCCCCGCACGAATCAACGCACCACCCGCGTCCTCACCACCTAGCCTCTTCCGGAACGAACAAAAGGAACACAGCCGTGTCATCAAGCACCTCCGTAGGATCTGCCGAGCGTCCGCTGCGCGTTGCCGTTGTGGGCTCCGGCCCGGCCGGCGTCTACGCTGCGGACATCCTCACCAAGAGCGAAGCCGTCAAGAGCGGCGAGCTCACCGTGAGCATCGACCTCTTTGACCGCTACCCGGCACCCTACGGCCTGATCCGCTACGGAGTGGCCCCGGACCACCCGCGCATCAAGGGCATCGTCAACGCCCTGCACAAGGTCCTGGACCGCGGCGACATCCGCTTCTTCGGCAACGTGGACTACGGCACCGACATCTCCATCGAGGACCTCCGCACGCACTACGACGCCGTCATCTTCGCCACCGGCGCCATCAAGGACGCGGACCTGAACATCCCGGGCATCGAGCTGGACGGCTCCTACGGCGGCGCGGACTTCGTCTCCTGGTACGACGGCCACCCCGACGTCGCCCGCGAATGGCCGCTGGAGGCCAAGGAAATCGCCGTGATCGGCAACGGCAACGTGGCCCTGGACGTGGCCCGCATGCTCTCCAAGCACGCCGACGACCTCCTGGTCTCCGAAATCCCGGACAACGTCTACGCCGAGCTGAAGTCCTCGCCCGTCACGGACGTGCACGTGTTCGGCCGCCGCGGCCCGGCCCAGGTCAAGTTCACGCCCTTGGAGCTGCGCGAACTCTCCCACTCGAAGGACGTGGACATCATCCTCTACGCCGAGGACTTCGAGTTCGACGAGGAATCGGACCGCCAGATCCAGAGCAACAACCAGACCAAAACCATGGTGGGCACCCTCACGAACTGGATCGCCGAGCAGCCCGAGGACCTCTCCGAGCTCACCGCATCCCGTCGCCTGCACCTGCACTTCCTGCACAGCCCGGTGGAAATTTACGACGACGCCGCGACGCCGGGCAAGGTTGCCGGCATGAGGTTCGAGCGCACCGAGCTGGACGGCACGGGCAACGCCCGCGGCACGGGCGAGTTCGTGGACTACCCCGTCCAGGCCGTCTACCGCTCGATCGGCTACTTCGGTTCGGCGCTGCCGGAGATCGAGTTCGACCATAAGAAGGGCGTGGTACCGAACGACGGCGGCCGCGTCCTGGATGCCGCCGGCACCCACGTGCCGGGCATCTACGCCACCGGCTGGATCAAGCGCGGCCCGGTGGGCCTGATCGGCCACACCAAGGGCGACGCCCTCGAGACCGTGACCTACCTGCTGGAGGACCGCGAAAACCTCCCGGTCGCCGCTGTTCCCGAGGCGGATGCCGTCGTCGAACTTCTCGATGCCCGCGGCGTGAAGTTCACCAGCTGGGAAGGCTGGCTTGCCTTGGACGCGCACGAACTCGCGCTCGGTGCGGCGGCGACGGAGGCCGGCGGATCACACGGAGTTGAGGTCAAGCGGGAGCGTATCAAAGTGGTGCCGCGCGAGGACATGGTCGCCATCTCCCGCGACGGCGTAGCCGCCAACGTCTAGGAGGCAACCCGGACCCAACGCGGGGTCACGTCCCGCCCAATAATCACGCTTTATTGGGCAGGAAGTGACCCCGCGTTGCTTTAACGTCCGGGCCTAGCTCCCCGCCCCACCGGCCGCCATTAGTTCCAGTCGGCTGAGGGTTTCCCGGTTCCTCACGTCGATCAGCGGGTCCCGCAGCACCTTGGGCACGAGCTTGCCCGGTCCACGGATGGCATCCTCGGCGATGGAGACCCCGCACTGCGTGCCCATATCCTCTAGAGTGATCACCACTTTGGCTTCGCCCAGGGGCCAGCCGCGCGCCACCAGTTCCAGGGAGCGGTGGGGTTCGACGGCGGCAACGCGCGTGCTGTCGTTGATCACCAGCGGCCAGGCGCCCACCGAGTGGTGGAGCTTTGAACCGGCCTCGGGCCAGTGGGCGTCGACGGCACGGATGCGGGAGGCCCCCACCACCCAGCCGGAGTAAAGCCACCCGTCGGCAATCACGTTCCAGACGACGTCGGCCGGGGTGTTGAACAGGCGGCTCACGGTTGACATGGTTTTCCCTCCATCGGTGGTTACATCCGGCCAAACCGCGCCCGGACGAGCGCGAACATGCCGTAGCAGATGAAGCCGGCTCCGATCGCGACAAGCAGGTACGGGCCGAACGGGTGGTCGCGGAGCGCCTTCAGGCTGCCGTCCAGGCCGGTGGATTCTTCGGGACTCTGTTTGCTGGCCGCGATCACAAACAACAGCCCGGCCAGGTTCAGCGCGACCCCCTTGGCCACGTGACCGGTGACGCCCAGGGAGTCGATGAGCTTGCCGCGCCGGGTGCCTTCAAACCGAAAGAGCTCCTTTTTGAACCCGCGCCGCAGGCCCTTCACCACGAAGTACACGCCGACGCCCATGGTGGTCAGGCCGACGGCCACCAGCACAGGCAGCCCGAACGGGGCGTTCAGGAGTGCGGTGCTGAAGTCCCGGGTGGTGTCTCCCGAGTCCCCTCGCATGCCGATGGCGAAACCCGCAAAGCTGAGCCCCACGCTGCCATAGGTAACGGTCAGGCAGCCTGAGGAGACCAGTTTTCCCCAGCGTTTTGGGCCAGGCAGACGCCGGGACCGGAGCGTGGCTTCACTCAGCTGCCACAAGGCCAGGCCGGTGCACGCAACCACGCACGACCACAGAACGGCCGGCCCCCACGGGTTGGCGCCCAACTGCTCGATGGCGCCCGTGGCTTCCGCCTGCCCGGGTTGCCCGAAGGCCAGGGCGATGGCAATGGCGCCGACAATGATGTGGAGCAGGGCCATCACGGCAAAACCCGAGCGCGCTACGACGTCCAGCGCCTTGGTGTCGGACGCCTCCTCGACGGCGTCTGCCGCCTCGCCGATGCTGGATTCCCCGTCTGCCATGAGTCAGCCGTTCATGGGCCCCTCTGCGTGGAGCTTCCCGGCACCGGGGCCTTCAACGTGCACCGTGCAGCGGACCACCAGCTTGCCCGGAGCGTGATCCAGCTCCACCAGGCTGTCATTTGCACTCAGGGCCGTGAAAACCTCGGAGCCAGCAATCACTGTTACGCCCTTGGCCTCGGCCGTCTCCCTGGCGTTCCGCAGGGCATCCTTCTCGAGGCCTGCCATGTATGCGTCGTCATCTTCCCGGGCGAGGTCTCCGAATGCCCAGCCGAACAAAGTCCCTGTTTCCATGGCGACGATATTACGCGTATCCGCTGTTGAAGACGGGGTTCCGTAATATTAGTAAGTGTGCTTACGATAGCGTGAGCATGATCTTGAGGGGACGCGGCCAGTAAAGACCGCACCAGCGGCAATTCATAACCAGTTCAACGTGAGGAATACACATCATGGCAGGAAATCTTGTTGCCCGGTCCGTTCACGACTTGACGGCTGCGGCGTGGTTCGGCGGATCGCTGATGGGCGCTATCGGGTTGAACGGCGCGGCTGCGGAAGCCAAGGATCCGACGGAACGCACTCGTCTGTCCAGCGCGGGCTGGATGAAGTGGGCTCCGATCCAGACGGCGGCTTTCGCCTCCCACCTGGTGGCTGACCTCGCCATCGCGTGGGAAAACAAGGGACGCATCGCGAAGCAGGACGGTGTGGCCCGCGATACCGCGATCAAGACGGCGGTCACGGTTGCCGGTGCCGCCGTGACACTCTACGCCGGCATCCTTGGCAAGAAGGTAGAGAAGCTCGCGGACGAGGGAGCGCGGGGCGCCACCGAGCCGAATCCCGGTGCGTCCGAGGAACTGCAGTCGGCTCAGCAGCAGCTCAAGGTGCTGCAGTGGGCCGTCCCGGCCTTCGCCGCTGCCGTGATAATCCTCGGTGCCAAGCATGGCGAGATGCAGCGGCCCAAGAATGTGTTCCAGGGCCTCCGCTCCTGACCGCAGTAACGCCGGCAGCGGCAAACTGCATTAACGCTCGACGACGGTCCGGCACCCAGGTGCCGGACCGTCGTCGAGCGTTAATCCTTGCGACGCGCAAGTTTTCCCGCGACGCGCAGATTCCCTGCCGCACCTGATATTTCGGGTGCGCCAGTGGATGTGCGCGTCGAAATTGGCTCAGCCCGAGTCAGGCGGGCTGGCTGTTGGGCGGCGGGAGGTCCGGATTCATGTCCTCAAGGTTCGGATCCTCAGCGGTCCACACCTGAATGACAGCCCAGATGACGGCCGCCATGGGGACAGACAGGACCGCGCCGATGATGCCCGCCAGGATGGTGCCGGCAGTCAGGGCCATCAGGATCACCAGCGCGTGAAGCTGGAGCGACTTGCCCATCACGATCGGCTGCAGCAGGTCACCCTCCAGCTGGTTCACGGCGATCACCACGGCCACCACGATCAGCGCCACCAGGGCCGCGAGGATGCCGGCAACAGTGGCTCCCACCAGCGGGATGAAAGCGGTCATGAAGATGATGATGGCCAGCGGGAACGCCAGTGGAACCTGCAGGATCAGGAGTGCCGCGCCGATGGCCACGGCATCCACCAGGGCCACGATGGCGGTGCCGCGGACGTAGCCGCCCAGGACTTCGAGGGTGCGGCTGCCCACGCGGCGGAGTTTTGCTTCCCGCTGCCCGCTGAAGGGTCGCAGGAAGAAGTTCCAGATTTTGGCGCCGTCCTTGAGGAAGAAGAACAGGATGACCACCATCAGTGCGCTTCCGGCCAGGAACTCTGTCACCACGGACAGTCCGGTGATGGCACCCGAGCGGACCTGGCTGCTGGTGGCAAACTGGATGATCCCCTCCCGCGCCTGGTTCAGCTGCTCCCGGTCGATCGGAATTGGACCGGTGAGCAGGAACTGCTCCAGCTCGTCCAGTCCGGAGGAGGCCTGCTGCGCCAGCTCGGCCCACTGGCTCCGGACGGAGAAGTAGATGACCGTACCAACGCCTGCCAGCAGGAGCAGGAGCGCCACAAAGGCCAGTCCCGTGGCCGCGGCGCCCGGCAAGCCGCGGCGGCGGAGCAAGTTGACGAACGGGCCTATGGCCGCGGCAAGGATCAGGGCGATCAGGATCGGAATGACCAGAAGCTTGATCTGCATCAGGGCGTACACAGAGACCACGGCCACTGCCAGGATCAGCAGGACCTGGGCCGAACGGATCCCCACTCTTCCCAGCCCATCGGCCCACAGCGCGCCGGGCGGCTTCCGGTCCCGCGGCTTCGTTGGGGTCACTTCGCTGGGGGTCTCTTCGTTCGGGGCCTGGTGGGTGGCTCGTGACATGGAAACTCCTGGTCATGGGCGGGCACCCCGGATGCGGGCGGCACCCGGGGCGTAACTACCTGCGTCAGGTAGTAAGCCTACTGATGGGGCTGGCCTGCGGAGAAACCCCACCTTCGCGCGCCCTTCGAAACTAGGTAGCACTAAGTGTCGTTATGAGCCCTCAAAACGACACTTAGTGCTACCTAGTTGGGCCATCAGGCAGGAACTGGACCTACGCCCGCAGCCACTCCGCGCAGGTGTTCAGGTTCTGGTTGACGCTGGCCACCGCGGCGTCGGCGTCGTGGGCCTCGATCGCGTCCACCAGGGCGCCGTGGCCCTCGTACGTGAGGCCGTCCAGCCGGCCCTTGCGTTGCTGCTTGAGCAGGTCCTGGTGGAACACGTCGCCGAAACTGACGTAGAGCTCGTGCAGCAGCGGGTTCCCGGTGGCCTGGGCCACGCGCGCGTGGAAGTCCCAGTCGGCCCGGGCCCACCCCTCGAAGTCCGCGGCGTTCCAAGCGACTTCCCGGGTGGCCAGGACAGCACGGAGGGCGGCGACGTCGTCGGCCGTTGCGTTCCGGGCGGCCAGGCGCGCGGCCTGGGTGTCCAGGCCCAGCCGGACCTCGAGGATGTGTTCGTCCGAGTGGTCCTGGTACATGCGCCGGGCGGCGCCGGACATCTCGCTGGTGGCGCGGACGTAGGTGCCGTCGCCCCGGCGGACCTCCAGCATCCCGCTGTGGGCCAGGGCCCTGATGGCCTCGCGCAACGTGCCGCGCGAGACGCCCAGGCCCTGCATCAGTTCCGGCTCGGCGGGGATGCGCTGGTCAAGGGGCCACTCGCCGGAGTGGATCATCTGCCGGAGTTTGGCGGTGACCTCGTCGGCGAGGGGCTGGCGGTGTGAGGTGCTCAGGGTCATGGCGTCCTACTTCTTCAGGCCGGACAAGGGGGCGCGTGAGATCAGGTGGGCCACCACCACTTGGGCCACGGCAAGGCCCAGCAGGAGTGCCACGGGAAGCGACCAGCCGCCGGTGCCGCTGAACAGCAGGCCGGCGCCGAAGGGGCCCGCCGTGGCCAGCAGGTAGCCGGTGGACTGCGCCAGGGTGGACAGGGCTGTGGTCTCAGCGGTGCTTGTCCCGCTCCGGCTGATCATCACCATCACCAGCGGGAAAATGCCCAGGCCGAAGCCGAGCAGGACGGTGGGAATGATGGCCAGGCCCACCGGCACCACCAGCAGTGACGCCAGGCCGGCCACCATAGTGCTGCTGACCAGATACAGCGCCGGCCGGAGCATCCGGGGCCGCGAGCCGATGGCGAGCAGCACCATGCCGGCAGGCACGGAGACCAGCTGCATCAGCCCGTACATCAGGCCGCTGTCCGCTGAGCTGAGGCCCATGCTGATCAGCATGGACGGGAACCAGCTGATCAGTGAGTAGGCGAGCAGCGCCTGGAGGGCAAAAATGGCGGTAAGCAGCTGGCCCTTCCGGGTACGCAGCAGTGGCCACGGGGAGATGCGGGGTGCCGTGCTCCGGACGCTGTTGCGGTGCGCATGCAGAACGACGGGCAGGAAGCCCAGGAAGGCAGCCACTGCCAGGAATCCGATCGCGCCCACTGCGGCGGACGGCGAGCCGAGCGTCAGGGCCAGCGGGACCACGGCGACGGCGGTGACGGTGGCGCCGGTGGTCATGGTGACGGTGTAGAGCGCCGTCATCGCCGACGTCCGGTGGGCAAAATGCTCGCGGATGAATGACGGCATGGCCACGTTGCAGACCGCCAGGCCGGACATCCCCACCACGGTGCCCGCCACCAGCATGCCCGTTGCCGGGATCCCGCGGAGCAGCAGCCCGCCGGCCAGGAATCCAAGTGCCAGCAGGATGGCCTTCTCGACGCCGAGCCGTCCGGTCAGCCACGACGTCGCCGCGCCCGCCACCGCAAAACAGAGCGTCGGGATGGACGGAATGATCGCCGCCACCAGCGGTCCGTAGCCCAGGACCTGCTGAAAATCATGGAGGAGGGCAGACGCGCCCGCGATCCCCGCCCGCAGGTTCAGCCCAATCAGCACCAGCGCAATGACTCCGAAGACGACGGCGGAGCGCGGTTTGGGCGGCGCGTCGGACAGCGTCGGGGCATCTGAAGGGGCAACAGTCATGTCTTAAGGTTAGACGTTTGACGTTTGATGTCTAGGGTTCTGTGGTGAACCTCTCGCGGCCGTTAATGTTGCGGGCATAGACTCAGGCCACCAGAGTTCAGCCCCCGGGCTCAAGGGAACTCGCCCGGCAGGATCTGGCGCCCATCAACGTGGAAGGACGGCCGGTCATGGCTTCGCAGGCAGTTGAGGTCGAAAAGAAGTACGACGTCGGTCAGGACGCCGAGGTGCCGTCGCTCGCGGAGATCCCCGGGGTCACCCGGGTGGGGGAGCCCCACGTGGACACCCTGGAAGCGGTGTACTTCGACACGCAAACCCACACGCTCGCCTCCCGTGACATCACGCTTCGCCGCCGCACCGGCGGAGTCGACGCCGGCTGGCACCTGAAGCTGACCGCGGAGGGCCCCGGATCCGACGAGGAGTCTGGCGACGCAGCCGACGGCTCCGGCTCGGAACCCCGGCGGCGCCGCGAGCTGCACGCCCCGCTGGGCCAGCCCGGCGTCGTTCCTGACAGCCTGTTGGCGCACGTGCTGGCCTACCTCCGCGGCGAGGACGCCGCCCCGGTGGTCCGGCTGAAAACCCAGCGGACCACCTATGCGTTATACGGCGGGGACGGTGTCCATCTGGCGGACCTGGCGGATGACCGCGTGAGCGCAGAGCTGCTCGGCGCTGCGGGCGGCGCGGGTGACGCGGGTGACGCGGGTGACGCCGCGGTGGGGGACACGGCAGCGCCCGAGGGGGAGGCCCGGACGCGGCAGTGGCGTGAATGGGAGCTCGAGCTGGTGCACGGGAGTCCTGAACTGTTCCCGGCCGCTGAGGAAATCCTGGCGGCCGCCGGGGCGCTCCCGGCCAAGCACGGCTCCAAGCTGGCAAAAGTCCTGGCACTGCCTGGCAGGGAGTCCGGTGCCGCTGCCGGCCCAAAAAGTCCTGGCAAAAAGGGGCCTGTGTCGGACCTCCTGGCCGCTTACCTGGCTGAGCAGATCAGCGAGATCCTGGCGCACGATCCCGGCGTCCGCCTGGAGGAACCCGAGGCTGTGCACGACCTGCGGTCGGCCACCCGCCGGGCCCGTTCGGCGCTGCAGGCCTACCGGCGGTTCTACAATGCCCTGGCTGTGCGGCACCTCGGTACCGAGCTCAAATGGCTTGGCCGCGTGCTGGGCGTGCCGCGGGACGCTGAAGTCATATTGGACCGCCTGCGCGGGCATATGGCGGAGCTGCCCCCCGTACTGGCTTCGGCGGTGAAGGACCGGCTGGAGGATGACCTCGGAGCCAGCCGGGACGCAGCCCACAGGAAACTCCAGATGGCGATGGTTTCCGCGCGCTATTTCCAACTCCTGGACGGCCTCGAGGCCTTCCTTGACAACCCGCCGGTCCGCCCGGGCGCCGCAGCCCCGGCCCGCAAGGCGGCGGTCAAGCTCGTGGCCAAGGCAGCCAAGAGGCTGGAGCGCGCAGCCAGGACAGCCAAGCGGACACGTAGGGGAGCCGAGCACGAGACGGCGCTGCACCAGGTGCGCAAGGACGCCAAGCGGCTGCGGCACGTGGCGGAGTCCGTGGAGCCGGTCCAAGGCAAGCACGCCACGAAAATCGCCAAGGCCGCGCGCCGCCAGCAGCAGATCCTCGGCGATTTCCACGACAGTGTTGTGGCCCGGGACCTGCTGGCCAAGCTGGCGGCGGCGCCGGACCTGCCCGAGGCCGTCGCGTCGGCCTACGTCACGCTCCATACACGGCAGGTGCAGCTCGCGGCCGACGCCGAAGCTGAGTACCTGAAGGAACGCAAGAAGTCCCGCAAGGTCCTCCGGGGGACGGTCATTTAGGGCAGCGGGCCTACCTGGATTGCCGCGCTCCGAGCCGCGACACGGCGAGCGCCAGCCACAGCTGCACACGGTCCGCCGTGACCGAAGGATCGTAGCCGGTGAGTTCGGTGATCTGCGCCAGCCGGTACCGCACGGTGTTCCGGTGCAGGGTCAGGGCTTCGGCGACGGCGGCCACGGAACCGTTGTTGTTCAGGTAGCTTTCCAGCGTGGTCACCAGTTCCGCACCGTGGGCGGCGTCGAACGCGCGCAGCGGGTTCAGCGACTCGTGGGCCATGTCGGCCAGGGGAACGTCTTCACTGGCCAGCAGCAGGGAGGTCAGGCTCAGGCGTTCCGGCTCGTTCACCGGCAGGCCGTGGCTGGCCGCATCGCGGGCCTCGAAGTAGCTCCAGCGCAGGCCGTTCGGCTTGGTGTACGCGCCGCCGATGCCGATCGTGGCGTGGATCCCGGCCTCAGCCAGGTGGTCGCTGAGGCGCCTGGCCAGTGCAGGTGCCGCGCCGCCGTCGTCGTTAATTACCACCACCAGGTCCTTCCCGACGACGGCGGCCACCGCGTTCTCCAGCGGCTGCGGCACCGAGGTGCTCACCAGGGCCTTGTGATGGGCGGCGGACACCGCCAGCAGCACCACGTTTTTGCGTGTGCTGTTAAGGCCCACACCGGCGAGCCGGCGTTGGGCCTCGCTGGTCTCCAGGGCGCCGTGGATGACGTCCTCCAGCACTTGGCCGCACAAGGCGCGCTGGGCCTGGCGCTGCTTGACCATGTTGTTCAGCTCCACGCTGATCAGGTTCTGGGCGTAGCCGATGATGCCCGAATCCTCGAACGGCTGGCGGACCCACAGCGTGCAGGCATCGCGGCGGCCGGTGGGGATGGGGTAGGACGCCCACGTGTCAGCGGAGGGGAGTTCGGCGCCGCTGTTGTACAGGTGGGCGGTGAACTGGGTGAGGGCAATCTCAGTCCGCAGCATCCCGCCCAGATGCTTCAGGAGCTGGGTGAGGCCACCGCCGGTGAGCAGGGCGCGGGCCAGGATCTGGTGGCCCGCTATCAGGCGCTCCAGCTTGGCGACATGATCAGCGGCCTGCGCTTCCGCCACCAGCTTGCCGATGGCAATGAACGGAGTCTCGTAAGGCACCTGGACGATCGGCAGCCCCCAGCGGTTGGCCTCGGCAATCAGGGCCGGCGGGACGGCGTCGTGCGTCAGACCTGTCCCGAAACCAATGCCCACGGCTCCGGCGCGCTGGACCTGCCGGACGAAGCGCCGCTGCTCGGGCGCGGACCGCAGGCGCATGCCGGTGGTGAGGACCAGTTCGCCGCCGCTGAGGAAACGCTGCGGGTCCTCCAGTTCCGTGACGGCAACCCAGTTGATGTCCTCGTGCCAGGTGGTCTCGGCAAGGCCTGCATTGGACAGGTGGAGGGAGTGCACGCCGAGCAGGGTGGCGAGGGAAATGGCCATGGCTCAAGGATAGACGGACGCTGGTCAACCGCACTAAACATTGCGGCCAAAGGTGTGCAGGTGGCTATTCCCCGGGGGGAAGGTGCTGGCATAGGCTCAAGGCAGTCGCAACCATCCGCTTCGCAGCTGATGTTCCCTATGAAAGAGGTTGTACACCGTGGTTCAAACCTTGCAGAACTTCATCAATGGTGAGTTCGTCACGCCCGCGGGCACCGCCCTGCTGGACATCGTTAATCCCACCAACGGCGAGGTAGTGGCGCAGTCTCCCGTCTCCATCCAGGCCGACGTCGACGCCGCCATGACCGCGGCCAAGGACGCCTTCAAGACCTGGAAGCACGTAACCCCCGGGCAGCGCCAGCTGATGCTGCTCAAGCTCGCGGACGCCGTTGAAGCCAACAGCGACGAACTTGTCGAGGCCCAGCACCGCAACACCGGGCAGGTCCGCTCCCTGATTGCCTCCGAGGAAATTGCCGCCGGCGCCGACCAGCTCCGCTTCTTCGCCGGTGCCGCGCGCATCCTGGAAGGAAAGTCAGCAGGCGAGTACTTCGAAGGCCACACCTCCTACGTGCGCCGCGAACCCATCGGTGTCGTGGCGCAGGTTGCACCCTGGAACTACCCGTTCCTGATGGCCATCTGGAAGATCGGCCCCGCGCTCGCCGCCGGCAACACCGTGGTCCTCAAGCCCTCCGACACCACCCCCGAATCCACCCTGGTGCTGGCCCGCCTGGCCGGCGACATCCTGCCTGCCGGCGTGCTGAACGTCGTGCTGGGAACCGGCGCAACCGGCGCCATGATGGTGGAACACCGGGTCCCCGGCCTGGTCTCCATCACGGGTTCCGTCCGGGCCGGCATCGCCGTGGCCTCCGGGGCCGCGAAGGGCCTCAAGCGCGCCCACCTGGAACTCGGCGGCAAGGCCCCGGCCATCGTGTTCAAGGACGCCGACATCAAGAAGAGCGCCGCGGCCATCGCCGAGTTCGCCTTCTTCAACGCCGGCCAGGATTGCACCGCCATCACCCGCGTGCTGGTGGAGGACTCGGTCCACGACGACGTCGTGGCGGCCATGGTGGAACACACCAAGACCCTGCACACCGGCTCGCAGAATGACGAAGACAACTACTTCGGGCCGCTGAACAACGTGAACCACTTCAACGCCGTCACCTCCGTGGTGGAGCACCTGCCGGAAAACTGCAAGGTTGTCACGGGCGGGCACCGCGCCGGGGATAAGGGCTTCTTCTTCGAACCCACCATCGTCACCGGCGCCAAGCAGACTGACGACATCGTCCAGCAGGAAACCTTCGGCCCGGTCATCACGGTGCAGAAGTTCTCCTCCGAGGCGGAGGCACTCGAGCTGGCGAACGACGTCGAATACGCCCTCGCCTCCAGCGTCTGGACGTCCGACCACGGCACGGCGATGCGGATGAGCCGCGACCTGGACTTCGGCGCGGTGTGGATCAACACGCACATCCTCCTGACGGCCGAAATGCCGCACGGCGGCTTCAAGCAGTCCGGCTACGGCAAGGACCTCTCCATGTACGGCGTGGAGGACTACACGCGCATCAAGCACGTCATGAGCGCACTCGACGCCTAGCAGCACTCCCGGTGGTCAAGCTTCCCGAGACCCCGCCCCCGCATCAAGAGTTCCGGTGGTCGAGCTTGTCGAGACCCCGCCACGCAGAAAGAAGACTCCCATGAGCACCACAGCAAGTGAAATCACCTTCCGCCTGGAACAGAAGCGCCGTGTCCAGGCCGACTTCCCGGGCCCCAAGTCCATCGCCCTGACCGAGCGCCGCAAGGCAGTGGTCGCCGCGGGTGTCGCCTCCGCCGTTCCGGTCTACGTTGCGGACGCCGACGGCGGCATCATCCACGACGTCGACGGAAACTCCTTCATCGACCTCGGCTCGGGCATCGCGGTGACCAGCGTCGGCGCGTCCGATCCCGCCGTCGTCGGTGCCGTAAAGGAAGCCGTGGAGCACTTCACGCACACCTGCTTTATGGTCACCCCGTACGAAAGCTACGTGGCACTCGCGGAGCAGCTCAACCGCCTGACCCCGGGCGACCACGAGAAGCGGACGGTGCTGTTCAACTCCGGCGCCGAGGCTGTGGAGAACGCCGTCAAGGTGGCCCGCCTCGCCACCGGGCGTGACGCCGTCGTCGCCTTTGACCACGCCTACCACGGCCGCACCAACCTGACCATGGCGCTGACCGCGAAGGCCATGCCGTACAAGACCAACTTCGGCCCGTTCGCGCCCGAGGTCTACCGCATGCCCATGAGCTACCCGTACCGCGAGGAGAACCCCTCGATCACCGGTGCCGAGGCTGCCAAGCGCGCCATCACCATGATCGAGAAGCAGATCGGCGGCGACCAGGTTGCCGCGATCATCATCGAACCCATCCAGGGCGAGGGCGGCTTCATCGTCCCCGCCGAGGGCTT
The DNA here is from genome assembly GCF_054510915.1 of Pseudarthrobacter arbutini. Classification (NCBI taxonomy): domain Bacteria; kingdom Bacillati; phylum Actinomycetota; class Actinomycetes; order Micrococcales; family Micrococcaceae; genus Pseudarthrobacter; species Pseudarthrobacter arbutini. The sequence goes on along the minus strand of NZ_JBTNDQ010000021.1, from coordinate 30,272 downwards.
CCTCCCCGCGCTGGCCGCCTGGGCCAAGGCCAACGGCGTCGTGTTCATCGCCGACGAAGTCCAGTCCGGCTTCTGCCGCACCGGCGAATGGTTCGCGGTCAACCACGAGGACGTTGTCCCGGACATCATCACCATGGCCAAGGGCATCGCGGGCGGCATGCCGCTCTCCGCGATCACCGGCCGCGCTGACCTGCTCGACGCCGTCCACCCGGGCGGCCTGGGCGGCACCTACGGCGGTAACCCGGTGGCGTGCGCTGCCGCATTGGCCGCGATCGGGTCCATGGAGGAGTACAACCTCGCCGGACGTGCACGCCACATTGAATCGCTCGCCACGGGACGCCTGCAGGAACTGCAGGCCGAACTGGCCGGCGCCGGGAAGTCCGTGATCGGCGACATCCGCGGCCGCGGCGCGATGCTGGCCGTCGAACTGGTCCAGGCCGGCTCCAAGGAACCCAACCCCGAGCTGACCAAGGCCGTGGCCGCTGCCTGCCTCAAGGAGGGTGTCATCATCCTCACCTGCGGCACCTACGGCAACGTCATCCGCCTGCTGCCCCCGCTGGTCATCACCGACGACCTGCTGAACGACGGCCTGGACGTCCTGGCAGCGGCCATCAAGGCCAACGCCTAAGAACCGTCCGCATAGAGTTAGCGTCCCCTCGCAACGGCGCGAACGAACACTTGAGGCCCTGGAAACTCGCGTTTCCAGGGCCTCAAGTGTTCGTTCGCGCTTTGGGGTGTGGGGCTTAAGTGTCCCTTCGCGCCGGTCCTACGAGGAGCGTGCGAGTTTCCTGGCCCTTGAGTTCTTGCCTGCCATCCGCAGCATATCGACAGTCAGCACCAGCAGGGCCAGCCACACCACACCGAAGCCGATCCAGCGGCTGGCGGTCATGGCTTCCTGGAACACCACCAGCGCCACGATGAACTGCAGGAGCGGGGCAACATACTGCAGCAGCCCGATGGTGGTCATGGGCAGCCGGCGGGCCGACGCACCGAAGAACAGCAGCGGCACCGCGGTGATCACGCCGGAGGCCACGAGGAGCCAGAAGTGTCCGGGGCCCTGGCTGGCCAGGGTGGCCGAGCCGCTGACGCCGAGGAACACCATGGTGGCCGCCGCGATCGGTGCCAGCACGATGGTCTCCACGCTGAGGCTGGTCACCGCGTCCGCCTTCGGCCCAACGCGCTTCTTCACGAACCCGTACAGCCCGAAGCTGAAGGCCAGGGTCAGGGCGATCCACGGCAGTTTGCCGTAGCTCACGGTCAGCACGCCTACTGCCACAAACCCGATTCCGACGGCGGCCCACTGGAGGGGACGCAGCTTCTCCTTGAGGACGAACACACCCAGGAGGACCGAGACCAAGGGGTTGATGAAGTAGCCCAGCGAGGCTTCGACGGCCTGGCCGGTGGTGACGCCGTAGGTATAGGTCAGCCAGTTCACCGCAATGAGGGCCGCGGCGATGGCGAGGGTGCCGAACACCGAACGGTCGCGGAACGCTGCGGCCAGCGCACGCCAGGACCGCGTGACCGTGACCAGGAGGACGCAGAAAATCAGGGACCACACCACGCGGTTGGCCACGATCTCCACCGCACCGGCGGGCATCAGCGCGAAGAAGTACAGCGGGAGCAGCCCCCACAACCCGTACGCGCCGAAACCGAACAGGACTCCCGCCGTCGTCTCCTTGTCCACAGCCTTGGGGCCTGCTGGCGCGGTAACGGCGGTTGTGGGTAAGGCAGTAGTTTCAGGGGGCGTAGGCACCTAACCATTAACACCAGTTGCTGGACGCGTATTCCAGTCAAGAGTCAGTACGCTTTCCTTCATGGAACCGAAGACCCCGCAGGTTGCCGTCCCGTGAGGCTCCGCCGCAGCAACGCGAACGGCCGCGGCTACCGTCGCGTGCCCGCCGGAACGGGGTTCAGCTACCGGGACCTGGACGGCTCCACGCTGCCGCCGGGGCCGGTCCGGGACCGGCTGGAAAGCATCGGAATCCCGCCGGCCTGGACCGACGTCTGGATTGCGCCGTTCGACAACGGGCACATCCAGGCGACCGGCCTCGATGCGGTGGGCCGGCTGCAGTACATCTACCACCCCGCCTGGCGCGAACGGAAGGACCGCGTGAAGTTCGACCGCGTCCTGCAGCTGGCCGAGTCGCTGCCCACCGCCCGCCGGCTGGTCACCCTGGACCTGCGCAGCGACGGTCCCAGCCGTGAACGCGTCCTGGCGGCGGCCTTCCGGATGCTGGACAGCGGGTCCCTGCGCGTGGGGTCCGAGCGCTACACCAACGAGAACGGCAGCCGCGGCCTGGCCACGCTCCTGTGTGCGCATGTCCACGTCCGGAAGGAGTGCCTGGAGCTGAAGTTCCCGGCCAAGAGCGGCAAGGACTGGGAGTCGGAAATTTACGACGCCGACCTGGCCGCCCTGGTGCGGACGCTTAAGCGCCGCGGTGGAAATGCCAGGCTCCTGGCGTTCAAGGAGGGCCGGACCTGGCGGCCGGTCACCAGCGCGGACATCAATGCCTACGTCAAGGAGCGGACGGGCCTGGACTTCACCGCCAAAGACTTCCGCACGCTGCACGGGACGGTGGCCGCCGCCGTCAGCCTGGCGCGCAGCGGCCCGCAACCGACCGTTGCCGCGCGGAAGGGCGCCATCAGCGTGGCCATGCTGGAGGCTGCTGCGGTGCTGGGGAACACACCGTCGATCGCCCGGAAAAGCTATGTTGATCCCCGGCTGCTGGACCACTTCGCCGCGGGGGAGACCATTGACCCCAAACGCCTGGACTCCGCGGAAGCCGAGCTCCGGGCCCTGCTGTACCGGGAAGGCGACGTGGTGCCGCTGCGCCAGGGCGGCTGAGGCCCGCCGTTGCTGCCGGTTGTTGTGGCCGCCTGCTCAGCCCGTTTGCTCGGCGTACACAACGTAGTTCTCGGTGGCGCCGGCGTCGTTCAGCTGGAAGCACGTCACCAGCACCAGCCGCCCGGGCACGGCAGCCCAGAGGTCGTCCCGCTGCCCGAGACTGGTCTTCGCATAGCCGGCCGCCCCCGTGACCGTGTATCTCGTGACGCCCTCCGGCGTGGTGACCAGCACCGCATCCCCGGGCTGTGCCCGGCCCGTGCCGGCCTGGATGTCCATCAGACCGTTGAAGGCCGAGTAGCCGAGGTTCCAGGAGTGGGCGGCCAGGTAAGTGGTGTTGGTGGCCGCTGAACCGGCCGGTCCGTAGTCGCTGATCCAGTAGGCGAATCCATTGGACGGCGGGTTGACCCGGCGGTCGGCCGGGAGGGCCATCGGCAACACGGGAATGTCCATGCCGAGCCGCGGCAGTTGCACCCGCACTGGCTGGCCCGGCCCAGCAGGTGTCCGGGCCAGTTCCCGGCCGGCCAGCGCCTCAGCCTCTGCCGGCGTCTCCACCACAAGCGGGGCGCCGCCGCCTGCCGTTGTGGCGGCGGAGTCGGGCAGCTGCGGCGCAGATTCCGTGGCCTGCCCGGGGACTGCCAGCAGCGGCTGGGCTCCCGTCAGGAGCGGGATTCCGTACACCAGCACCACGGAAAGGCCCAGCCCGGTCAGGCCGACGGCGGCAAGGTTACGGAAGCGGCGGCGCCTGCGGGCCGCGGATGTGGGGGCCCGTCGCATTTACCCGAAGCGTCCGTTGACGTAGTCGCTGGTGCGCTGGTCCTGCGGGTACTGGAACATGGCGTCAGTGGGGCCGTGCTCAACGATCGCCCCGGGCGCGTTGTGTGCCGCCAGGAAGAAGGCACACGTGTCCGAGATACGCGCGGCCTGCTGCATGTTGTGGGTGACGATGACAATCGTGACAAGTCCCCGCAGCGACGCGATGGTCTCCTCGACGCGGCGGGTGGACGTGGGGTCCAGCGCCGAGCATGGCTCGTCCATCAGCAGCACCCGCGGGGAAACCGCCAGGGAACGGGCGATGCACAGCCGCTGCTGCTGGCCGCCTGACAGTCCGCCGCCGGGCTGGTGCAGCCGGTCCTTGACCTCGTCCCACAGGGATGCCTTGCGGAGTGAATCCTCCACCAGGAAGTCCTTCTCCAGCCGGCTGGCCTTGATGCCGGCGAGCTTCAGCCCTGCGACGGTATTTTCGTAGATGGACATGGCCGGGAAGGGGTTGGCTTTCTGGAAGACCATGCCGATGTTGCGGCGCGCCAGGGTCACCCGCCGGCCCGGATCGTAGATGTCGGCCCCGTCGAGCAGGACCTGCCCCGCCAGCGACGCGGTTGGCACCATTTCGTGCATCCGGTTGAGGATCCGCAGGAACGTGGACTTGCCGCAGCCCGAAGGGCCGATCAGTGCCGTGACCTGTCCCGCTTCCATGGTCAGCGAGACGCGGTCCAGGACTTTGCGCTCGCCGAACCAGGCACTGACCGCCTTGGCGTCGAGCTCGGCCGCCTCGCTCCCGGCGAACGGATCCGGGAAGCCCTCGCCCTCGGGCGGATCGAACACGGCCAGTGCGTGGCCGGAGGATGATTGCGTGGTCATCAGGGTTCCTTCTGTGGAGATTTTCACTAAAGCAGGTTGGGCAGCAGGAGGCTGACCTGCGTACCGGTCAGGACTGACAGCGCGCCGAGCATCGGCAGGAAGACCAGCCAGGTCTCCCGTTGACCCCAGCGGTACCACGACCAGACGGCGGCCATGGCGGCCAGGATCAGCAGTTCCAGGCATACCAGGAGTCCCACCAGGTCCGAGGTGTCAGATCCCAGGGGCAGCTCGGCGGCTTCCAGGGATGCAGGATAGAGGACCGGCGCGGTCTTCGGGAAAGCCTTGGACAGCAGCTTGGCGTCGACCCGCAGGACGCCGTCGGGAAGGAAGGCGGCCCCGGCTGCGGTGGTCAGGGTCAGGCGCCCTTCGTCACCGGTGGGGATGGACGGGCCGGGGTCACCGGCGCGGCGATGGCCCATTACTTCGAACTCGGCCACTCCCAGCCCGGTGGTCACGGTGAACCGCTCGCCCGGTGCGAGGCGGGTCAGCTGGCCCAAGGGGCCACCGTAGGCGGCGGCCCTGCCCATCAGGACGCTTGTGCCGCTCTGCCCCGGCAGGGGAGTGTCCCGCCGGTGGCCGACGCCGTCCATCAGTTCCCGGGATGTGGTTCCCTCCACCACCGTTTCCTGGATGTCCAGTGCGGGAATCGAAAGCAGGGCCAGCGGTGTCCCCGGGGCCACCAATGCGCCCGTGTGGTCCGTCTGGCCGAGCGGTGCGGAGCCTTCCGCCAGGCCGGTCCGGAGCTCTTCAAACAGCCGGGTCTGCGTGGTGGAGTGCTGCACCTGCGAGATGATCACAATGTTGATGATCTGGCCGAAGAGGATCACCGAGACCATCGCCAGACCCAGCGAAATCGCCTTGTTAGTGTGCGACGGCGGGAGCCTGACGGGGGTGGCCCGGCGCCTGTTCCGTGCCGTACGGCGGAGCCACGCGAGCGCGCCGCGGTGCAGGAAACGGGGGTCGGTCTGGCGCCGGTCCGTGAGTGTCGCGGTCATGCTTTGGTGCCGCGCTTACTCCCCGCACGCCTGGCCAGGGCGCCGGCCGTCAGTGGCGGGACGAGGACCAGAAGGCCCACGAGGCCGCCGATGATCAGCAGGAGGTTCTGCGGTTGTCCCCAGCCGCGGCTGGAGGCCAGCGTGGTGGTGACAGGCGTCAACTGCCCGGCGACGCCGCTGGCGGCCCCGGCGGCTACCGCTGTACACGTGCCGCTGTCGGGGTCACAGGCTGCCGCTTCGCTGGCCGGATCGACGGCAGCCGCTCCGGCGTCGGCCAGGTCCGTCACTTCGGCGGTGCCGGCCGGAACTTCGGCTCCTGCTGCGGCCGGGGCCCCTGCCGGGCCCTGGTTGACGGCCGCGTCGGCACCGCGCCAGGGCACCTGGCAGGCAGCGTCGCAGGCCTTGTCGAACGGTGCACTCCGCACGAGTTGGTTGGCCGAAGGTGAGTCGCCCGGCTTGAACGTGGGGTTGTTGCAGGCGGGCGCCGAACCGCCGGACACACTGTCGCGGGTCTGATCCATCTTGCGGATGGTGTCCTGGTCCACGCCCGGAATCTTGCGGATCTGCTCCATCCCGGCCAGGACCAGGTTCATGGGCAGCGGCGAGTATCCGAGTTGGCCCATGGGACGCTGGCCCTCGCACAAGGCGTAGTTCGCAAAGAAGCCCAGGGTGGCTCCCTGCGCCGGGTTCAGGGCATTGGTGGCCTGGGTCGGGACGATCATGTACGAGTACGCCGACATGGGATACGTGCGGGGGTCCTTGTAGCCGTACACCTTGGAGAGGTCCTGGGAAAGGTAGTTCGCTGACCCCTTGTCCTGGTTGATGCTCGCCTGGGTCAGGGCCACGGCCACTGCGTGCTCAGTGGGCAGCGTGTAGAAGCCGGCAGCGTTCTTGACCTGTGCCACCGGAAAGCCGATGCCCTGGGCGTAGGAGTACTCGTCGTAGTTGATGGTGAACTGGTTGTTCGCCGAGTACGTGGTGACGCCCTGGGACCCGTTTTGTGCCACGAAGTTCTTGAGCCCCTGGGTGGGGTAGAAGGACGTGGCGTGCTGCGGATCGCAGCCGGTGACGGCGCACAGCTTGGCGTAGTCGGCAGGATACTGGCGCAGCAGCCAGAGCGTGAACTGGGCTGTGGCGCCGGAGCCGTCAGAGCGGACCACCACGTTGATGGTGGCGTCAGGCAGGGCAACGCCGGGGTTGTCGGCGGTGATGATCGGATCGTTCCAGCGGGTGACCTGGCCCGTGAAGACCTTGGCGATGGCCGGCTGCGAGAGTTTGAGGCTGGTCATCCGTGAGCTGCCGGCCTTCAGGTTGTACATAAAAGCGGTACCGCCGGCAACCACGGGTAGCATGCCGTAGGCGAAGCCGGGCATGCTGTTGTCGCGCGGGTCGGCGGTGTCCCCGGTGTAGGGGATTTCCGAGACGGCGAACTGCTTCATCTGGTCGGCGAATTCCTTGCGCCCAGTGGAGGAACCCTTGTTCTCGTAGTCCACGGTCACGCCCTGGGCGCCGACCCGTGCAATCCAGTCCTGCAGCGCGTTGCCCGCCCAGGAAGATCCGGAGCCGCCGATGCGCAGGTAGTTGGCCGCCTGGGCAGGCGCCAGGCCAGCCAGCACCATACCGAGTGACAGCAGGATTCCCAGGACCGCCGGAACGGTCCGTCGCTTGGAAAGGGGGCGGATCATGGTTTCTCCTGCATGTTGTCGGTAGGTGCTGCGCCCAGGCTCGCCAGCATCTGGGCGTGGTTGCGTTCAATGCGGGGCAGGTCGCGCCGGGACCTGGCGGCCGCGCGCCGTGCCTGGCCCTGTGTCTGCTTGCCGGCGTCCTGGCCGCCGATGATGCGGGCGATGATGAACAACACCAGGACCACGAACAGCAGGAACGCCGCGGTGGCGAAGCCGCGAGCCACCATCTCCGGCACCGGGGAGCGGACGTAGTCCAGGGCAGCCAGGGGAAGCGGTGTCTGTGGGCCGGAGAACGGATTGGCATTCATCACACCGGTAAAGCCGGACGTCAGCAGGACCGGCGCTGTCTCCCCGATGCCGTGGGCGGTGGCCAGGATGACGCCGGTGGTCAGGCCGGAGCGGACTGTGGGCAGCACAATGTGCCACACCACGCGCCATTGGCCGGCGCCCAGGGCCAGGCCTGCCTCGCGCAGGTTTCCGGGCACCAGCCGGAGGACGACGTCGGCCGAGCGGATCATGATCGGCAGCATCAGGACGGTGATGGCCAGCGAAGCGGCAAAACCATTGGTCTGATGCGTGATGGCCATAACCACCGCCGCGTAGATGAACAGGCCCGCCACAACGGACGGCAACGCCGTCATTGCTTCCACGACTGTGCGCACGATGCGGGCCAGGCGCCCGCCCACCTCGTTGAGGAATACCGCCGTCGTCATTCCCAGCGGAATGGTGATGGCCAGGGCGATGCCGATCTGTTCCAGCGTTCCCACCAGGGCATGCAGCACGCCGCCCTGGTCCAGGCCGGACAAGGGCCCGGCGCCGGTCATGTCAGTGGTGAAGAAGTTGAGGTGGAACAGCGCTTCCTGGCCGCGGGCGAACGTGAACATGACCACCAGGCCAAGGGTGCCGGCGACGGCGGCGCCCGCCGAGCTGAGCAGGACCGTCACCAGTCCGTTGCGGACTGCCGGAGCCGGCTGCCGCAGGTGTATCAGGGCGGTATACAGCAGCAGGAACCAGAGGTAGGAAACGATGAACAGCCAGCCCAGGGGGATCAGTCCCAGGGCCACGGTCAGCAGGAGTCCCATGGCCAGCCCGCCGGCGGCCGCGCCGGCCAGAGACAGGACGTGGTTGCGCCCAACGCCAAGCCGTACCCGGACTTCGTCCGGGGCGCCCGGAGTGTTGGACAGCTGCGGCAGCTCAGTGGCGGGGCGGCGTGGCCCGGGATCGGCAGGCAGATCGGTCACCTCGAAGGTGGCGGGTCCGTCGTCGGTGGTAGTCATGGTCAGCCCTCGCTTTCTGCGCCGGACCGGGACCTCGCCATGATGGCTGAGGCCGTGATGTTGACCAGCATGGTGATCACGAACAGCGTCAGTCCTGCGGCCATCAGCGCGCTCATCGCAGATTCGTTGGATTCGGAGTACTTCAGGGCAATCATGGCGGCGATCGAGTTGGCGCCCTTTTCCAGGACATGGAAATTGATCGCATAGACCGGGCTGATGATCAGGTAGATGGCGATGGTTTCGCCGAGCGCCCGTCCCAGCCCGAGCATGGTGCCGCCGATGATGCCGCCGCGGCCGAAGGGCAGCACCACGGTGCGGATCATCCCCAGCCGCGTGGCGCCCAGGGCGTAGGCGCCCTCACGCTCACCCGTTGGTGCGCGCCGAAAGGACTCCGTCATGATGGAGGTCTGGATCGGGACGATCATCATGGCCACCACGAGTCCGGCGATGAAGGCGGAGGCCGTGAACGGCACGGTGTCCCGCAGCGGACTGCCTGGATCAACGCCGTCCACCTGCAGGAACGGTATCCAGCCGAACCACGTGGACAGCCACTTGCTGAAGTCCACCACGTTGGGCTGCAGCATGTAGGCGCCCCATAGGCCGAAGACCACCGACGGCACGGCGGCCAGGAGGTCAATCAGGCTGGTGAGTGCCTTCTGCATCCAGCCGGTGGCGACTTCGGTGATGAACAGCGCTGTCCCCAGGGCCAGCGGCATAGCGACGGCCAAGGCGACCGTGGCGATCTGCACCGTGCCCCACAGAACAGCGGCGATGCCGAAGTCGTTGGTTTCCGGCGCCCAGTTCTGGGTGGTCAGGAATTTTCCCAGCCCCACCTCGCTGATGGCGCCGACGCCGTTGCCGGCCAGGAAGAGGCCCACCAGGACCATGATGGCCAGGACGATTCCGCCGCCGATCCGGGTGACGGTCCGGAACAGGTAGTCCTGTTGTTCCAACTGCTGGTGCAATGTGCGGGGAGTATCCTGCGCTTCATCGGCGCGGGAACGGGGCAGTACCGTGCTCATCGACGCCGTCCCCGTGCCAGCAGCGGCGCGGCGGCGGCGCTTGCGACTGCCGCCACGAGGCCGATCACCAGCGTGTACTGGGGCCAGGCGCTGCCGGTGGCCGCGGTCCGGCTGGGCACCGCAGCGGCGGCCGCGGGGGCAGCCGCAGGTGCTGCCGCCGGGACGACTTCTGCTGCGGCAGCGGCCGGTGCGGCCGGTGCCAGGACTGCGGGCACCACGTTTTCACCTGACACGGACTCCATCGGCATCAGGTCGGTGGTGGCGGCCGCGGCTTGCTGTGGCCCTTGGATTCCCTGCAGGGTCTGGATGCCGGCGGCGGCCAGCTGCAGCAGCGCCGGTGTGAGTGGCGCGTAGCCAGGTGGCAGCATCCCGCTCCGGAAGCCGGTCTTCTGGCCTTCGGTGCTGATGTACGAGAAAAGCTGGGCGAACGTTGCGGCCTGGGACTGGCTGACGGAGGCAAGGTTCACCACGCCGTAGATCGGCAGGGTCAACGGATACGCGGTGGTGTAGTCCTGGACGCTGGCCGGTCGCATGGCGCCGGGGGTGCCGGTGGCTTCGAACCGGCCGGCTGCTGCCTGAAGGCTGCTGGTGGTGGCGCCAATGCACTGCGAACCGCTGACGTTGCACAGCTGCGCGGTGGGCAGTTGGAACTTCGCTGCCGAGGCCGCGTCCGTAATGGACAGGACGCTGCGGCTGCCGTAGCCCTGACGCGCGACGGATTTGTACGCGGGCGGGCTGCAGTCGGCGCACCAGGAGGTGGTGGACGCCGGCTGGGCGCGCACGGTGTTCTGGGCCGCCGCGGCCATGTCCTGGACGCGGGAATACTGGTCGCCTACGGTCAGGGCCGGCTCGGCGATGGAACCATCGCCGGCCATAACGGCCTGCTTCTGTGCCCAGTAGACCTGCGGGTACGCGGCCCCTTCGGAGGGGTAGGACTGGCGGGCGTAAGTGAACCCGTCAGGAGTTTTGGTCTCGGCGACCTTCCGGGCGGCCTGCTGGTCCAGTTCGGTGGCCTTCTCCTGGCATTCGCTGTAGGTCCGCGTCGAGTAGAACGGGTTGATGGTCATGCCGGACGGATCTGGGCAACCGTTCAGGAAGGCCCGGGAATCCTTGTCGTTGAGCAGCCAGTCCCAGACAGCGGACGCGGCATCGGAGCGCAGGCCCTCCACCACGGGTGGGCTGAGGTTGCCGGACGAACCCAGGCCCTTCGGATTCAGGGCCCTGAACTCCGGATCATTCTGGATGGAATACGTCATCGGCTGGCCATAGGCCGTGGTGCCGGGCTTCGTGAAGGGGGCCTCAACGGCGGAAGCCGGGGCAGTGTGCTGCACGTAGCTCTGCGTGAGCAGCTTGGCCAGCAGCCTGGCATTGAGTTTCAGGTCGCGCACCAGACCCGAGCTGCGTGCCTTGTCGGCCTCCCACTCTGCCTTGTCCTGGTAACCGCAGTCGGCCAGCGTGTATTGCGTGAACGCTGCCGTGCAGGCATTGTCAATGGTCATGGCGACCACCACCCCGGCCAGCGCCGTCGGCACATAGAGGGCGTTGAGGTCACCGGCGGCGGGGCGGGTGATGAAAGCGAGGGTGTCGGGCTGCTGCAGCTGGGTGCGGGCCTGCAGATCCGCCAGCGGAGAAAAGCCCAGCGTGAACTTCTTGGTGTCGCACACGGCGGGGATCCAGGACTTCATTGCCGCACTGAGGGCTTCGGAGCCCACGCTGAGGGTTGCCGCCTGATCGGTGGGGCAAACTGCGGCGACGTCCTGGAAGTGGAGCGGGACCTGCAGGCGCATCGCCCACAGGCTGGGGGAGAGGGGTCCGGCCGGCAGAATGGCGTCCATCGCGGCTGTCCGCGGTACGGCAACCAACCAGCATTTGGCCACGCTGGGTGCATCCGGGCGGTAGCCGCAGCCCATTCCGGAGGCTTCTGCGCCGCTCTGAACCTCGAAGGTGCGCGAGCCTGCGCCCTGTTCGGAGGACATAAAGCGGGAGAACTCGTTCGTGCTGGTCCGGCTGAAGAAGGGGTTGCGGTATTCGCTGAGGTTGAACCCGTCCGTGATCCGCGTTTCTTCACCGGTGACAGCCAGGAAGGGGGCCGGAAGGTTCATGGTGGGGGATGACGGATCCGGGGCTTCCCAGTCCCCGCCGCGGACCAGGGGATCGTTCAGCAGTGAACGCTGGTGGGCCGTGCTGGAAATATCGCCGTCAAGTCCGGTCGCGCCGAACTGGCAGGTGGAGGGGTCCGGTTCGGTGGCCGCGGGGTCAGGCTTGTTGTCCGTGCCCGGTTTGCCCCAGCACTGGAACACCTGCAGATAGGACGTGCTGGCACCATTGCTGCCGGTGGTGGGATCCGCGCCGGTGAAGCTGACGGCCACTGACTGGTTCTGCAGGTTCCTGGTCTGGGAGACGCTCACGGACAGGCCGCCCAGCCCGTTGCCCGGGCCGAAGGCACGGGTCGCCGAATCGCGCAGCCGCTGATCGACGTCGTCGTACGTCTTCCCGGCAGTGTGCGGCAGCTGCTGCTGGTTTCCGCGGTGAACCGTGCTCTCGGGGGCATTGTCAGTGTTGTCCCACGTGACGGTCGCCGAGGTGTCGCTGACCATGGAGCCGCGCGGCCCCCAGTCGGAGCCCGGAACGGTCGGATCTGCCGAGCTGGGCGGAAGCGAGACCAGCAGGAGGGCGCCCACAGCGGCCGCAGCGGCCAAAGGGGAAGCCCACCGCGCGCCGTGTCGCTGGCGGGGCCTAGCGCCGGCCTGTCGGGTATTCCATGGAAGCGGCATGAATTCTTTCTTTTCATTATTCCGGGTCGGTCATCAAACCTGCGGGCCGATTGTTCAGACCTGTCAGTGGAAGGTCCAGCCGGGTGGCAGCGGAAGCTGCTGGACTATTATTTCTCGAAATCGCCCCGGATCCGCTGTGGCTTGACTAAGGAGGGATTTCCGGGAGGTGAACAAAAGGAATTGGCGTTGAAAGCGAAATTGCCCGGACCCCAGCGGGATCCGGGCAATTCCTGGTGAATCAGGCCCGGGTGGCCTTACGGCGCCGGGAAATGTAGATCCCGCCGCCTACGCCCATGAGCGTCAGTCCGCCAATGACCATGGCAGCCAGTCCCGCAGTGCTTGCCGGGTTGGCGGCGGCAGCGCCGAACCAGTTGGTGTCCGCGAGGAACGGAGCGTTGGATCCGGCGGTCACGGTCAGGCCGGTGACCTCGAACGTTGCGCCGGCTGCACCCTTGAGGACCAGGGTGTGCGTTCCGGCAGGCAGGCCGGCCGGAACGGTGAAGGTGTAGCTGACCGAACCGTCAGCGTTGGCCACGGCGGTTTCGGCCAGGACAACCGGCTCGGAGTGGATCTCGCCGGTGACCGTTTCGCCAGCGACGAAGGTGCTGGCGGGAGCGTTGACCACGAACTTCTGGCCGCTGACCAGTTCGGCGCCGGCGGTCAGTTCCTTGACGGATCCCGTGGTGGCCAGCGGGACTGACGTGCTGCTGGGCGTCGCGGTTCCGGTCGGTGTGGCCGACGGGGTCTCCGTGGCGGTCGGCGTCGGGGTGGCCGTTTCCGTTTCGGTGGGCGTGGCGCTCGGTGACGGAGTGGCCGTTTCGGTGGCCGTCGGCGTGGCGGTCGCCGTCGGGGTGGCCACCACCGGCTGGCTGATGGTCCAGTTCTTGGACGCGTCGGTGGTGAGCGTGGCCCACGAGGCTACGGACTTGCCCGCTACCGGGTTGATCTTGGCGGTGGTGACGCTCTCGTTCGAGACGGTGCAGACGTAACCAATGCTGTACGTGTGGTTGGCCTGTACCACGGCTGACATGTCAGCAATGGGGGCCTTGCTGCTGTTCACAAAACCGGATTCCAGCGTGTTGTCGTCAGCAATCGTGCCGTTGGCATTCAGGGACATCGCGTACTGGGGATCCTGCGTCAGGGGGTAGACCGTCTGCGCTTCCACGGTGCTGCTCAGCGCCGGCTGGATTTCCTGCCCGGGCTCGGACATAAAGATCAGCGCGCCCTCGAGGATGTTGCCGGTGGTGGGGCAGACCATGTCGCTGTGCAGCTTCAGCACGGACAGGCTCAGGGCGCTCCAGTTGCCGCTGGTCGGGTTGGCCGTGACGGTTCCTGCCGAGCCTGCCGGGAGGGCCGCGTTGGCAACAGCGATTCCACCGCCCAGCAGGAGGGCGGTGCCGGCAACGGCGGCCGTGGCGTTCAGGCCCCAGCGGGATTTCATTGTCGTGGCGTTAGCCATAATCATTTCTTCTTTCTCAGGTAAACGTGTCTACTGCTGCGGTATTGCCCGGCGCCGGGAAATTAAATCCACCGGCCAACCAGCGAAAATCGCTGCGAAGAATTACCGATCAGTCTGGGTCATCAGTCGAATTCTGCGGGCGTGGCAAAGTAAAGCAGGCCGGTACTGAAAGTAAATTCTTTATGAACGGAATTCAGGACCCGGCCGGAGGAATTGTTAGTTGGTGTAACCCGACTTTTTGCCCATCGTCCAGTCGCCCACGTAGGAGAGCGTCTTGAAACCAAACTTGTTGATGATGACCTTGCTGCCAATCGTCTTCAGGTTGGTGGTCACGGCATTGCTCAGGACCAGGCTGTAAATGAGCTTGCTGGTCTGGGTGGAGCTGGCCACCACGTTGTAGGTGTCGCGTGCGAAGATGCCCTTGCCGCTGGCGGGCGCCACGGCAGCGTTACCGTAGAGGTCGCCGGGGGCCAGTGCCGGAGCCGTGGTGGCCGGGTCAATGGCCTTGAGTCCATCGATGTTCGCCAGCACCTGACCGGCAGCGGTGGTGTTGGCCATGGCGCCGTTCTTCTGCGCGATCCACTGTGCGGCGGAGAACGCGATGATATCGCCGTCGTTGATGAGGGCCGCACCGTTGTTCTCGGGATAGTTCTGCTCGACGTTGGGGATACAGGTGGTGTTCGGGGTGACGCCAATGGCTTTCACGAAGAAGGCGCGGGTGCCCGAAGCGGCCTGGGGCAGCTTGGGAGTGAAGGTCATGGTTCCGATGACGGGCTTGCCGGTGGTGCCGTCAATGGTGACGCCGTCGCCGGCGGTGCAGCTGAAGATGTTGGCGATCTGCTGGGTGGTCAGGTTCACCGGCGTGTTGGTGGAGTCCTTGACAGCCACGGTCATCGCGTCGCGTGCGAACGGCAGGAACGTCAGGTCAGTGCCTGCCACGCTGGGTGAGGAAGAGGACCGGGCGATGTCGACGTCGTTCCGCTTCAGGGTGAAGGTGTTGTTGGCCGAGTCCTTGTAAACATGGTTCAGCGGGTTCAGGCTGGCGCTCAGGGCCTTGACGCCGGCACCGGAACCGTTGGGACGCGTAAACGCGGTGACACCCGTTTTGGTCACGATCGCCGAGGGCAGGCCAAAGGCGTCGTAGGAGGCCACGGTCCTGATGGGGCCCGCGTTGGTCAGGGCGTTCCAGACATCCTGGATGGTGTCGGAACCAACTGCCGCAAGCGGGCGGTCCGGCGTCGTGGGCTCCGCAGACGCGCTGGCTGAGCTGATTAGGCCGAGTGCCAAGGCGGTCACGCAGATAGCGCCGACAGCCTGGAAGGACTTCAATTTCATGTCAAGATTCCCCATCTTAGGTACCGAGTGGATTAGCTGGTGCAGGTGGGCTACGGCGCAGTGCGGGCACTGCCGCTGCGGTCTGCGGCTGCCGGAGTAGTCAGGACAGTGCCGGCCGCTATGAGTCTGCGGCGGCGCTGCCCGGCATTTCGAATTGCTTGGCTAAGAAGAACCTGCGATCAGGTGAACGTTTGGTGAAAGCGCCGGCAAGGGGGCTTCGGGCAGCCGTTCCACGCCGGGAGCTCCTGCACGCAGGAGCTCGGGCGGGAACTCAACCGGAAGATGCCGGTGTCCGTGGCGGATCACTGTTTCCAGCAGGCGTGCGCCGCCAAGCAGGTCCAGTGCCGCCAGGGCGCTGCGGTCCCGGTCCCGGATGGTGGGGTACCAGGCGCTGGCCATCAACACGGGGCGTCCGCGCAGGCTGACGTACCACCCGTAGTCCCGGGCCTGCTGGTTCTGGACGAACGTAATGGTTAGGTCCTGGGCGGCCTTCTGAGCGGCCGTCGCATTCGCGGCCGCCACCGCATAGCTCGGGAAGAGGCCAACCCCCCGGCCGAGTTCCCTGTGGTTGCCCGAGATCAGGCGCCAGACGACCAGTGGCTGGTTGAAGTGATCCATCCGGCGCACCAGTTGGTGGATGGCCGGCAGGCGGACTGCCTGTGCCAGGACTTCGGTTGGCTGTTCAACGGGATTGGTCAACCGTTGCCGCACGTTAAGGGATGGCAGCGCGGAAACATGGCCGTGCTGAACGCCAGCGCTGAAGACGGCGAGTTCGCGCTCCTTCCAGCGGGTCGCCGCAGGAAGGGCCTGACTAACAAGAGAGGTGAAGGAAATGCGTTCATTGGAAATGATGGCTCCCCAGGGATCCTGTGACTGGACGCCGCCCATGCGGTCGTGATAAGGCTCAAGCCGGATGGTTGCCAGCCGGGGTGGCGCGGGTAAAGGAAGAGTGACAGGCAGCTGAACGTCTGGCATCACACGATGCCGCGTCCCGCGGTGGGCACATTTAGAATGGGACATTGTGCGCAACTGCGCTGTGCGCCTCCGTCGCAATCTCCTCGTTCCAGAAGGGCTCCCGGTGTCCAACCCAGCCGAAACCACCTCCAAACGTCCACTCCGCGTTGCCATTGTGGGTGCGGGACCGGCAGGTGTTTACGCGGCGGATATCCTGACCAAGTCCACCGGCGTCAAGGACGGCGATTTTGAGGTCAGTATCGACCTTTTTGAGGCCTACCCCGCCCCGTACGGCCTGATCCGCTACGGCGTGGCACCTGACCACCCGCGCATCAAGGGGATCGTGAACGCGCTGCACAAGGTCCTGGACCGCGGCGACATCCGCTTCCTGGGCAACGTCACGTACGGCCGCGATCTCACCCTCCATGACTTCCGCGCCTTCTACGACGCCGTGATCTTCTCCACAGGCGCCATCAAGGACGCGGACCTGGCCATCCCTGGCATTGATCTCGGCGGTTCGTTCGGCGGCGCCGACTTTGTGTCCTGGTACGACGGCCACCCGGACGTGCCCCGCGACTGGCCGCTGGATGCCAAGGAAATCGCCGTGATCGGCAACGGCAACGTAGCGCTGGACGTGGCCCGGATGCTGGTCAAGCACCCCGATGAACTCCTCACCACCGAAATCCCGGACAATGTCTACCAGGGCCTGAAGAACTCGCCGGTCACGGACGTCCACGTCTTCGGCCGC
Source organism: Pseudarthrobacter arbutini (assembly GCF_054510915.1). NCBI lineage: Bacteria > Bacillati > Actinomycetota > Actinomycetes > Micrococcales > Micrococcaceae > Pseudarthrobacter > Pseudarthrobacter arbutini. The sequence continues at coordinate 13,540 of NZ_JBTNDQ010000021.1, read as the reverse complement.
CGCGGCCCGGCACAGGTCAAGTTCACGCCGCTGGAACTGCGTGAGCTGAGCCACATGAAGGACGTGGACATTGTCCTTTACCCGGAGGACTTCGAGTTCGACGAAGCCTCCGATGACGCCATCCGCAGCAACAACCAGATCAAAACCATGGTGAACACGCTGACCAACTGGCTCGTGGAGGAGCACGCCGAAGCGGAAGAGCCGTCCTCCCGCCGCCTGCACCTGCACTTCCTGCACAGCCCGGTGGAGATCTACCAGGACCCCGACGACGGCGGGTCCGGCCGGGTGGCCGGCATCAAGTTTGAGCGGATGGAGCTGGACGGCACCGGCAACGTCAAAGGCACGGGCGAGTTTGTGGACTACCCCGTCCAGGCCGTGTACCGCGCCATCGGCTACCACGGTTCGCCCCTGGACGAGCTGGAGTACAACGCCAAACGCGGAGTGATCCCCAACGAGGGCGGCCGCGTGCTGGACGCCGACGGCAACCCCGTCCCCGGAATCTACGCCACCGGCTGGATCAAGCGCGGGCCGGTGGGTCTGATCGGGCACACCAAGGGCGATGCCTTGGAGACCATCGGCTTCCTCCTGGAGGACCGGCTCACACTGCCACCCGCCCAGAATCCGGACCCGCAGGCCATCATCAACCTCCTGCAGGAGCGCGGCATCGAGTTCACCACCTGGGAGGGCTGGATCAAGCTGGACGCGCACGAAGCAGCCCTCGGCGCCGCGTGGACAGAAGGCGGGACAGGCACCGACGGGACCGCCGCCGTCGTGCGTGAACGGATCAAAGTAGTCCCGCGCGAGGAAATGATCAACATCTCCCGTGCCTGACCCAGCGTCACCCACCAAAACAGCGCGAACGGACACTTGAGGCCCCAGCCAGAGGGGCCTCAAGTGTCCGTTCGCGCAACAGGGGCTGGCGCTGGAGGGTTCGCGCCGGCAGCAAGTAGACTTGCAGGACCGATGGGAGTTCGATGAGGAACCTGATCCTGCCGCCGACGTCCGGCGGCGAAGCAACTGCACTTGCCCAGCGTCATGCCCTGGCCGCCCATGAGCAGCTCGACGCTCAAGCGTTTCCGAACGCACCGGAAATCCCCGGCCTGCGGCGGCTGATCCGGGAGTCCTGGCAACGGTCCGCCCGGTTGAAAGCCAACCCTGACAACCCCGAAGCGCCCCTTGCCCTGGACACCGACGAGCTCGAGGAATACCGGCGGCAGCACCCCCTGGCCAGCATCATGCCCGTGATCCACAAACTCCTGGTCCAGCCGAGCCACGACAGCGGCCTGCTCGTTGCCGTGGGTGATGAAGTGGGCCGGCTGCTCTGGGTGGAAGGCGATCCGGCCCTGCAGCGCCGTGCCGAAGGCATGATGTTCGTGCCGGGCGCCGACTGGTCAGAGGCCACCGTGGGCACCAGCGCTCCCGGCACTGCCCTGGCCTTGGGTCGCGGCATCCAGATTTCCGGGGCGGAGCATTACCAGCGGTCCGTGCACGCCTGGAGCTGCACCGCCGTCCCGTTCCACGACCCGGATTCCGGTGCGCTGCTGGGCGTTGTGGACATCACGGGCAAAGCCAGCGCGGTGGCGCCCCACACTTTGTCGCTCGTTGAGGCGACCGTCGCTGCCGCCCAGGCACAGCTCCGTGTTGAGCGGCTGCAGCTGGCGGCCACCCTTGCCAGCCGGCCGGCCCGACGGCGGAACGCCAGTTCGGCGGCCAGGACGGATTCGGCGCGGGCCGGGGGAGCGGGCGGCGCGAAGGAAGGCAGCCTGTACCGCAACAGCCTGCAGCTTCTGGGCCGTGACCAGGCGCTGCTCAGCATAGAAGGCAAAACGGTGGCGCTGTCCGCCCGGCACAGTGAAATCCTCGCCCTGCTCAGCACCCACCCGGACGGGCTGAGCGCCGAGGAGCTCAGTGTCCTGCTCTACCCGGGCGACGGCCCCACCATGACGCTCCGCGCGGAAATGGTCCGGCTGCGCAAGATCCTCCAGCAGCTCAACCCGGCCGCCGTGCCCGAATCCAGGCCGTACAAACTCACCATGGACCTGGTCCCGGACAGCGGGCAGGTGCTGAACTGCCTGCAGCGCGGCGCCCATCGCATTGCGCTGGAAATCTACCGCGGCGCGGTGCTGCCGCGCTCCGAAGCGCCGGGCATCATCGACCTCCGCGACAGGGTCTCCTCGCTCATGCGCGAAGCGGTCCTGACGGATGGCAGTGCCGAGACGCTGCTCAAGTACGCGGCCCTGCCGGAGGCGAGAGACGACGTCGACGTCCGGACCGTCGCCCTGAAGCTGCTGCCGGCGCGCTCGCCCAAGCGGGCCGCCGTCGTCGCCGATCTTGAGCGGCTGGAAGCGGAACTGAGCGCCTAGCCGCCGGGGCCGTGAGCTGGCTCACACTGGCGCAACCTGACTGCAACCTTCACCCTCCTACGCTGAAACCAACGGCGGCCGCCATCATCAAGCGCCACCTTTCATGCACAGCAAAGGAGCTAGCAATGACTGTTTACGCACAGCCCGGTACCGAGGGTTCGAAGGTCACGTTCAAGGACCGCTACGAGAACTGGATCGGCGGCGAGTGGGTTGCCCCCGTCAAGGGCCAGTACTTCGAGAACATCACACCCGTCACCGGCAAGGTCTTCTGCGAAGTTGCCCGCGGCACCGCGGAAGACATCGAGCTGGCCCTGGACGCCGCCCACAAGATCGCACCGTCCTGGGGCAAGACCTCTGTCGCCGAGCGCGCCGCCATCTTGAACAAGATCGCCGACCGCATCGACGAAAACCTTGAAATGCTGGCCGTCGCCGAATCGTGGGACAACGGCAAGCCCATCCGCGAAACCCTGAACGCGGACATTCCGCTCGCCGCGGACCACTTCCGCTACTTCGCCTCGGCCGTCCGCGCCCAGGAAGGCCGGCTGTCCCAGCTCGACGACGACACCACCGCCTACCACTATCACGAGCCGCTCGGCGTCGTCGGCCAGATCATCCCCTGGAACTTTCCCATCCTGATGGCCGTCTGGAAGCTTGCCCCGGCCCTCGCCGCCGGCAACGCCGTGGTCCTCAAGCCGGCCGAGCAGACGCCGTCGTCCATCCTTGTGTTGATGGAGCTTATCGGCGACCTGCTGCCGGCCGGTGTGCTCAATGTGGTCAACGGATTCGGCGTCGAGGCCGGCAAGCCGCTCGCGTCCAGCCCGCGGATCCGCAAGATCGCGTTCACCGGTGAGACGTCCACCGGGCGCCTGATCAGCCAGTACGCCAGCCAGAACCTGATCCCCGTCACCCTGGAGCTCGGCGGCAAGAGCCCGAACATCTTCTTCAACGATGTGGCCGAGTCCAACGACGCGTTCTACGACAAGGCCCAGGAAGGCTTCGCGCTCTTCGCCTTCAACTCGGGCGAGGTCTGCACCTGCCCGTCCCGTGCCCTGGTCCAGGACGGCATCTACGATTCCTTCATGGCCGACGCCGTGGCCCGAGTGGAAAAGATCATCCAGGGCAACCCGCTGGACACTGACACGCAGCTCGGCGCCCAGGCCTCCAATGACCAGCTGGAAAAGATCCTCTCCTACATCGACATCGGCAAGCAGGAGGGCGCCAAGGTGCTCACCGGCGGCGCCCGGGCCGAAATGCCCGGAGACCTGGCCGGCGGTTACTACGTCCAGCCGACCATCTTCGAAGGCCACAACAAGATGCGGATCTTCCAGGAGGAAATCTTCGGCCCTGTTGTGTCCGTGACCCGCTTCAGCGACTACAACGACGCCATGGGCATCGCCAACGACACCCTGTACGGCCTCGGCGCCGGCGTCTGGTCCCGCAACGGCAACGTCGCCTACCGGGCCGGCCGTGAGATCCAGGCCGGCCGCGTCTGGGTCAACAACTACCACGCCTACCCGGCCGGCGCCGCGTTCGGCGGGTACAAGTCCTCCGGCATCGGACGTGAAAACCACTCCATGATGCTGGACCACTACCAGCAAACCAAGAACCTCCTGGTCAGCTACAACGAGAACAAGCTCGGCTTCTTCTAAGCCGCCCTTAGCCCGGGCGGGGACGGATCAGCACTGGTCCGTCCCCGCCTGCACCATCCTGGCCACCCCTCAGGAAGGCAGCACCACCTCCACCGCACCATCGCTTTATCTACGCAAGGATTTCGCCAATGACGACGACAATGCAAGCAGCAGTAGTAACTGAGTTCGGGAAGGATCTTCAGATCCAGACCCTCCCCATTCCCACCCCGGGCCGGGGTGAGGCGCTGGTCAAGGTCATCACCACCGGCGTCTGCCACACAGACCTCCACGCGGCTGAGGGCGACTGGCCGGTCAAGCCGACACCGCCGTTCATCCCCGGCCACGAAGGCGTAGGCGAAGTGGTTGCCCTGGGCGAAGGTGTCACCGACCTCGCCGTCGGCGACCTCGTCGGCAACGCCTGGCTCTGGTCCGCCTGCGGCGACTGCCAGTACTGCCGCACCGGCTGGGAGACACTCTGCGAGGTACAGAAGAACGCCGGCTACAGTGTGGACGGCTCCTTCGGGGAGTACATGCTCGTGGACACGCGCTTTGCCGCACGCATCCCGGCGGGCTCGGACCCCGTTGAAGTCGCACCGGTGCTTTGCGCCGGCGTCACGGTCTACAAAGGCCTGAAGATGACCGAAGCCAGGCCCGGACAGTGGGTCACCATCTCCGGTATCGGCGGACTGGGGCACATTGCCGTCCAGTACGCGGTTGCCATGGGACTGCGGGTTGCTGCCGTGGACATCGCGGACGACAAACTCGCCCTGGCCAAGAAGCACGGCGCCGAGCTCNTGGAGTCCTGGTCACCGCAGTACACCCGTCTGCTTTTGGCCAGGCGATCGGCATGGCCCGCCGGGGCGGGACGATTGTGTTCAACGGCCTGCCGCCGGGCGACTTCCCGGCACCGATCTTCGAGATTGTGCTCAAGGGCCTGACCGTCCGCGGCTCGATCGTGGGGACCCGGCAGGACCTGGAGGAAGCCCTCGAGTTCTACGCCGAGGGCAAGATCCACCCCACGGTCTCCACCCGGGAGCTTTCCGAGGTCAACGACGTTCTTGACGAGATGAAGCACGCCAAGATCGACGGCCGCGTCGTTATCAAGTACTGATGATGGAGGCGAGGCTTGACGCGGCGGTGACGCTGCCCGGGGAGGACATCTCCCGCGTGGCTCTCACCGCCGAGGCCCTGGGACTGCTCAGGAAGTTGTGGGGGCAGCACGGGCCCCTGATGTTCCACCAGTCCGGCGGCTGCTGCGACGGGTCCTCGCCTATGTGTTATCCGGCCGGGGAGTTCATCACGGCGGAAGCGGACGTCCTCCTGGGGCTGTTCGACATCGCCGACGGCCTGGAGCCGCAGCCCCTTGAGTTCTGGATGTCCAAGGAGCAGTTCAACTACTGGAGCCACACCCATCTGACCGTGGACGTGGTCCAGGGCCGGGGGAGCGGGTTCTCGGTTGAGTCGCCGGAAGGCAAGCGGTTCCTGATCCGGTCAAAGCTGATGGACTGGCCCGGCTAGGCACCCGAACCACCTGCACGAACCGCCAGCACCAAAGCACCGGCACCAACCACCAGTGCGAACGGACACTTGAGGCCCTCCCGGCGAGGGCCCCAAGTGTCCGTTCGCGCTTAATCGGGGCGGGCGGAAAGTCTCACCATGCGGGACAGGTGTGAACGTCCAGTGGGTGGACGAGTATCGTTGATGGGTCTGTTTCCAACACAAATCAGGATTGTGGAACCTTATGAACCTTCTCCGGACCAAATCCATCGAGCAGTCCATCGCCGACGCCGATGAACCCGGACACAAGCTCAAGCGGTCGCTCAGCAGCTGGGACCTGATGATCATGGGTGTCGCCGTCGCTGTCGGCGCCGGCATCTTCTCGGTGGGAGCCAAGGCTGCGGCCAACTTCTCCGGCCCCGCCGTGACGTTGTCCTTCGCCATTGCCGCCGTGACGTGTGCCCTGGCCATCATGTGCTACGCCGAGTTCGCCACCGCCATTCCGGTCGCCGGGTCGGCCTACGTCTTTACGTACGCCACCATGGGCGAACTGCTGGCGTGGATCATCGGCTGGAACCTGATCCTGGAACTGTTCACCGCCGCGGCAGTGATCGCCAAGTACTGGGGCATCTACCTCAGCAAGGTGTTTGCGCTGATGGGGGCCGACGTACCGCCGGCGCTGTCGCTCGGCGGCGTGGACCTCTACTGGGGCGCCTTCCTGATCGTTGCCGTCTTCACCGTGCTCCTGGTGCTGGGCACCAAGCTCTCCGCCCGTGTGGGCAACGTCTTCACCCTGATCAAGATCGCCGTGGTGCTGTTTGTGATCGTAGTGGGCTTCACCTACGTGAAGTTCGAAAACTACACGCCGTTCGTGCCCGCCGCGGAACCCACCGCCGGTGGCTCCGCGGATGTCCTGAAGCAATCATTCTTCGGCTTCCTCACCGGTGCCGCGCCCGCCCAGTACGGCACACTGGGCATCTTCGCCGGCGCCGCGCTGGTGTTCTTCGCCTTCATCGGCTTTGACGTCGTGGCCACGTCCGCGGAGGAAGTCAAGAACCCGCAGAAGACCCTGCCCCGCGGCATCTTCGGCGGCCTGGCCGTGGTGACGCTGCTCTACATCCTCGTGTCCCTCGCGCTCACCGGCATGGTGTCCTACACGGACCTCGCGGCGGCCGAGACCCCCACCCTCACCACCGCCTTCGAGGCCGTCGGCAACACCACCGCTGCCAAGGTCATCGCCTTCGGCTCCCTGATCGGCCTCACCACGGTCATCATGGTGCTGCTGATGGGGCTGTCCCGCGTGGTGCTGGCCATGAGCCGCGACGGACTGCTGCCCCGCGCGCTGTCCAAGACCAGCGAAAAGCGTTCGACGCCGGTCCGCCTCCAGATCATCTGCGGTGCCGCCGTAGCACTTGTGGCCGGCCTGACCAACGTTGACCTGCTGGAAGAAATGATCAACATCGGCACGCTGTCGGCGTTTGTGGTGGTGAGCCTGGGCATCCTGGTGCTGCGCAAGAAGCGCCCGGACCTGAAGCCGTCCTTCCGCGTCCCGTTCGGCAAGGTCCTCCCGGTGGTTTCGGCCGTCCTGTGCCTGTACCTGATGACGAACCTCGCCGTGGAGACGTGGATCTTCTTCGCCGGCTGGCTGGTCATCGGCGTCGTGATCTACTTCGCCTACGGCCAGCGTCACTCCCGCCTGAACGAAAAGTTCGCCGAAGCCAAGTCCGCCGTGGATGCCACGGATTCCAGCGCGGAGGACGCCACGGAGTCCGGCGCGGACGCCCGCCTTTCCGGCAGTGATGCCGCAGCCCGCGACGAGGCATTCACCCGCCCGTAAGCCCGCGGCCACCTAGGCCTGCAAACAAGACAGAGGCACCCGTCCACCCCTTTGGTGGCAGGGTGCCTCTGCCGTTTAACCCGCCTTTTGTGATCTGGCCGATAAGACCTATATAGTCGTGCTTGAAGTTTTCGGGATGTCGTCCCGATAATCGGAATGTGCTTCGGCACCAAAGAGAAATGGTGAACTGTGGCTGAGAACGATGTTGTTCGCAGTAAATCGGCGGTCCTCGACCCCAAAGGCAATGAGGAAGCAAACGGAAGCGCGGACAGGGGGCCCGTCCGCAGGGCCGCATGGGCCGGCCTGATCGGCACCGCGCTCGAACAGTACGACTTTGTGATCTACGGAACCGCATCGGCGATCATCTTCAACAAGATCTTCTTCCCGAACATCGACCCCGCCATCGGCATCATCGCCGCCTTCGGTGCCTACGCCGTCGGCTTCGGTGCACGCCCCCTCGGCGGCCTCTTCTTCTCCAAGTACGGTGACCGGCTGGGACGCAAGTGGGTGCTGGTTGCCACGCTCTTCCTGATGGGCATCGCCACATTTGCCATCGGCCTGCTGCCCACCTACGAGCAGGCGGGCATCTGGGCCCCGGTGCTGCTGGTTGCCTGCCGCTTCCTCCAGGGATTCGGCGCCGGCGCTGAACAGGCCGGCGGCGTGGTCCTGGTGGCGGAAACTGCGCCCAAGGGCAGCCGCGGACGCTATGCCTCGCTCGTCTTCGTTGGTGCCGCCGCCGGCACCGCGATGGGCGCCGTCGTCTGGATCCTGGTGCAGATGATGCCCCGCGAAGCCCTGGAAGCCTATGGCTGGCGGCTTGTGTTCTTCTCGTCGATCTTCGTCACCATCGCCGCCTACGTGATCCGCCGCAAGCTGAAGGAATCACCGGTCTTTGAGGAAAAGAAGGAAGAAATCGCCGGCGTCATCCGCGCCACCCCCGTGGCCGACGTCGTCAAGAACGGCCGTGCGGGCCTGTTCCGGGTCTTCTTTATGAACGTGGGCGCCAACGCGCACTCGTACATCTTCCAGGTCTTCCTGGGCTCCTACCTGATCACGCAGCTCAAGATTGACGCGACGTTCATTCCCAAGGTCCTGCTGGTGGGCGCGCTCTTCGCCTGCGTCTCGGCCTACGCCTTCGGCACACTGTCCGACCGCTTCGGCCGCCGCCGGATGTACCTCATCATCACGGCATTCCTGTTTGTCTTCCCCGTCCCGGCCTTCCTGCTGCTGAACACCGGAAACCTGTTCCTGATCTCGCTGGTGATCGTGCTCGGCTTCATCTTCGCCGCGCAGGGCTCCGTGGGCGTCCAGGCAGCGTACTTCCCCGAGCTCTTCGGCTCCCGCTACCGCTACGCCGGCGTCGCCCTGGGCCGGGAGTTCTCCTCCGTCTTCGGCGGCGGCATCGCCCCGCTCATCTGCTCGGCGCTGGTCACCGCGTTCAGCGGCTCCTGGATCCCCGTCGCCCTCTACATGATGGCCATGATGGGCATCAGCCTCGTCACCACCATCAAAGCCCCCGAAACCGTCGATCGTGACCTGCTCACAGAAGAGGACGCCAAGTAATGCCAGCCACGCCCACCCGCATTGTCATCACCGACTGCGACCACGACTCCATCGCCATCGAGCAGGCCGTTGCCGATGCCGCCGGTGTGGAACTGGTCCTTGCCCAGTGCCGGACCGAGGAGGACGTTATTGCCGCCGCTGCCGGCGCCGACGCCATCGTGGTCCAGTACGCCCCCGTCACGGACCGCGTCCTCGCGGCCCTGCCGCAGCTGAAGGCGATCGGCCGGTACGGCGTGGGCGTGGACACCCTCGACGTCGAGGCGGCCACCGCCCGCGGCGTCGCCGTCTGCAATGTGCCGGACTACGGCACCGAGGATGTCAGCGACCACGCCATTGCCCTGGCCGTCAGCCTGGCCCGCGGAATCACCCGGCTGGACCGCGGCATGCGGCGCGGGGAACACTCGCTGCTCCCCGTTCAGCCCCTGCACCGGATGTCCACCAGGGTGTTCGGCGTGGTGGGCCTGGGACTGATCGGCGCGGCCACCGCGCGCAAGGCCAAGGGCCTGGGCTACACGGTGATCGGGTCTGACCCGCTCGCTGAAATCGGTACGACGACGGCGGATGGAGTCGCCGTCGTCGGGTTTGAGGAAGTGATTTCCCGCGCTGATGTGGTGTCCCTCCACGTTCCGCTCAACTCCCATACGCATCACCTGATCAACTCCGGCGTGCTCGCGCAGATGAAACGCGGCGCTGTGCTGGTCAACACTTGCCGCGGGGGAGTGGTGGACACCGCTGCGGTTGCCGACGCCCTGGCCAGCGGCCAGCTCTACGGCGCCGGGCTGGACGTCTTCGAAGAGGAACCGCTGGCCCTGACCAGCCCGCTGATCGGCTGCGAAAACGCCGTGCTCACACCGCACGCCGCCTGGTACAGCGAGGAATCTTATGCGGAACTGAAGCGCCGCACCATCGAAAACGTCCTCGAGGTCTGCGCCGGACGTATGCCGCGCAACGTGATGAACGCAGGGGTGTTGGTGTGAGCGTAGAACTCCTGAACAGCACCATGCGCGCCGCCGTGTGGACGGCGCCGGACACGGTCGAACCGCGGCAGCTGCCCGTGCCGGAAATCCCCGCCGGCTGGGCCCTGGTCCGGACGGAAATGACCGGACTGTGCGGCTCCGATTTTTCCATCCTGCACGGAACGCACCCCCGCGCCGAAGCTCCCCTGGTCATGGGCCATGAGATCACCGGCATCGTGGAGGTCGCGGCGGAGACCGGTCCGGCAGCGGGCACCCGGGTCACCGTGGAGCCCCTCATCCACTGCGGTGAATGCCACCCGTGCAGCGGCGGCGACACCCACGTCTGCCGGGCCCTGAAACTGTACGGGATCGACGTCGCCGGCTCCCTCGCCGAATACGTGGCCCTGCCTGCCTCCGCGCTCGTCCCGGTCAGCAACGCCGTGCCCCTCCAGGAGGCCGCCTTCGCCGAACCCCTGGCTGTGGCCGTCCACGCGGTTTCCCGGGCCGGCCTGACCGGCGGCGAGCGGGTGGTGATCTTTGGCGCCGGGCCCATCGGCATCCTGACGGCCCTGGTGGCACGTCACCAGGGAGCCGGCAGCGTCCTCATTTCGGAGCCCTCCGAGGCCCGCCGCCAGGTGGCCGAGGAACTGGGTTTCGCCACGGTGGCACCCGGGGACGACCCCATCCAGGCCATCCTTGCCACCACCGGCGGGGACGGCGCGGACATCGTCTTCGACTCCGCCGCCCACCCCGCGGTCGCCGCGATGCTGCCCCGGGCCGTCCGTGTCCGTGGCACCATCGTGCTGGTCGGCGTCTACAAAAAGCCCGTCGAAGTCGACCTCCAGGCCCTGACGTTCGCCGAGAACACCGTGGTGGGCGTCCGGGTCTACACCAGGGCCGCCGTGGAACGCGCGGTGGAACTCATCGAAAGCCGTGAACTGGGCCTGGACCGCATTCCCACCCAGGTGTTCGCCCTCGAGGACACGCGCCAGGCCTTTGACCAAGCGATGGCGTCCGGACGAGTCCTCAAAGTCTTTGTCAGTCCAGCCGCGGCGCCCGCCGCGAAAACCCAGGAAAGTTCATGAACCCCACAGCAGAGAAATCGCCGTTTGACCTTAGTGGCAAAACCGCAGCCGTGACCGGCGCTTCCCGCGGGATCGGCCTGGGCATTGCCCTCGGGCTGGTCAACGCCGGCGCCAGCGTTGTGGCACTCCAGCGCGGCCCCTTGGCCCCGGAACTGGCAGTCGCTGCGGAAAAGGCAGGCGTCAGCGCCGCTGCAGTCCACGTGGACCTGGCCAGCGAAGAGTCCGTGGCCGCCGCCACAGCGGAAACCCTCGCGGGACGCCAGATCGACATCCTGGTCAACAACGCAGGAACCCAGATCCGGCACGACGCGACCGAGTTCCCGCTGTCCGACTTCGACCGTGTGATGGCCATCAACACCCGCGCCGTCTTCCAGCTGTGCCAGGGCTTCGGCACCCCGATGGTGGAACGCGGTGGCGGGAAGATCATCAACATGGCTTCCCTCCTTACGTTCCAGGGCGGCCTGCGGGTTCCGGCCTACGCCGCGTCGAAGGGCGCTGTGGCGCAGCTGACCAAGGCGCTGTGCAACGAATGGGCGCCCCGCGGCGTGAATGTCAATGCGGTTGCGCCGGGCTACATCGCCACGGACATGAACGAGGCGCTGCTGGCAGACGCCCAGCGCCATGAACAGATCTCGGTGCGGATCCCGGCCGCACGCTGGGGCACCGGCGGCGATCTCGCCGGCGCGGTGGTGTTCCTGGCCTCCGCGGCTGCGGACTACATCCACGGCGTAGTACTTCCGGTCGACGGCGGGTGGCTGGCCCGATGAGCGATCTGCAGAGCCCTCCCGTTTCCGCCATCCTGCAGGCCAACCCTGTGGTGGCCGTCCTCCGCGCCCGGCATGCCCGGGAATACGCGCCGGTCATCGACGCCCTGGTCAGGGGCGGCGTCCGGTCCATCGAACTGACCCTCAGCACCGATGGTGTCTTCGACTTCCTGCCGGACATCAAACGGCGGTTCGGCGCCGACGCGGAAATCGGCGTCGGCACCGTCACCTCGGGTGACCAGGCCGCGCAGGCGCTCGACGGCGGGGCGGACTACCTGGTGACGCCCGCCATGGTGACGGACGTGATCCGCGCTGCGGTTGCGGCCGGCGTTCCGGTGTTCCCCGGCGGGCTGACGCCCACCGAACTGCTGACCGGCATGCAGGCGGGGGCAACGGCCGTGAAGCTGTTTCCCGCCTCCACCGTGGGCCCGGGCTACATCGGGCAGCTGCGCGGGCCCTTTCCGGACATGCGGGTCATTCCGTCCGGCGGCATCGGCATCGATGGCTCCGCGGACTGGATCGCCGCAGGGGCGCTTGCCGTCAGTCTGGGCGGACCGCTGCTCCGTGATGCGTTCTCCGGCGGCGACCTCGCCGCCCTCACCGCCCGCGCCCGGCAGCTCAGCTCCGTGGTGGCGGACGCCGTCCAGGCGAGGGGTGCCCGGTGACCTTCACCGACGTCGTGACCCTCGGCGAAACGATGGGCCTGATGAAGGCCGAGACGCCCGGCCCGCTGGCCCAGGTGTCCTCGCTCAGCCTGGGAATGGGCGGCTCCGAGAGCAACTTTGCCATCGCGCTGCGGCGCCTGGGCACCTCGGTGACCTGGGTGGGACGCGTCGGCAACGACAGCCTCGGCGAACTCGTCCTGCGGGAGCTCGCCGCCGAGGGCATCGTCGTTGACCCCCTGCGCGACGAGTCGGCACCCACAGGCCTCATGATCAAAGAGCGGCGCACCATGGACCAGCTCAAGGTCTGGTACTACCGGGCCGGCAGCGCGGGCTCCCGGCTGTCCCGGGAGGACATCCCGGCCGAGCGGATTTCCAACGCCCGGCTGCTGCACCTCACGGGCATCACGCCGGCACTTTCGCCGGAGGCAGCCCGGGCGGCGCAATATGCCCTGGACGTTGCCCGTGAAGCAGGCGTCCATGTCTCGTTCGACCTCAACTACCGCGCCGCGCTATGGTCCGCCGACGACGCCCGTGACGTTTTCCGGAACATCATTGCCCAGGCGGACATCGTGTTCGCCGGGGACGACGAAGCCGCCATCGCGGTAGGAAAGTCCGACGACTCCCTGGAGCTTGCCCGCTGGGTCGCCGCCCTCGGGCCGGGCCAGGCTGTCATCAAGCGGGGAGCCGCGGGCTGTGCCGCCGTGATCGACGGGGTGGAATACGTGCAGGACGCTGTCCGCGTCAACGCCATCGACACCGTGGGGGCCGGCGACGCCTTTGTGGCCGGCTACATCTCGGACCTCTTGGCCGGGGCCTCGGTGCAGGAGAGGCTGCTGACCGCGGTCCGCACGGGAGCCTTTGCCTGCCTGGTGCCCGGCGACTGGGAAGGCATGCCGCGCCGGCACGAGCTGGCAATGCTGGACGCCACGGAACCGGTGGCACGCTGAGCGGGGTTAACCCGTCAGCCGGAACTGATCCTGTCGCGGGAACTGGCCCCGTAGCGGGAACTGGTCCCGTAGGGGGGAGCTGGTCCCGTAGAGGGGCCGGCGGAAAGGGCCTGGATCGGCGCGTGGGCGCTAGTCCGAAAATGAGGTGACGTCCGTTCGGTCGGCGCGCGTGGGGGTGCCCGTGTGGCGAGCGGGAACCACCGGTTTGTCTTTGGAATTGGGAGTCAGGCGGCAG
>NZ_JBTNDQ010000020.1:0-96869 GCF_054510915.1 Pseudarthrobacter arbutini | reverse complement strand
CCTCCTCACCAACGACCCCGGCATGGGCGTCATCCGCCACGCCGACGCCGGCTACAACCGCGCCACCGACGTCGCCAAAGAACGCGGCGTCCGCATCCCCATGCAAGAAGGAATCACAAAGTGACGATCACAACCCACTCACCGCTCACCGTCACCCTCGGCTCCAGCGGCGTCACGCCCGAGGACGTTGTCGCCGTCGCCCGTCACAACGCCCAGGTGACCATCGCCCAGGAGGCGCTGGACACGATGGCGAAGGTCCGCGCGCACATCGACGAACTCGCGCACAGCGAGACCCCCGCCTACGGCATTTCCACCGGCTTCGGCGCGCTGGCCAACCGGCACATCCCCGGCGAGCTGCGCACCCAGCTGCAGAAATCGCTGATCCGCAGCCACGCCGCCGGCATGGGCCCGGCCGTGGAACGCGAGGTGGTCCGCGGCATCATGTTCCTGCGCGCCAAGACACTGGCCTCCGGCCGCACCGGCGTCCGCCCCGTCGTCCTGCAGACCATGGTGGACGTGCTCAACGCCGGCATCACCCCGGTGGTCCGCGAATTCGGCTCGCTCGGCTGCTCCGGCGACCTCGCCCCGCTGTCACACTGCGCCCTGGTGCTGATGGGCGAGGGTGAAGCGGAAGGGCCCGACGGCGTGACGTACGGCGGGCGGGGTGAGGCGCCTGTCGCCGAGCTGCTCGCCGGGCACGGCATCGAACCGGTCACCCTCGCCGAGAAGGAAGGCCTGGCGCTGGTCAACGGCACCGAGGGAATGCTGGGCATGCTCCTGATGGCCATCGCGGACCTTCGCCAACTGCTGACGACGGCGGATATCACCGCCGCGCTCAGTGTCGAGGCTCTCCTGGGTACGGACCAGGTCTTTGTGCCCGAACTGCATGCGGCGCTGCGTCCGCACCCCGGCCAGGCCGCCAGCGCGGACAACATGCTGCGTGTGTTATCGAACTCCCCGATCGTGGCCTCGCACCGGGTGGGGGACTCCAAAGTCCAGGACGCCTACTCGCTGCGCTGCGCGCCCCAGGTGGCCGGGGCCGCGCGGGACACGGTGGACTATGCCGCCCTCGTGGCATCCCGCGAGCTCGCCGCGGCCATCGACAACCCGGTGGTCCTGCCGGACGGGCGCGTCAGCTCCAACGGCAACTTCCACGGCGCACCAGTGGCCTACGTCCTGGACTTCCTGGCCATTGCCGTTGCGGACCTCAGCTCCATCGCTGAGCGCCGGACGGACCGGATGCTGGACCCGGCGCGTTCGCACGGGCTGCCGGCGTTCCTGGCCGCGGATCCGGGTGTCGACTCGGGCCTGATGATCGCCCAGTACACGCAGGCCGGGCTGGTCTCGGAGAACAAGCGCCTGGCCGTCCCGGCGTCGGTGGATTCCATTCCCAGCTCCGCCATGCAGGAGGACCACGTGTCCATGGGCTGGCACGCGGCCCGAAAGCTCCGCAAGGCCGTGGAGAACCTTCGCCGCGTCCTGGCCATCGAACTGGTGACGGGCGCCCGTGCCATCGACATGCGGACGCAGCTGTCCGACGGACAGCTCACCCCCGGCCCGGCAGGCGCTGCCGTGATCGGGGTGCTGCGGTCCGTCGTCGAAGGCCCGGGAACCGACCGGTTCCTGTCGCCGGAGCTGGAGGCAGCTGACCGTCTGGTTGCCTCAGGAAGGGTCCGGGCAGCCGCCGAATCCGCCGTCGGAATTCTTGCCTGACCGGGAATATCCTTCGGTCCTGCCGCCATATTCGTCCAATGTCGAAATATGGTGCAACACGAACAATTCGACGCCGGGAAGTGTAGTAGAACTGAAGGTGTAGTAAAAGTCACATCAAAGAGGCTGTGGCGCAGGACGTATACAAAGGGGTAGTAGTTCAAATGAAAGCACGTGGGGCTGTCCTGTCGAGGCGCAATGTCCACTCGGCCACCATCTCGGAGTGGGGAACGCTCAAAGCCGGGGACCGGGTGGAAATCATCAAACACGCGCACGTCATTGCGGCGGGCGAAGTGGAAGAAGTATCGCAGAGCGGGAACGTGCTGTGGCTCGTGCCGGCCACTCCGTCAGAAAAGGAACTTTTCCTTAAATCCGACGGTGTAGAAGTCCGCAGGAGTTAGGAACACAAGACCAAATAGCAAAGAGTCCCCGCCTTCCGTTACCGGAAGGTGGGGACTCTTTGCGTGGATCGCGGGCTGGATCGAAGCATCGATCGAAGCCCGGATCCAGGGCCGAATCAGCTCAGGCCGCAATGCTTTCGTACGTTTCACCAAATGGGACCGACTCGTCCAGGGCAACGGTGAAGCGTCCCGGGCGCAGGCGCGTAACAAGGATGCCGCAGGCGGCTTCTCTTGCCGGCTCGATCAGCGTGGCAACAGCGTTCTCCAGTCCTTCGTGCACCTCGTGCGCTGTGGAAAACTGCAGGTCGATGGACAGGGAAGCCGCGGCTTCGACGGCCGCCACGGCGGCCAGGGGGCGTTCCAAAAATGCTGTAGTCATGTGCCGAACTTTCTGTGTCTCGTGCCAAACGGCTCGATCCACTGTATCGGATACAGGACCTAGGATGTCAGATGACTGCTGTTTCGTGCGCCCAGACGCCAAAAATCCGAAGCTTGTTCGCCGGACCACACCGTCAGGGCGGGGTCCCGCGAACAAACTTCGGATAGAAGGTGGTGCCCGGATCAGCCCGCCATGCCCGCTTTGACGGCCAACACTGGACAATCAGCCTCGAGCAGGATCCGCTGCGACGTGCTGCCCATGATCAGTTTGCCCACCGGGCTGCGGCGGCGCAGCCCGATCACGATGAGCTCGGCGTTGTGCTCCTCCGCGGCATCAAGAACCTCCGCTGCGGCATCGTGGCCGCGGACCGGCTGCTTGATCACGTGGTCGATCCCGTGGGCGGCCAGGCGCGCCTCGATGCCCTGCATTTCGGACTCCTGGGCGTACCGGTTGTCCACCAGGGCATCACCCTTGGAGGAGTTGATGACCAGCAGCGTGCTGTTGCTCTTCCTGGCCTCGGCGATGGCCTGGGTCAGGGCCGCTTCGCCCTCCGGGGTAGGGACGTATCCCACCACAATCGTCATGGCTGTACCTCTTTTCTGTCAGTTGATCTTCTGCTGCGGGGCGGATGCGGGGGCGGGGCGGATGCCGGGCGGATGCCAGGACCGGGTAGCCGACTGGTTAGCCGTCGCCGTCCCCGTCGCCGCCAGTGGTGGCACGGTGGCTGCCCTGGCTGGCGCTGCCACCCGAGGCATCCGTCGGTTCGGATGCGCCGGAGCGGGTGGCGGGCACCCCTGCCGGCACTGCTGCCGGCCGGTTCCGGCGGATCAGCTTGAACAGCAGCGGCCACAGGAGGATGAGGGCGATGATGATGTAGATGCCGACGGCGATCGGCTCACTCCAAAGGCCGGCGGGGTCGCCGGCGCTGAGCTGCAGCGTCTGGCGGAGCTGCTTTTCGATGCGCGGTCCGAGGATGACTCCGAGGATGAGCGGCAGGACGGGAAGTCCGAATCGCCGCATCATGAAGCCAAGCGCGCCGAGCGCCAGCAGGAGCACTAGGTCGAACGCCTGCAGGTTCACCGAGTAGGCGCCCAGCGTGGCGAAGAACAGGATGCCGGCATACAGGTAGGGTCGCGGGATCTGCAGGAGCTTGGCCCACAACGGTGCCAGGGGCAGGTTGATGATCAGGAGCAGGAAGTTGCCAATGAAGAGGCTCGCGATGAGGGCCCACACCAGCGGTCCCTGGCTCTCGAACAGCTGTGGTCCCGGCTGGATGCCGTACTGCGTGAAGGCTGCCAGCATTACCGCAGCCGTGGCGTTGGTGGGCAGGCCCAGGGCCAGCATGGGGGTCAGAGTGCCGGCCGCGGCAGCGTTGTTGGCTGCTTCCGGACCGGCCACGCCCTCGATGGCGCCCTTGCCGAACTCCTCTGGGTGCTTGCTGAGCTTCTTCTCGGTGACATAGGAGAGGAACGTGGGGATCTCGGCTCCGCCGGCAGGAAGTGCGCCGAACGGGAAGCCGAACGCGGTGCCGCGGAGCCAGGGTTTCCAGGACCGTTTCCAGTCCTTTTTGCCCATCCACGGACGTCCCACGGGGATGACCTGCAGGGGTGTGCGGCGCAAGTGCGCGGCAACCCACAGCGCCTCGCCCACGGCGAAGATAGCCACCGCAACCACCACGATGTCCAGGCCATCAGCCAGGAGCGGTACGCCGAACGTGAGCCGGGCCTGGCCCGTGACCACGTCCAGGCCCACCAGGCCGATGGCGAGGCCAAGGCCCAGGGACGCGAAGCCCCGAAGGCGCGAGGAACCGAGGACCGCGGTGACCGCAAGCAGGGCGAGCACCATGATCGCGAAGTAGCTGGGGGCGCCCAGGCTGATGGCGAACTCCACCACGATCGGAGCGCAGACTGCCAGGAGGGCGGTGCCGATGGTGCCGGCCACGAAGGAGCCGATGGCCGCCGTCGCCAGTGCCTGCGCGGCCCTGCCGGCTTTCGCCATCTTGTTGCCTTCGATGGCCGTGACCACCGACGACGATTCACCCGGCGTATTAAGCAGGATGGAGGTCGTGGAGCCGCCGTACATGCCGCCGTAGTAGATGCCGGCGAACATGATGAAGGCGCTGGTGGGTTCCAGGGCGTACGTGACCGGAAGCAGGAGCGCAACGGTCATGGCCGGGCCGAGGCCCGGAAGGACGCCGACGGCGGTACCCAGGACGACGCCGATCACGGCGTAGAGGAAATTCATGGGGGTGAGGGCGGTGGCAAAGCCGTCCATCAGGGAGGAGAAGACATCCATCAGAGAATCCCTTCCAGGAGGCCGGCGGGCAGGTTAATGCCAAGGCCAAGGTAGAAGCCGTAAAAGGTCAGGAGGGACATTGCCACCGAGATGAGTCCGTCGCGGATGTAGTTCCGGCCGCCCAGTGCCCAGACGCTGCCCCAGAACAGGATGGTGCCGGAGATGACCCAGCCGGCCCAGTCGATCAGCAGGATGTTCGCGATGAAGGCGCCTGCCAGCGGCAGGACCGTCTTCCAGTCGGCGGGGTGGGAAAGGTCCACGTCCTCGCCGCCTTCCGCCTCGCCTTTGCCACCGCGGAGTACGTTGACGGCCAGCATGACGGCGCAGACCAGCAGCAGGCCGCCCACGATGAACGGCAGGGTCTTAGGTCCTACGGGATCAGACTGGGAGTAGGTGGTACCGATGCGGGTTGCATCCCAGATGACCAGGGCCCCGGCCGCCCCGAGCAGGAGGGCAACCCCCAGCTCGGAGCGGCCTTTGAGCCGTGAGGCCAAAGTTGGTGAGGAGCTCACGCCAGGCCAAGCTTCGTGAGGACGTCCGCCACCCGCTTGTCCTGCTCGGCCAGGAAGCTTTCGAACTCGGCGCCGGTGATGAAGGCGTCGCTCCAGCTGTTGGTCTTCAGGGCTTCCTTCCAGGCGGCCGTGCCGTGCATCTTTTCGAGTGCCGCGATCAGCTTGGCTTTGTCAGCGTCGGTGATGCCCGGAGGGGCCACGATGCCGCGCCAGTTGGTGAACACCAGGTCGATGTTGGATTCTTTGAGCGTGGGAGCGTCCACGCCGTCGAGCCGCTTCTCGCCGCTGGTCGCGAGGACGCGGACCGCACCGGATTCGATCTGCTTGAGGTATTCGCCTGCACCGGAGGCCGCGAAGCCCACCTTGTTGCCCAGGATGGCCGGGAGGAGGTCTCCACCGCCGTCGTAGGACACGAAGTTCACCTTGGTGGCGTCGATGCCCAGGGCTCCGGCCAACTGCATGGGCAGCAGGTGGTCAGGGCCGCCGGGGGAGGAACCGCCGCCAACGCTGATGGAACCCGGGTCAGCCTTCCAGGCGGTGACCAGGTCATCGATGGTTTTGTAGGGCGAATCCTTGTTGACCATGATGGCGCCGGGTTCTTCGATGAGCCGGGCCAGGGGGGTGGTGGCCGTCAGCTTGGACTCGGACTTGTTGGTGTAGCTCGCGCCCACCACGCCCAGGCCCATAAGCATGGTGAGGTCGCCGTTGCCCTTTTCGTTGACGATGCGGGCCAAGCCCACGGTTCCGCCGGCGCCGGCGAGATTGAAGACCTCGGGGTTCGTGGCGATTTTCTCGTCTTCGAGGACTTTGGCCGCCACGCGGGCGGTGGTGTCGTAGCCGCCGCCTGCGGTGTTGGGGACCATGATCTGGAGCCCGGTCAGCGGACCGGCGGGGGCGCCGGAGCTGGCTCCGTCAGTAGAGCTCTTCCCGGTGGCACCGCAGCCGGTGGCCATCAGGGCGATGCCGGCGGCGACGGCGGCAATTCGCAATGCGCGGATCTGGCGCATGGTGTTCCTCTTCTCTAAATCTGATCAGCAAGAAACTGACTGGTGATCCGATGCTAGGCCCCGAAGTGACGGGCATCACTCTTGTGTACGCAGAGAAAGTTAAGTTCATTGCGTTCACGTTTCCGGTGGCCAACCGGCGCCATGCAGCGCCCATAGTTCAGGTAGCCTGACCATCAGAGGCCCGACAATCAAGACCACGCAACCAGAGGAAAGAACCACAGTGACTCGACGAAGAGGCATGTCCCTTGCGGGGCAGTACCTGGTTCTGCAGTTGCTCATCGTTTTCGCCGTCCTGGTGGCCGTAGTGGCCATCTCCCTCGCCCAGTCGGCTGCGGCGTTCGAACGGGTTGAGGGCCGCCGGGCGCTGTCCGCTGCCGAAGCCCTGGGTGCCAATCCCACCGTCCGGGCGCTGCTGCCCGCGGCCGAACCCCGCGGCGGCTCAGCCCTTCCCGCCGTGGCCGAGTCGGTGCGGACGGTGTCGGGGTCCTCGCACGTAGCGCTCGCGAAGCTCGACCGCACAGTGGTTGCCTCCTCCAATCCCAGCCTCTTGGGCCAGCCCTTGGAACTCGGCGCCAGCCGCGTGCTCGAAGGCCGCGCGTGGACCGGCGTGGTGGACGGATCCGGCACGGAGGAACTGTCCGCGCACGTTCCGGTCCTCGACGACGCCGGAAAAATGATCGGCATCGCGTCCATCAGCCGGAACTATCCCTCCGTCCTGGAGCGGCTGGGGGATGCCGTGCCCAACCTTCTCACCTATCTCGGCGTGGCCAGTGTGCTGGGTGTTGCCGGCTCGCTGCTTCTGTCCCGCCGGGTCAAGCGGCAGACCCTGGGCATGGAACCGAGCGAAATCACCGGCCTGGTGGAAAACCGCGAGGCCTTGATCCATGGCCTGAAGGAAGGCGTGGTGGCGCTGGACCCGCACGAGCGCATCACCGTGGCCAACGACAGTGCCCGCGCGCTGCTGGGCCTGCCCGCTGACTGCGTGGGCAAGCGGCTCGCCGGCCTGTCCGTGGAGCCCGCGCTCAAGGAAGTCCTCACGCGCGAGCAGCCGGAGCCGGACCAGCTGGTGCTCGTTGGCGACCGGCTGGTGGTGCTGAACCGGGTTCCCATCCTTTCGCGCGGCCGCGACATCGGCTCCGTCACCACACTGCGCGACCGCACGGAACTGTCCGCCCTTGAGCGGGAACTCGGAGCCACCCGGACGGCAACCGACACGCTCCGCGCCCAGGCCCATGAATTTGCCAACCAGCTGCACGTGATCTCCGGCCTCATCCAGATCGGGGAGTACGATTCCGTGGTCCAGTTCGTCAACGGTGCCACGCTGGACCGGACCCGGCTCAACGACGAGGTGACCAGCCGCATCGAGGATCCGGCGCTCGCCGCACTCCTGATCGCCAAGTCGAGCCTCGCCACCGAACGCGGGGTCACCTTGCAGCTGGACCCGGAATCGGGGCTGAAGCGCGTTGATGATGAGCTGTCCCGGGACCTGACCACGGTCGTCGGGAACCTGGTGGACAACGCGTTCGACGCCGTCACCGGGCTTCCGGAGGCAGTGGTCAGGGTGTTCGTGGAGGACACAGCCGACGGCGTGACGGTCACCGTCCGCGATTCCGGCCCCGGCGTCGCCGGGGATCCGGGGGAGATCTTCCAGCAGGGCTTCACCACCAAGGACCCGGGCCCCGGCGGCAGCAGGGGCTTCGGCCTGGCGCTCTCCCGGGTGGTCTGCCGGCGCAGCGGCGGCGACCTCACGGTAACCAACAACAACGGGGCGGTCTTCACCGCCCGGCTGGAACGAACACGGAGAATGCAGCAATGATCAAAGTCCTGATCGTCGATGACGACTTTATGGTGGCCAAGGTCCACGCAGGGTTCATTCAGCGCACTCCCGGGTTCGCCGTCGTCGGGGTGGCCCATACCGGCGCCCAGGCGGTCATCGAAACGGGGCGGCTGCAACCGGACCTCGTGCTGCTCGATATCCACCTGCCGGACATCAACGGCCTGGACCTGATGCACAAACTGCGCGAAGTGGCCCCGGAACTGGATGTCCTGGTGATCAGCGCCGCCCGTGAGGTGGACACGGTGCGCAAGGCCCTCCGCGGCGGGATTGTGCATTACCTCATCAAGCCCTTCTCGCAGACTGACCTGCAGGAACGGCTGGAGCACTACCGCAGCGCCTACCAGGGCCTCGACTCGGCCAAGGATGTGGCGGAGCAGTCGGACGTGAACCGGGTGTTCGGGCTGGACCGGACCGATCGGCCGCTGCCGAAGGGCTGCAGCATCGAAACGCTGAAGCTGGTGGAAGCTGCCCTGAAGGAGGCCGACGGCGATCTCTCCGCCGCCGAAGTGGCTGTCCAGTTGGGCACGTCCCGGGTCAGTGCGCGCCGGTATCTGGAATACCTCCACGACGAAGGCGTGCTGGAGGTCCGGCTCAAGTACGGCGTGGGCAGGCCCGAGCGGCGGTATGTGCTGAAGGGCTAGGGCATGCCCAGTGCGGCCTCGATGGGACCGACGGCGAAGAACAGCAGGAACGCGCCGGCCACCGCCCACATCAGCGGGTGGACGTCCTTGATGCGGCCCTGGAAGGTCCGGATCAGGACATAGGCGATGAAGCCTGCGCCGAGACCGTTGGCGATGGAGTACGTGAACGGCATCAGGGTCATGGTCAGGAAAGCCGGGATGGCGATTCCCCAGTCCTGCCAGTCGATCTTGCCCACCTGGGAGACCATCATGAAGCCCACCACCACCAGGGCCGGGGCCACCGCCTCGAATGGAACGAGGTTGATCAGCGGGGTGAAGAACATGGCCACCAGGAACAGCAGGCCGGTGACGATGGACGCCACGCCCGTCCGAGCACCCTCGCCGATCCCGGCGCCGGCCTCAACATAGATCTGGTTCGAGGAGACGGAGGCGCCGCCACCCACGATCGCGCCGAGCGCGTCCACCTGGAGCACGCGGTCCACGTCCGGGATGTTGCCGTCCTTGTCCACCGTGCCGGCCTCGTTGGCCAGGCCCACCATGGTGCCCATGGCATCGAAGAAGATGCTGAGCAGGATCACGAATGCCAGCAGGGTGGCGGCTACGAAGCCCAGGTGTTCAAAAGCGCCGAACGGGTTGGCCTTGCCGATCAGCGACAGGTCCGGGGCGCTCCACCCAGTAAAGGACGGCGCCACGAGGGACCAGCCCTGCGGGTTGGCGGTAGTGCCGTCAAAGCTGGGACCGATGTGGAGGGTCATTTCCAGGATCACGGAAATGATGGTGGAGGCGATGATGCCGATCAGGATGGCGCCCTTGACCTTGCGGACCACCAGGGCGATGGTGAGGATCAGGCCGAACACAAAGACGGCCGTGGGCCAGCCCAGCAGCTTGCCGTCGAAGCCCAGGCCCACGGGAACGGTGGTGCCGGCAGCGTCCGGGATCCGGCGCACAAAGCCGGCATTCACCAGCCCGATCAGGGCGATAAAAAGTCCGATGCCCACCACGATGGCCGTCTTGAGCCCGTCCGGGACGGCCTTGAAGACGGCGGTCCGGAAGCCGGTGAGGACCAGGATCATCATGGTCACGCCGGACAGGACCACCAGGCCCATCATGTCCGGCCACGTCAGGCCCGGGTTCGTGGCGACCGTGACGGCCACAAACGCGTTCACGCCCAGCCCCGCGGCCAGCGCGAAGGGGTGCCTGCCCCAGGCGCCCATCAGGATAGTGAGGATGCCTGCCACAAAAGCCGTCACAGCGGCCACTGCGGCAAAACCAAGTGTGGTGCCGCTGGAATCCGGGCCGGAGAGGATCAGGGGGTTAAGCACCACGATGTAGCTCATGGCGAAGAACGTGGCAAAGCCGCCGCGGATCTCGCGGGAGAGGTTGGACCCCCGCTCGGATATCTTGAAGTACCGGTCCAAGGCAGAGCCCTGCTTAAGCATTAGTCCTCCGGGATGTGTTGTTGGGGTTACTTGATCCTAGAGGGCAGGGACCGCGCCTAGTGTGCGCGCCTAGAATGTCTGTCAGGAACCTCACAATGCCGAGCAATGTTGGAGACACCATGACTACTGACACATCGACAGTCCAGCAGCTCCCGGCGGCCCACGTTGCCGACAGCCACGATCTGATCAGTGTGCAGGGCGCCCGGGAGAACAATCTCAAGGACATCAGCATCGAGATCCCCAAGCGGCGCCTGACCGTGTTCACCGGGGTGTCCGGATCGGGCAAGAGCTCACTGGTGTTCGCGACGATCGCCGCGGAGTCCCAGCGCATGATCAACGAGACCTACAGCGCCTTTGTGCAGGGGTTCATGCCTAACCTGGCGCGGCCCGACGTGGACCACCTCGACGGGCTGACCACGGCGATCATCGTTGACCAGGAGCGGATGGGCGCGAACCCTCGCTCCACGGTGGGCACTGCCACGGACGCCAACGCCATGCTCCGGATCCTCTTCAGCCGGCTGGGCATGCCGTACGTCGGGCCGCCCACGGCATTCTCCTTCAACGTCCCGACGCGGAAGGCCAGCGGTGTGATGAGCACCGAGAAGGCCGGCGGCCGGGTGGAGAAGGCCGTGGTGCAGAACGTTGTCTACCTGGGCGGCATGTGTGCGCGCTGCGAGGGCATGGGCTCGGTCTCCGACTTCGACCTCACGGCCTTGTACGACGACAGCAAGTCGCTCGGCGACGGTGCACTGACCGTCCCCGGCTACAGCATGGACGGCTGGTACGGCCGGCTGTTCGAGGGCATGGGACTCCCGATGGACAAGCCGATTGCCACGTTCACGAAGAAGCAGCTTGAGACGATGCTGTACTCCGAGCCCACCAAGATCAAGGTTGAGGGCATCAACCTCACGTTCGAGGGCATCATCCCGAAGATCCAGAAGTCCATGCTGTCCAAGGACGTCGAGGCGATGCAGCCGCACGTGCGGCGCTTCGTGGAGAGTGCCATCACTTTCCAGGCCTGCCCCGAGTGCGAGGGCACGCGGCTCAGCCCCGAGGCCAGGTCCTCAATGATCCAGGGCAGGAACATCGCCGACCTCTGCGAGATGCAGATCAGCGACCTGGCCGAGTGGGTCCGCGAATTCGACGAGCCGTCGGTTGCGCCGCTCCTCAAAGGCCTGCGGCACCTCCTTGACTCGTTCGCCGAGATCGGGCTGGGTTACCTCTCCCTCGACCGCCCGGCCGGCACCCTCTCCGGAGGAGAGGCCCAGCGCACCAAGATGATCCGGCACCTGGGGTCGTCCCTCACGGACGTCACCTACGTCTTCGACGAACCCACCATCGGCCTGCACCCGCATGACATCGAGCGGATGAACCAGTTGCTGCTTCAGCTGCGGGACAAGGGCAACACCGTGCTCGTCGTTGAGCACAAGCCCGAGACCATCGCCATCGCCGACCACGTGGTCGATCTCGGTCCCGGCGCCGGCACCGCGGGTGGCAACGTTTGCTTCGAGGGCAGCGTGGAGCGGCTGCGGGGGAGCGACACCATCACCGGCCGCCACCTCGATGACCGGGCCAAGGTCAGGGAATCAGTCCGCAAACCGTCCGGCGTCCTTGAGGTGCGTGGCGCCTCCACGCACAACCTGCAGAATGTGGACGTCGATGTTCCGCTCGGGGTGCTCTGCGTGGTGACGGGTGTGGCCGGTTCCGGCAAAAGCTCGCTGATCCATGGTTCGGTGGCAGGACGGGACGGCGTTGTGGTGATCGACCAGGGCGCCATCAAGGGGTCCCGCCGCAGCAACCCCGCCACGTACACGGGCCTGCTCGAGCCGATCCGCAAGGCGTTCGCGAAGGCCAACGGCGTGAAGCCGGCACTGTTCAGCTCCAACTCCGAAGGCGCCTGCCCCACCTGCAACGGCGCGGGCGTCATCTTCACCGAGCTCGGCGTGATGGCCACCGTCGAGTCCACGTGCGAGGACTGCGAGGGCCGGCGGTTCCAGGCGTCAGTGCTGGAATACACGCTGGGCGGCCGCAACATCTCCGAAGTGCTGGCCATGTCCATGACAGAGGCTGAAGTGTTCTTCAGCGAAGGGGAGGCCCGCACGCCCGCCGCCCACAAGATCCTGGACCGGCTCGTCGACGTCGGGCTCGGTTACCTGACGCTCGGCCAGCCGCTCACCACGTTGTCCGGCGGCGAGCGGCAGCGCGTCAAGCTGGCCACGCAGATGGCAGAGAAGGGCGACGTCTACGTCCTGGACGAACCGACCACCGGCCTCCACCTCGCCGACGTCGAGAACCTGCTGGGCCTCCTTGACCGGCTTGTCGAGTCCGGCAAATCGGTCATCGTCATCGAGCACCACCAGGCGGTCATGGCGCACGCCGACTGGATCATCGACTTAGGTCCCGGCGCAGGGCACGACGGCGGCAAGGTCGTTTTCGAGGGCACGCCCGCAGGGCTTGTGGCCGCCAAGTCCACGCTCACCGGCAAGCATCTCGCGGCTTACGTCGCCGGCTGAGCGCCGGTGCCCGGGAAGCGTGCCCGGGAAGCGTGCGGGTGCAGCGCGCGCTGCCGCTGCGCGGGGAAGTTCGCCTAGGCTTGAAGTACGCCAACCCAAGGGAGCAGTACACCCATGCGATCCACCCGCCGCCAGTTGCTGAGCGTTGTGCTCGGGACCTTCGTTCTCGCCGCCGCGCTGCTGGGATTTTCCGCCCCGGCGTCGGCACACGATGCCGCCGAGTCCAGCAGCCCCGCACAGGGCGCCACGGTGGCCACAACGCCGGAACAGGTCTCCGTCACCTTCAACAAGAACCCGCTGGGCATCGGCGCACAGTTCTCCGTCAGGGATTCCGCCGGGGCTGAGTGGGCGGACGGCGCTGTTGAGATCGTGGACAGCACTGCCACCCAAAAGCTCAAGGCCGGCGCTCCGGCGGGGGCGTACACGGTGGCCTGGCGGGTGGTCAGCTCGGATTCCCACCCGATCGAGGGGACGTTCGGCTTCACGGCGACCGCCGCGGCGGCGGGAGCCGCGCCCTCGGGAACATCGTCGGCGGGAGCATCGCCGTCGGCCGCTGTTCCCACGATGGGAACCGCGCAGCCGGGAACCGTGGCAGCTCCGGACCCGGCCGAAGACGCGTCCGAACCGTTCCCCTGGAGCCTGGTGATCTTTGCCGCAGTGGCCGTCGGGCTGCTGGTGGCCATCGGTATCCTCGCGAAGCGCCGCCTCACCGCAGGCAGCGACGACGAAACCGAACAGGCCTAGACGGCGGCGGCGCCTTCCGGGTGGACCGTGGCCTGGACCGTTGCTGAAATGGCCTGGCCCACGGTCTTCGCCTGACGCAGGACTTCCTTGGGTGAGGGCGTGATGAGCTCGCCCACTCCCACGAGGTAGATGCCGATCTGCCGCATGGCTGCCACTAGGTTGCGGCCAACCGTGATGCCGAAGTCGCTGAGCATGCGCCGCAGCTGGCTGTGCGCGCACCGGGTCAGCACAATGTTGTCAGCCAGCAGGATTCCGTTGGGCGTATGGACTTCCCACTTGCCGGACGGGGAGCCCGCGGTTGTTCCCGCAGTAATTCCGTCTTGTGCGCCGCCCACCATGGTCAGCTGAACCGCACGGGTGGTGTTGCGGACATCCATGTGGTGGCTGGCGGCGTAGTTGCGCAGGTGGCGGAGGATCTCGTTGCGCTCCCGGAGGGAGTCGGAGTCTGCTGCGTCGCAGCGCTGCAGTGAAGCAGTGTTGGCCGGTTGTCCGGCGCCGAGGATGTCGAGCCCGTCCACCACAATCGCGTCCACGCCGCGGCGGCGCAGTTCTGCGCCAACAGCCAGGCCTGAGAGCCCCGTGCCGATGATCACCGTGGTGGTCCGTTCGGTCCCGCCATTCACAGGCATGCTTGACACTACAGTTTTCCTCCTTCAAAGGCTTTCGGATGCAGGCAGCGTTGCCCCGCATGCGTTCCGTTACCCCCAAAGTCCGGCCGCAGCACCGGCCCGGGACGCACCTGAATTGGGCGTCGGCGGACCGGCAGTGCCTCGAAGACTACAGAACATTCAGGGCCGTGGATAGCCCAAACACAAACATTCTTCTTATCGTTGAATACGGTTGCCACGCCGTTTGCCATGGGCTGTGGATAACCCGCCATCCAGCGGTCCGCAGCCGCTTGCTAAGTGTCTGCGGACCGAGAATAGTGAGAAGTGGAAGCAGGGTTCTCCAGCCCGTCGGGGCCTACATCGCGGCCGGTGCGGGCGGAGGGCGCCGCTTCTGGCAGAATAGCCGCAACATAAGGCAGTATCGCGAGGAGGCGGCCCGATGGGCGCACAAGAGATGCATCCGGATCCGGAACAGGACCGGGCCGGAAATTCGGCTGCTCCGGTGGGGATAGTTGTGGGGGTGGATGGTTCCGACCACGGCCAGTGCGCTTTGGTGTGGGCTGCCCGGGAAGCCGAACGCCGCCGTCGGCCTTTGCATATTGTCACCGCGTATTCAGTGCCGATCTTTGCGGCGTCCGGGCTGGACGGCGGGTACGCCACCGTGGATGATTCCGTGATCCGCGAGGGCGCTGAAGCGATCGTCAAGCAGGCGCTGGACAAGGTTTCCGGCTACAACATCGACGTTGACGGGTCCGTGGAGAACGGAGACGCTTCAGGCGTCCTCCTGGAAATGTCCGAGACAGCGGATCTGCTGGTGTTCGGCACCCGCGGCCGCGGCGGATTTGTGGGACGCCTGCTGGGCTCGGTGAGCAGCGCCCTGCCGGCTCACGCCAAGTGCCCCACGGTCACGGTGCCGCTGGTGTGTTCGGACCGGCTGGGCGAAACCACCGAAGACAAGCGCATCAGGGCCGAGCAGGCCAAGCCAGGACACAAGCAGGTCGAGAATGTTGTAGTGGTGGGCGTGGACGGGTCCGAGCAGGCACGCATCGCCGTGCTGGAGGCTGCGGACCAGGCTGAACGGCTCGGGGCAACCCTGCGTGTGATCTGTGCGGTGCCGCAGTTCAGCGGCTCCCTGGCCTGGGTTCCGGCCCCCATGGACCGCAAAGCCCTCTTCGAGGACATCCGGATCCAACTGGACGCCGGGATGGCCTGGCTCAAGAGCCACTATCCCAACCTTGCCGTGGAGTCGGAACTGCTGGACGGCTCGGCAGTGGACGTCCTCGTGGAGGCCAGCCGGCACGTGGAGCTCGTGGTCGTGGGCACCCGGGGCCGTGGCGGGTTCACCGGCATGCTCCTGGGTTCCACGTCCGGCGGCGTGCTGCACCATGCCAAGAGTCCGGTCCTGGTGGTTCCGGACCGCGACGATCCGCGGCTGGCGGACCGGGCGCAGTTCGGACCGATCCCCGGCGCAGCCTGACCCATCACCTTCGCAGCAGGAGGCATGAAAATGCCTGACACCGGCAGTTCGTCACCCATCCTCGGATTGGAGGCGGTCACCGCAGCAATGGTTCCCCTGGTGGGTGGCAAAGCGGCCAACCTGGGGGAGTTGCTCGCCGCTGGGCTCCCCGTGCCGGACGGTTTTTGCCTCACCACGGAGGCCTACCGCGAGGCGACCGCGGGCCACCCGCATCGAACGGACGGCCTGCTCGCCGACGTCCACACTGCTCTTCAGGCAACGCCCGACGGCGACCTCCCGGCCTTGGCTGCGCTGGCGTCCCGGGCCCGGGGTGTTATCCAAAACGCCCCGGTCCCCACCGAGGTGGCCGCCGCCGTCGAACAGGCCTATGCAGCCCTGGGGGACAACGTTCCGGTGGCCGTCCGGTCCTCAGCCACTGCGGAGGACCTTCCGTCGGCGAGTTTCGCCGGCCAGCAGGACACTTATCTGAACGTGGTGGGCGCTGCCGCCGTCGTGGAAGCCGTGCGCAACTGCTGGGCCTCGCTCTGGACGGACCGTGCCGTCAGCTACAGGGCAAGCCGGGGGATCGACCCGGCCGCGGTGGCGCTGGCCGTGGTGGTCCAGCGGATGGTGGACGCCACCGCCGCCGGCGTGCTTTTCACCGCCAACCCGCTGACGGGCCGCCGGAAGCAGGCGGTTATCGATGCCAGCCCGGGCTTGGGGGAAGCGGTAGTGTCCGGGGCCGTGAACCCGGACCATTTCGTCGTTGACCCACTCACCGGGCGCGTGCTGGAACGCCGGCTTGGCGACAAACGCATCGCGGTCCGGCCCATCCCCGGCGGCGGCACACGGACTCTGACCATCAGCAACGGCGGGGCCGCGGCGTGCCTCACGGACAAGCAGGCCGCCGAACTTGCAGCCTTAGGCCACCGGGTGGAGGGTCACTTTGGCTCGCCGCAGGACATTGAATGGGCCATTGCCGGCGATGGTCATTTCTGGCTGACCCAGTCGCGGCCCATCACCACACTGTTCCCCGTCCCGCAACGGGCGGCCGGGGTGGGCACTCCCGGCGGGGAGGGCACGCGCGTTTACCTTTGCTTCAGCCTGGCGCAGGGCCTGACCCGCCCCATCACACCCATGGGCCTGGCAGCCTTCCGCCTCATTGGGTCGTCGGTGGCCCGTGCGGCGCAGTTCGATGTGCCCGAGCCACATAAGGGTCCGTCGCCGTATGCGGTGGCGGGCCAGCGCATCTACTTCGATCTGACCGCTGTAGCCCGCAGCACCACCGGCCGGCTGATCGTTCCCCGGGTCTTTGACGTGATGGAAGCCCGCTCGGCGACGGTGCTGCGCCGGGTGTTCGAGGACCCGCGGTTTTCCGTGACGCGCAGGACGCCGCTGGGCTTGCTGCGGCACGTTGTCCCGGCGGCGGTGCATGCCAGGGTGCCGGAGACGCTGCTCCGGGCCGTCTTCCGGCCGGATGCCGCTCTGCGGCGGGCCAACCGGCGGGCGCGGGAGTTCGCCGATTCCCTCGAACCGCCCGCCGGCGTCACCCCGCTGCAGCGCCTGGACCACGCCGAAAACCTGCTCGGCACGCGCATTTTCTCGGTGGTGCCGTCCATCGTGCCGCTCCCTGCGCTGGGTTTCGCCGCCCTGGCGCTCGTCGGAAAACTGCTGGGTGGCGGCCGGTGGGATGATCTGCAGGTTGTGCTCCGCGGGCTGCCCAACAATGTCACCACCGAGATGGACCTGGACCTGTGGCGGCTCGCCCAGGTGATTAGGAACGACGGCGTATCCCGCGCCGCTGTGACGGAGCGGAAACCCACCGAGCTGGCCGAAGAGTTCCACTCGGGTCAGCTGCCCGCGGTGCTGCAGGCCGGGCTGGCTCGGTTTATGGGCCAGTACGGGCACCGCGCCGTGGCCGAGATCGACGTTGGCATGCCGCGCTGGTCCGATGACCCCACCCACATCGTGGGTGTCCTGGCCAACTACCTCCGGCTTGAGGGTTCCGCGCTGGCGCCGGACGACCAGTTCAGCAACGCGGCGGAAGAAGCCGAAGCCTGCGTTGACCGCCTCGTTGGGGAGGCACACATCCGTGGGCGGCTGCGCGGGACGGTGGTCCGGGCGGCGCTGCGGCGGGCCAGGCTTTTCGCCGGATTGCGCGAACTCCCCAAATACCAGCTGGTGGTGGGCCTCGCCGAAGTGCGCAAGCAACTGGCCCTGGCCGGCACAGCGCTGGCCGATGCCGGGGTGGTGGCCGACGAGGATGACATCTTCTTCCTCGACCTGGACGAAGCCAGGGCCGGCCTCAGTTCCGGAGAAACTGACCTCCGCGACCTGGTGGCGCAACGGCGCGCGGACTACGCCGTGGAACTCGAACGGCGCCACATACCCCGGGTGCTGCTGTCGGACGGCACGGAACCGGAAGCCATTCCCGTGGCCGGCGCTGCGGCGGCATCCCCGGTGCCGGGGGCACTGAGCGGGAGCCCGGCGTCGGCCGGTGTTGTCACGGCGACAGCCCGCGTGATCCTCGACCCGGTGGGCGCGCACCTGGAACCGGGTGAAATCCTGGTGGCGCCGTCCACGGACCCCGGCTGGACGCCGTTGTTCCTCACCGCGGGCGGACTGGTGATGGAGATGGGCGGACCCAATTCCCATGGGGCCGTGGTGGCGCGGGAGTACGGCATCCCGGCGGTGGTGGGCGTCCCGGACGCCACGCTCCGGATCTTCACCGGGCAGGAAATAACGGTCGACGGCGGCGCCGGAACCGTGGTGCCGTCGTAGCCTGAGTGCCCTCGGCATGACTTCCAGAAGGGCGTGTGCGGGCGGCGGTCCCCAGGCGTAACCTGAAGTATGGGCTCCAAGGATGAAGCAGGGCTGGCATGAACCGCGCATGGCTGCGCTGGGTGCCTGCCGCAGCTGTACCTGCAGTGATCGCCGCCGGTGTGCTGGTGGGATCCATTCCGGCGCGGGCCGGCGATCCGCTGCCACAAAAGTCTCCGGCTGAGGTCCTGACCCTCCTGGGTCAGCACAACACCAAGTCATTCTCCGGAACAGTCCAGCAGTCCGCCGAGTTGGGCCTGCCCGAGCTGCCGGCCGCCGGTCCCAGCTCCGGACCGGTGTCGGCCGGCGGGGCCGCGTCGGTCCTGGAGTTCCTGACCGGCGAGCACACCGCCCGGATCTTTATGGACGGGCCAACCAAGATGCGGGTCCAAGTGATGGACCGGCTCGCTGAACGCGACGTCATCCGGCGCGACAACGACGTGTGGTTCTACAACTCCAAGGACAACAGCGCCTCCCACCTGGCCCTGCCGGCGTTCGCCAGCGACCTGCCGCTGCCTGTGCCCGGAGTTCCCGCCCTGCCTGAACCTCCCGCCCTGCCTGAACCTCCCGCACTGCCCGGCGACCTGCCGGGCCGGGACCTGCCCGCGCCCGTTCTGCCTATGCCCATCCTGCCCGGCGAGATCCTGCCCGGCCCACCAGTACCGCCCACCCCCGAGGACCTGGCCCGGAAATTCCTCGCCGTCGTGGACAGTTCCACCGAGGTGACGGTGGGTCCGGACGTCGAAGTCGCCGGCCGGTCCGCCTACAATCTGGCTCTGGTGCCTAGGACGCAGGGGACGCTGCTTGAGAAAGTTGCCATCGCCGTCGACGGCGAGACAGGAATGCCGCTGCGGGTAACTGTGATGGCACGCGGCCAGGCGGAACCGGCTTTTGAGGCCGGCTTCACCAGCCTGTCCCTGGCGGCTCCGGACGACTCCGTGTTTACGTTTGTTGCCCCGCCGGGCGCCACTGTCAAAGAGCTGCCAGTGCCGCCGGTCCCGTATATGCCCGGCATGCCAGCCCTCCCGCCCAGTCCCGGTGGGATTACGCCCGGCGTGGTTCCAGACAGCGGCCCGGACCAGCCCGCGTCCCCGGACCAGCCCACTGCGCCGGATCAGCCCACCGCGCCGCCGAAGCAGCTCCCCGCCCCGGATAAGATTCCCGGCAGCGACGCCAGCCTGCGGCACCGCGACGCACCCCGGCCAACGGTGACCGGCAAGGGCTGGGAAACGGTGATCGGGTTCCCCGCGGCACCCGGCGGGCAAGGGGCTGCCTTGACTGAATCCTTGCTGAAGGATCCGCTCCTGTCCCAGGCCGCCGTCGTCGTTCCTGGCGGACGGCTCCTGTCCACGGCGCTGGTCAACGTCCTCCTGACCGACGACGGCAGGATCTTTGTGGGGATGGTCCCGGCGGAGCGGCTGCAGGCCGCCGCCGGCGCGGCGTGACCGCGGCCGGGGGGACGGCTGCCGCCGGGATAGCCGCCGCCCGGTCCCCTTCCCCAGGGAATGGGACAGCCGGGCTGACTATCGAGACCCAAGGCCTGACCAAGCGTTTCGGCCACCAGCTGGCGGTTGACAACGTGGACCTCGCCGTTCCCCACGGCGCCGTGTTCGGGTTTCTAGGCCCCAACGGTTCCGGCAAAACCACCACCATCAGGGTGCTGCTGGGCCTTGCCGCGGCATCGGCCGGAACCGTCAGCGTCCTGGGCCTGCAGATGCCGCAGCGGCTGCATGAGGTCCTGCCGCGCGTCGGTGCGCTGGTGGAGGGGCCGGCGTTTTATCCGTTCCTTTCCGGCACCGCCAACCTGCACCGCCTGGATGCTGCCAGCCGGCATTCGGCGCCCGCTACCCGGACCGCCCGCGTTGCTGCCGCGCTTGAACGCGTGGGCCTCTCACACGCCGCCGGCAAACGGGTCCACGCCTACTCCCTGGGCATGAAGCAGCGGCTGGGGATCGCCAACGCGCTGCTGTCGCCGCGGGAACTGCTGGTGCTCGATGAGCCCACCAACGGGCTGGACCCGCAGGGAACGCGGGAAGTGCGGAGCCTGGTCCGGTCGCTGGCCGCCGACGGCGCCACCGTCTTCGTCTCCAGCCACCTCCTGGCAGAAGTGGAACAGATCTGCACACACGCGGCCATTATGAGCGCCGGGCGGCTGGTGGCCCAGGGGCCGCTGGCGGAGCTCCGCCAGGCCGGTGAGACCCGGATCCGCCTGTTAACGCCCGACGCCGGGACGGCCAGAGAGGTCCTGCTGCGGTTGGGCATGCCCCCGGAGAGAAGCCCTGAGGCCGGAACGCCAGAACCGGACGGGGACGTGCTGACCGCCGTCGCCGCTGCGTCGCGGCTGGCGGCCCCGGAGGACATTGTGGCGGAGCTCGTGGCGGCCGGGGTGCGCGTGCGGGGCTTTTCTGTTGAGCGGGAGAGCCTGGAGGAGCGCTTTGTGGCGCTGACGGGGGAGGGGTTCGACATTGCCCAATAGTGCTTCCGACGCCCGTAGTTTCCCTTCAGCCAGCAGCGTTCCTGATGCCCGCAGTGGTTCCGAAACCAGCAGTGGTTCCGATGCCACTAGTGGTTCTGGGCTCAGGAGCGCTCCAGGTGCGCCGTCGAGCCTGTCCCTGCTGGCGTCTGAGCTGAAGACGCTGTTCCGGCGTCGCCGGACCGCGGCCATGCTGCTGGCGCTTGCCGCGATACCGGTGCTGATCGCCGTCGCCGTCCGGCTCTCGTCATCCGTTCCGCCAGGAAGGGGGCCGGCCTTCCTGGACCGGATCAGCCAGAACGGGCTGTTTGTCGCGGTCACGGCGATGCTGGTCTCCGTGCCGCTGTTTCTTCCCCTGACCATTGGCGTGGTGGCGGGCGATACCATCGCCGGCGAGGCGAGCCTGGGCACGCTGCGCTACCTGTTGGTGGCGCCCGCCGGGCGGGTGCGCCTGTTGTTGGTAAAGTACGCCGGGGCGCTGGCGTTCTGCCTGGCCGCTCCCGTCACCGTTGCGCTGGCCGGGGCGGCGATCGGAGCGTCGCTGTTCCCTGTTGGGCCCGTGACGCTCCTGTCCGGCGACGTCGTCCAGCCCCCTGAGGCCGCGCTGCGGCTGGTCCTGATTGCTGCCTACCTTGCGGTGTCCCTGGCAGGGCTCTCGGCGATCGGCCTGTTCCTGTCCACCTTGACGGTGGTCCCGGTGGGCGCCATGGCCGCCACTGTGGTGCTGTCAGTGGTCTCGCAGGTCCTGGACCAGTTGCCGCAGTTGGAATGGCTGCACCCTTGGCTGTTTACGCATTACTGGTTCGGCTTCGCGGACGTTCTGCGCCAACCGGTGCTGTGGGACAGTTTTGCCAGCAACGCGCTGCTGCAGGCGGGCTACATCGCCGTCTTCGGGGCGCTCGCCTATAGCCGGTTCGTCACCAAGGACGTTCTGTCCTGAGGCTGAATGTCCTGCGCCTGCCCGGTCAGTAGCGGGCTGCGTAAGGGTGGAGCTGCATCCCGGCCATCCAGCTCAACTGGGTCACGCCGATGCCCTCGTCCGGGTTCAGCGCCTGCACTACCTGGCCGTTCCCCAGGTAGATGGCCACGTGATAGAAGCCCGGCGCTGAGCCCCAGACGAGCAGGTCTCCACGCCGCGCCTGGGAGATCGGCACGTGAACGGGAGCAGCCGCGTACTGCTGCGCAGCGGTGCGCGGCAGGTACTTGCCGGCGGCGGCGAAGGCTGTTTGCACGAGGCCGGAGCAGTCAAAGCCGTTGGGGCCCGCGCCGCCGTACTGGTAGAAGTACGGCGGCCCCACCTTGGACATCGCCACGGAGATGGCAGTCTCATTGGAACCGCCCGGCGATGGGGCTGGGGCTGGTGCTGGCCCGGGAGCAGGGGCAGGGGCAGGGGCTGGAGCAGGCGCGGGTGCTGGCGCGGGTGGCGGTGCCGGTGCAGGGGCGGGAGCTGGCGCCGGTGCTGGAACTGGAGCGGGTGCCGGTGCGGCTGGCAGGTTTCCGCCAGCGGCCGGTCCGGCTGCGGGCCGGTCTGGCGCTGCTTGGGCCGCAGCCCGATCAGCAGCCGCAGCAAGTTCGGCGAGCCTCGCCTCCTCGCGCTGCCGGTCCAAGGCGTCAATGCGAGCCGATTCGAGGGCAACAGTGGTGTTCCGCAGCTGGGCCAGCTGATCCACCAGGATTGTCCGTTGCGCCGCGGCTTCGGCTACGGCCTTGGCCTGGGTGGCGTTGGCTTGTTCGGCCTCTTCCTTGCGGGCTTCGGCCTTCTGGGCGGCGTCATCGGCGGCCCGGTTGGCGTCGTCGGCGGCCGCCGTCAGGGACTGCGCCGCGGACGCTGCGGATGCGGCCGCTTCGAAGGCGCGGCTCCGGCTGGCCGAAATGGCTTCCAGCGTTGCGGCCTGGTGCAAAGCTTCGGCATTGCCGCTGACGAAGGTGCCCAGCGTCGGGTTCAGCCCGCCGTTGCGGTAGAGGTCGCCGGCGAGCTGGCCTACCTGCTTCCGGGTCCTGTCCTGCTCGTCCTTCGCAGCCGTGGCCTTGGCCGTGGCCACTTCCGCAGCCGTCCTGCGGTCCTGCAGTTCCACCAGCGCTTCGCCGTAGGCGTTGTTGGCTTGCAGCGACAAGGCAAACGTGGCTTGCTGGGCGTTGGTGGCGTCTGCGAGGAGGCGCTCGATGACGGCGACCTGATCCGCCGTCGCGCGTTCACTCGCCTTGGCTGTGGCGATGTCCTCCGGGGTGGGAAGTTCCGGCGACGCCGGACGCTGGACTGTTGGAAGCGGCGCTGCCTGGGCGGGGAGGGTCATGGTGCCGAAAAGTACGACGGCGGTGCACAGTACGGCGGCCTTCAGGCCGGATCCGGTCAAACCCATTCGCAGAACCTCGCACGCAGTAAGGCTGGGGGAGCGAGGTCTGGTGGCGGCACAAGGAGCCCCTCTGCTGATCTCCCAGCAGTCCGAGGCTACGTGAGCGTGTGCACTTTGGCAACACTGGTCACATCAATAACATAATCAACAAGAGTGCGATTCCGGCGCATCCGGACCGGCGTGTCGCGGAATCGGCTCCCGCTCCGCAGGGCCTGGTGGTGGGGCTGGGATCCGGCAGCGTGCGTCAAAGCGACGAAGGAGCAGCACGCAGAGGATGTCAGCCCCAACGCCCTGCTACGCGTGCTGGCGCGATTCGTGCTCCGAGTGGCTGGCGGGCTCCAGCTGGAATGTGCAGTGCTCGGTGTCAAAGTGGGAGCCCAGGCACGTGGTGAGCTTGTCCAGGAGCTGGTCGGCGCCGCGGGCATTCAGGACGCCGTCCTCCACCACCACGTGGGCCGAAAACACCGGCACGCCGGACGTGATCGTCCAGATGTGGATGTCATGGACGTCAACCACTCCGTCAACGCTGAGGATGTGTTCGCGGATCATCTGCACTTCCACGCCTTTGGGGGTTGCCTCCAGGAGGACGTCCACCACATCCCGCAGCAGGCTCCAGGCCCGCGGCAGGATCATGATGGCGATGAGCACGGAGGCGATCGTGTCGGCGGCCTGGTAGCCGGTGAACATGATGACCAGGGCAGCAACGATGACGGCGACTGAGCCCAGCAGGTCGCCCAGCACCTCAAGGTAGGCGCCCCGGACGTTCAGGCTGTCCTGGTGGGCGCCGCGCAGGATCAGCAACGAAACCAGGTTGGCCACCGCGCCCAGGATGGCGGCGAAGAGCATGATGCCGGTGTGGACCTCGGGCGCGGAGCCGATCCTGCGGATGGCCTCGGTGAAGATGACCACCGAGATGACAATCAGGATCAGCGCGTTGGCCAGGGCGGCCAGGACCTCGGCACGCTGGTAGCCGTAGGTCCGCTGATCGCTCGCCGGGCGTCCGGCGATCCAGGCAGCCAGGAGCGCGATGGTCACGCCTGCCGCGTCGGAGAGCATGTGGCCGGCATCAGCCAGCAGGGCCAATGATCCGGACAGTGCCGCGCCGATCACCTGGACCACCACCACCGCCAGGGTGATGGCCAGGACGGCGATGAGCCGTTTGCGGTGCCGGCCTGTTGCCGTGATCCCGTGTGTGTGGCTGTGGTCGTGTCCCATGCCTACAAGGCTAGTCCCAGCCGAGCTCGTGCAGCCGCCGGTCATCGATGCCGAAGTGGTGGGCGATCTCGTGGACCACAGTCACGGCCACTTCCTGGATCACCTCGTCGCGTGACCCGCAGATGTCCAGGATGGGTTGGCGGAAGATGGTGATCCGGTCCGGCAGTGAACCGGCGTCCCACCATGAATCCCGCTCCGTCAAGGGGACACCCTCATAGAGGCCCAGCAGAACGGTGTCCGGGTCCTCGCCCGGGCCGGGCACGTAGTCGTCCTCGACAAACACCGCTACATTGTCCATGGCGGCCGCAAGCTTGGCGGGAATCAGGCCCAGGGCATCCGTGACGGCGGCCTCGAAATCGTCAGCGGACATCTCAAACGGACCGGACTCTTGCGGGCCATCCGGGATGATGGGCAGGCCGGGCGGCAGGTTGACGGGCATAAGCAGACTCTAGTCCGCAGCCGGGTTGGCGCGCATACTGAGTCCCATCCCTGACCGCCTGTGAGGAGCCGGATGTCCGTCCGCCATCGCCTTTTTGCCGCCATGTACGACACGTTGTCGGCCTCTGTAGAGTGCAGGGAGCTGTCTCCGCGCCGGGCGCGGCTGCTCTCCCCGCTGGCGGGAACCGTGGTGGACGTCGGCGCAGGCACCGGGGCCAACCTGCGGCACTTCCGCCACGCTGACCGGGTAATCCTCGTGGAACCGGACCCCTACATGCGGGCCAGATTGCGGGCACGTCTGGGGGAGTCGCCCGTTCCGGTGGAGGTTTCCGACGCCGATGCGGAGCACCTGCCGCTGCCGGACGGCACAGCTGACGCCGTCGTATTCACCCTGGTGCTGTGCTCGGTGCCGGATCAGCGGCTTGCTCTGTTGGAGGCCCGCAGGGTGCTCAAACCCGGAGGTACCCTCGCGGTGCTGGAACATGTCCGGGGACAGGGCCGTGCGGCCCGCTGGCAGGACAGGCTGGACGGTTTGTGGGGTCGCTGTGTGGCGCCGGGTTGCCACCTCAACCGGAACACGGTGGCATCCATCGGCGAGGCCGGGTTTGAATTCACGGAAGTCAGCAGGCTGGACGCTGCGGCTGTTGCCCTGGCCACGCCGATCATCGCGGGCACAGCAGTGCCGCGGTGAATGGAGCCCCTACCGGGACCTGCGGCGCGTCAGGCCCACACCCACCAGGCAGACCACCCCGCCCACCAGGCCCAGCACGGCGGGGACTTCGCTGAGGATCAGCCAGGAGATCAGGATGGTGGTGCCCGGCACCAGATAGGTGGTGGCCGCCAGTTTTCCGGCGTCAATCAGCGACAACGCGTAGGCCCACGTGGTGAATGCAATGGCGGTGGGGAAGACGCCCAGATACACCAGGCCCAGTGTTGCCGGCAGCGGGGCCGACTGCAGTTCGGACACCAGCTGGCCGCTGAAGGGCAGGCAGCAGACGGCCCCCACCATGATGCCGAACCAGGTGGCCTGGCCCGCCGGGAACTTCCGCAACACCGGCTTCTGGATGATGACGCTGACGGCGGCGAGCACGGCGGCAAGGAGGCAGAGCAGCACGCCCGCCACATCCGCCGTCGAACGTTCCCCGGAACCTGAGCCGGATCCGAGCGCGATCAGCGCCACCCCGCCGAACGCCACGAGGCTGCCGATTATCAGCCAGCGCGGGAAGCCCTCCTTCAGGAAGAATCCGGCCATGATGGCAACGAGGATGGGGTTGACGTTGATCAACAGCGCGGCGGTCCCGGCGTCCAGCAGGTGTTCCGCCGCGTTCAGGGCCACGTTGTAGCCGCCGAACCACATCACGCCGTACCCCAGGATGGGCCACCATTCGCGGCCTTGCGGCAGCGCTCTGCTCTTGGCCAGCTGCGGCAGCACCAGCGCACCGAGCACGACGGCGGCAACCGCCAGCCTGCCCAGGGTTAGGGATCCCGGTGAGAAGGTGGGGCCGATGGCCCGGATCCCCACGAACGCCGATGCCCAGAGCACCACGGTGACCACCACGGCGGCGACGCCGAGCGCATTTGTTCGGCCAGGTGGTGGGCGAAGCGGCGTTGTTGTTGCGGCGCTGGGAGGGGTGCTTGAAGCCATGCTGCCAATCTATCCCCGCGGCGACGCCGGCAGCTGGCGGGAATCGGTCACGTCTAGTCGAGTTTCTGCCAATCCCGGGCCGACCACTCCAGCAGCCGTTCCAGGGGCCAGGTGGTCACAATGCGCTCCGCGGGAATGTTGTTGTGCGCGGCGCGGGCAGCCCCGTACTGGAGGAAGTCGAGCTGGCCCGGAGCGTGGGCGTCGCTGTCGATCGAGAACAGGCAGCCGGCGTCGAGGGCCAGCTGAATCAGGTCATCCGGCGGGTCCTGCCGCTCGGGGCGGGAGTTGATTTCTACCGCCACGTTGGATTCCGCGCACGCCGCGAAGACCTCCCGGGCGTCGAAGTCCGATTGCGGCCGCGTGCCGCGGGAGCCCTCCACCAGGCGTCCGGTGCAGTGGCCCAGCACGTTGGTCCGGGGGTTCTGGATGCCCTGGAGCATCCGCCGGGTCATGGTGTCGCGGTCTGCCCGAAGCTTCGAATGGACACTGGCCACCACAATATCCAGCCGCTCCAGCATGTCCGGCGACTGGTCCAGTTCGCCGGATTCCAGGATGTCTACTTCGATGCCGGTCAGGAGCCGGAATCCGTCCTTTTTGCCGTCAACTGCGGCGGCGGCGTTGACGGCGGCCACAACGTCGAGCTGTTCGGTCAGGCGCTCGGCGCTGAGCCCGTTGGCGATGGTCAGGTTGGGGGAGTGGTCCGTCAGGGCCAGGTACTCGCGGCCCAGGAGTCGGGCGGCGTCTGCCATGAGCTGGATGGGTGAGCCGCCGTCGGACCAGTCGCTGTGACTGTGGAGGTCGCCTCGGAGTGCTGCGTGGAGCTCGGCCCCGCCGTCCGCCAGGGGCGCCGCGCTGCGCTGGCGAAGGCCCTCAAGGTACTCGGGCACCTCGCCGTCCACTGCCTGCCGGACCACCTGGTAGGTCCTGTCGCCGATGCCCTTCATGCTCTTGAGCCTGCCGTCCCGGGCCCGGGCAGCCACCTCGGAAGGATCAAGCTCGGCGATGATTCCCGCCGCCTTCCGGAAGGCCTGGACCTTGAAGGTGGCAGCGCGTTCCCGTTCCAACCAGAAAGCAATTTCATTGAGTGCGGCGACGGCATCCATCTGTCCATCTTCGCCTGTTCCGGCCGCGTCAGTCAGGTGTCTGAGGGCCGATTTTGAGTTATTCGCGCCAAGGCCCTATAGTTTTAGAGTCCAGTTCGGAGCAACTGCAAAACGAAAGACTGAGAGCCTCGGCTCGAAGCCTTTTATTTTGTGCCGAACGGGTTCTGGCCCCCATCGTCTAGCGGCCTAGGACACCGCCCTTTCACGGCGGCGGCACGGGTTCGAATCCCGTTGGGGGTACGCAAGGAACTGGTCTGGCAGGCTGAAAACGTCTGGTAAGCTGGAAGCCTTGAAAAAAGCGGTAGCGATGCCGCGAAGCAAGAAATCAAGGCCCTGTAGCGCAGTTGGTTAGCGCGCCGCCCTGTCACGGCGGAGGTCGCGGGTTCAAGTCCCGTCAGGGTCGCTCTGATTGCCAGAAGAAATTCCGGCGGTCAAGGTGACATGTCACCTAGGCTCTGTAGCTCAGTTGGTAGAGCGTTCGACTGAAAATCGAAAGGTCACCGGATCGACGCCGGTCGGAGCCACCACTGGGAAGCATCAGTTCTTCGGAACTGGTGCTTTTCTTCTTTAACCCCATCATCGATGACGAGGCTGCCTCCGGCCTGCGACGCGCACTCTCGCCTGCGACGCGCACTCTCGCCTGCGACGCGCAGATGCTCCTGCGACGCGCATATTCGAGTGTCGTCATGGTTCTTGCGAGTCCGTGGCGAATTTGCGCGTCATAAAGGAAGCCCGCACGAGGCGCCTGACCATCGAGGCCGAGCACGCGGCGTTCTGAAAGTTCTTCAAGCAAGCCGTTGACAACGATCAACTAACGCGCGTAACCTAAATCACACGTCGCAAGTAACGCGCGTTAGTAACCCAAGTTGCCGGTCGCTGGACCGGCCCCAGAAAGAAATTCCGGAGCATTCAATGGCGAACAGCACCACACCCGCACCCGCTGCGGAGGCCGGCGCAGTCGCGGCAACGACGACGGCGGTCCCCAGCAACCGCGGCGCCACCATGGCGGACGTTGCCAAAGCCGCCGGAGTGTCCCGCACCGCCGTGTCGTTCGTCCTCAGTAACCGGGAAAACGCCAGCATTTCGGAAGACACCAAGCAGCGCATCCTCGAAGCGGTCCACAGGCTCGGTTACCGGCCCAATGCCGGCGCCAGGGCCCTGGCTTCCCAACGGAGCGACTGGTACGGCATCGTCACAGAGATCGTCACGGCACCGTTCGCCGTCGACATCATCAAGGGCGCACAGGACCAAGCCTGGCTCTCCCGCCGGTTCCTGCTCATCGCCCCTTCAGACCAGGCCGATGCCGTAGGACCCAACCAGGGGATGGAGGATGCAGCATTTGAAAAGCTGCTGGAGCAGAGGGTGGAAGGACTTCTGTATGCGGCCACCTTCCACCGGGCCGTGCACGTTCCGAAAAGCGCCAATGAGGTGCCCACTGTCCTTATCAACTGCTTCGACGCGGACGGGAAGCTGCCCTCGATCGTCCCGGACGAGCGCGCCGGCGGCCGCGTCGCCGTCGAGCGTTTGCTCCAGGCAGGTCATTCCAGAATCGGTGTCATCAACCTGGATCCGAACATCCCCGCCGCCGTCGGGCGCTTGGACGGGTGCCGCGAAGCACTCGCCGGGGCAGGGCTGGAACTCGATCCTGATCTTGTAGTCTCGGGATACGCGACGGCGGACGGCGGCTACGAGGCAGCCTGCCAAATTCTTGACAAATATCCCGCTGGGGCAGGCAGGCCAACTGCCCTGTTCTGCCTCAACGACCGGATGGCTATGGGCGCTTACGACGCCATCAAGGAGCGCGGGCTCGCCATCCCCCAAGACATCGCCGTGATCGGCTTCGACAACCAGGAACTCATTGCGGCTTACCTCAGGCCGAAACTGACCACGGTTGCGTTGCCCTTCGAGGAGATGGGTGCGCTGGGTGTCCAGACACTCGCAAGCCTTACAGCAGGACAGCCGATCACTGCACATCAGCAAATGGTCGACTGTCCGCTGCTAGAACGCTATTCAGTCTGACGGCAAATCAACTACTGAACAGCAACCCCAACCACACCTTCACCTTCAGCGATGAAGTGAGGAAAGAGAACTCCATCATGACACAACAGCGATTCCTCCGGTCTGCCCGAATCACGGCGGCCAGCCTGGCAATAGGTGCCCTCCTGCTCACGGGCTGCTCGGCCAACCAGGGCACAACAGGTGCCACCGGCGCCTCGGCCGAGAGCGCCTTCCTGACCATTCCCCGCGA
This sequence comes from Pseudarthrobacter arbutini, assembly GCF_054510915.1. NCBI lineage: Bacteria > Bacillati > Actinomycetota > Actinomycetes > Micrococcales > Micrococcaceae > Pseudarthrobacter > Pseudarthrobacter arbutini. Next base: position 67,031 of record NZ_JBTNDQ010000020.1, on the reverse strand, counting down.
GGACATGGGCACGTTCGTCCAGAACTTCAACCCGTTCGCACCCACAGTGAACCCCATGGTGCAGCAGTCGATCTACGAGTCCCTCCTGATCTTCAACCCGGCCAATGGAGATACCACGCCGTGGCTCGCCACTGAGTGGCAAGCGGCAGGCGACGGCAAGTCCATCACGTTCACCCTCCGCGACGGAGTGAAGTGGTCAGACGGGAAGCCGCTGGTGGCCGACGACGTCGCCTACACTTTCGAACTGCAGAAGAAGATCAAGGGCGGCTTTGAATACCTCGAAACGGTGACTGCCGAGGGCACGAACAAGGTCACCTTCAGCTTCAGCAAGCCCTGGTCGCCGGCCCTTTACGACCTGGGCCAGCTCACCATCCTGCCCAAGCACATCTGGTCCGCGCTTGCTGACCCGGGCAAGGACGCCAACGCCACGCCAGTGGGCACCGGCCCGTACACCGAGGTGGACCGCTTCCAGGCCCAGTCCTTTGTGCTGAAGAAGAACCCCAACTACTGGCAGCCGGAAAAGCAGAAGATTGCCGGCATCAAGATGCTTGCTTTCGCCGGGAACGACGGCGCCAACCTCGCCGCCGCGAACGGCGACGTCGACTGGGCGCCGCAGTACATTCCGAACATTGAAAAGACCTTCATCTCCAAGGACAAGGAACACCGCCAGTACTGGTTCCCGGCCACGGGCGCGACCATCAACTGGCAACTCAACACCACCAAGGCACCGTTCAACGACGTTGACGTCCGCAAGGCACTCAGCATGGCCGTGGACCGGGACCAGGTGACCAAAATCGGCATGAGCGGCTACGCGAAGCCGGCCGACTGCACGGGCCTGTCCGGCAACTATGAAAAGTGGAAGAACGCCAGCGTCAAGGACAACTGCACCTGGACCAATCTGGACGTGGACGCTGCGAACCAGCTGTTGGACAAGGCCGGCTACGCCAAGGGAGCGGACGGCAAGCGCACGCTGAAGGACGGCACGCCTTTCGAATTCAAGATCTCCGTGGGCGCTTCTTCATCCGACTGGCTTTCCGTGGCCAACGTGATTTCCCAGAACCTCGCCGAGGTCGGCGTGACAGCCAAGGTCGACTCCCCGGACTGGGCCGCGGTCGTAGCCGGCTACGAGACGGGCGACTTCGATTCGGGCATCGTCTGGAGCGCCAACGACCCCAGCCCGTACAAGTACTTCAACACCTCCATGGGCACCACAACGGTCAAGCCAGTCGGCACCAAAACCTTCGACAACTACCACCGCTTCGGGGACGCCAAGGCAGACGCGCTGCTCGCCGAGTTCGCGGCGGAGGCCGACGAGTCCAAGCAGAAGGGCATCGCCGACAAGCTCCAGGAAGAATATAACGACGTCGCACCCGTGGTGCCGCTGTTCTCCGGCCCGGAATGGGGCGCCTTCAACGACACCCGGTTCACCGGCTGGCCCACAGAGGACAATCCCTACGCGACCCTCTCGGTGAAGTCGCCGACCACCGTCCTGGTCCTGACGTCGCTGGAACCGCGCAAGTAGTCAGGTTCCTCATGGCGGGTCCCACCCGCCGCTGCAATGATCCGCACACCCGGCGCTGTTCCGGCGCCGGGTGTGCTCCCAAACTTTCCGCAATTCCCGAATGGAGGGAAACCGTGCGCTTTATCCTGCGCCGCCTGGGTTTCTACCTGATTGCCTTCTGGGTGTCCATCACCCTGAATTTCCTGCTTCCGCGCTTTATGCCCGGCGACCCCGTCTCCCGGATGTTCGCCCGGAACCAGGACCGGATGCAGCCCGAGCAGATCGAGCAACTGCGCAAACTGCTCGGTGTGGACGACCGCCCGCTCTGGGAGCAGTACTTCGGCTACCTCCACAACATGCTGACCGGCCAGATGGGGGTTTCCATGTCCCGCTTCCCTGCTCCCGTCACGGAAGTGATCGGCTCGCAGGTGGGCTGGACGCTGCTGCTGGGCGGGACCGCGCTGGTGATCGCCGCCGTCGTGGGCAACCTCTTGGGAATCCTGGCAGCGTGGCGCCGCGGCGGCGCCGTTGACTCGGCGCTCCCGCCGCTGCTGATCTTCATCGGTTCCTTTCCGTACTTCTGGCTCGCGATGGGCGCCCTGTACCTGTTCGGCGTCACGCTGGGCTGGTTCCCCATCCGGCACGCCTTCAGCGACACCATCGTGCCCAGCTTCAGCTGGGAGTTTGTGTCCGACGTCGGCATGCACCTGGTGCTTCCTGCCCTCACCATCGTGCTGGTCTCGATCGGCGGCTGGATGCTGGGAATGCGCAACACGATGATCGCCACCAATGCCGAGGATTACATCACCATGGCGGAGGCGAAGGGCCTGCGCCCGGGCCGGATCATGTTCCGCTACGCAGCCCGCAACGCGATGCTGCCGTCCGTGACCGCCTTCGGCATGAGCCTGGGGTTTGTGGTGGGCGGTGCCCTCCTGACCGAGGTGGTGTTCGCCTACCCAGGCGTCGGCTATCAGCTGCTGGCCGCCGTTCAAGGACTCGACTACCCGCTCATGCAGGGCCTGTTCCTGACCATCACGGCCGCCGTGCTGCTGGCCAACTTCCTGGTGGACATCCTCTACGTCCGACTCGACCCGCGCGTGCGCAGCAACTAGGACTGATCATGACCACTTCCATCGCAAACACCGCTTCCACCCTGCCCGGCGGGACACTCGCAGATCCACTCACCGGCAGAACGCCCGACGGCGGTACAGGGCTTCCGCCCGCGGTTTCCGTCCGGCAATCCAACCGGAGCCTCCTGCACGGGCTGCTGACCAACAAGAAGGCCATGACCGGCGCGGCCATCCTGTTCGTTTTCATCGCACTGGCGCTTCTGGCCCCTGTGCTGTTCCCGGACAACCCGTCCAAGATCACCGGCATGGCGTCACAGGAGCCGGACGCCGAATACTGGCTGGGCACCACGGCCAAGGGCCAGGACGTCCTGGCCCTGACCATCCATGGTTCCCGCAGTTCCCTGTTTGTGGGCCTGACCGTGGGGTTCGCCTCCACGTTCATCGGCATCCTGGTGGGCCTCGCCTCGGCCTATTTCGGCAAGTTCATCGACGAGGCACTGTCCCTTACCACCAACGTCTTCCTGCTGCTGCCGGGCCTGCCGCTGCTGGTGATCCTGGCCGCGTTCCTGCCGCCCGGTCTTGGCACCGTAATTCTGGTCCTGGTGGTCACCGGCTGGGCCGGCTCCGCCCGGGTGCTGCGCTCGCAGGCGCTGTCCATCCGGTCCAAGGACTTTGTGGCCGCTGCCGTGGTTACCGGCGAACGGCCGCTCAGGATCATGTTCGGCGAAATCCTGCCCAACATGGCCTCCATTGTTATGGGCACGCTGCTGGCCTGCATCATCTACGGCATCGGCGCCCAGGCCGGCCTCGAGTTCCTGGGCCTGGGCGATGTCAGCACGGTCTCCTGGGGCAACAACCTCTACTGGGCCGGCAACGAAGGTGCGCTGCTGACCGGCAGCTGGTGGGTCTTTGTCCCGTCCGGCGTGTGCATCGCACTGGTGGCCTTCTCGCTGGCGCTGATCAACTACGCGGTGGACGAAGTCACCAACCCGCGGCTGCGGAAAATCCGCAAACCCAAGTCCGACAGGCCCAAGCTCACCCAGCCCGTCCCCACCAAGCCCGTCCCCACCGGAAAGCGAGCAGCGGCATGACCGTCTCCCAGACCTCCCTCGGCTCGCACCAGCCCGTCCTGGAGATCAAGGACCTCACCGTGAAGTACCGCGGCGATACCCGGTCCACCACCGCCGTCGACCGCGTCTCCTTCAGCATCGGCGCCGGCGAGATTTTCGGCCTGGCCGGCGAATCCGGCTGCGGCAAATCCACCATCGCGAACGCCATCATGCGGCTGCTGCGCGACCCCGCGGAGATCGCCGGCGGCAGCATCCGCTTCGGCGGCAGGGACGTCCTTTCGCTGGGCAAGGAAGAGCTCCGCCGGTTCCGCTGGCAGGACGTGGCCATGGTTTTCCAGTCGGCCATGAACTCGCTCAACCCGGTGATGACCATCGGCGACCAGATTGTCGACATCTTCACCACGCATGCCGGCTACTCCCGCAAGGAGTCCCTGAGGAGGGCCGCGGAACTGCTGGAACTGGTCCGGATCGATCCCGCCCGGCTGAAGTCCTACCCGCACCAGCTGTCCGGCGGCATGCGCCAGCGCGCGGTCATCGCCATGGCCGTGGCGCTGAAGCCTTCGCTCCTGATCCTCGACGAGCCCACCACCGCCCTGGATGTGGTGGTGCAGCAGGAAATCATGGCCCAGATCAAGGACCTGCAGCACCAGTTGGGTTTCTCCGTTCTCTTCATCACGCATGACATGTCCCTCATGGTGGAACTCTCGCACCGGATGGCGGTGATGTACGGCGGCCGGATCGTGGAAACGGCCAAGTCCCGGGACATCCATACCGCCCCGCGCCACCCGTACACGCAGGCGCTGATGGGAGCGTTCCCACCCCTGACGGGCCCGCGCGTGCCGCTCACCGGCCTGGCCGACGGCGTGAAGTTCAGCAACATCGCCGACCTCCGGGAAGCGGCTCCGGGCCATTTCGTCGCCCCGGTTTCCCCGGACCAGATTCCTCAGGCCCTGACTGCCCAGAACCAGCCTGCCCTGGAAGGAGCTCACTCATGAGCAAGCACAGCGAATCACCGGCCCTGGAAGCCCCGGCCCTGGAGGTACGGGGCCTGGTCAAGGATTTCCACAGCGGCGGCCTGTTCTCCCGTGCCACAGTGAGAGCCCTCGGCGGGGTGGACCTGAGCATCGGCAGGGGCGAAATCGTGGCCCTCGTGGGGGAGTCGGGCTCCGGGAAGAGCACCCTCGCCCGCTGCATTGCGCGGTTGGAAAAGCCAACCTCCGGCCAGATCCTGCTGGACGGCACGGACGTCCTGAAACGGGACCGGTTCCAGGCATCCAGGGAATACCGGGCACAGCTGCAAATGGTGTTCCAGGACCCCTTCGGCTCCCTGAATCCGGTTCACCGGATCGAACACTTCCTGACGCGTTCCCTCACCCTGCACGGAAAAGCCGGGACCCCGGACCAGCTGCGGACCAGGCTGGATGAACTGATGACCACCGTGGGACTCACCCCGGACATGCTCAATTCCTACCCCCATGAGCTCTCCGGCGGCCAGCGCCAGCGCGTGGCCATCGCCCGGGCCCTGGCCGTGGAACCCGAGGTGATCCTCGCCGATGAGCCCACGTCCATGCTGGATGTCTCGGTCCGGATCGGCATCCTCAACCTGCTGCGCGGGCTCCGGGACGACAAGGGCATCTCCATGCTCTACATCACCCACGACCTTGCCTCGGCGCGCTACCTCGCCGACCGCATCGCCGTGATGTTCGCCGGCGAACTCGTGGAGGAGGGTGAATCGCTTGATCTCCTGGCGAACCCGGCCCACCCCTACACCCGGCTGCTGGTATCGGCCGTTCCGGACCCTGCCCGCACCGGATCCTACGATCCAACCGAGCGGGCCGCGCTCCGGGCGGCGGTGATGGAACCGGCGTCGTGCGCTTACGACGGCGACCCGCAGCAGCGGTGCTCCTCCGCCGAACCCGTGCGGCACCAGGTGGGCGATCCCGCCCACCGGCACTGGGTCCGCTGCCACCTGTACCGGCCGCCGGCCGCTGCATCCAGCCACGCGTTGGCCACCGACCCCCTGGAAGAAATGGTTTCCGCATGACCGGCCTGGCCCACCCGCTGGCCACCGTGCCGCAGGACGAACTCGTGATCCGCGCCGAGGCGGACCCGCACCGGCCCCGCTTCCACTTCGTCTCGCCCGCAGGCTGGCTCAACGATCCCAACGGCGTCAGCCAGTGGAACGGCACCTACCACCTCTTCTACCAGTACAACCCGGAGGGCGCCTTCCACCACCGCATCATGTGGGGCCACGCCACCAGCACGGACCTGGTCACCTGGACGGATCAGCCAGTCGCGCTGGAACCCACGGACGGGCCGGACTCCCCGGACGCTGACGGCTGCTGGTCCGGGGTGCTGGTGAACGACGGCGGCACGCCCACCCTGGTGTATTCAGGACGGAGCGGCGAACGCGAACTGCCCTGTGTGGCGGTCGGCTCGCCGGACCTGCGCACCTGGACCAAAATCCCGGAAAACCCTGTGATCGCCGCCCCGCCGGCCGGAGTGGACGTCACCGCCTACCGGGACCATTGCGTGTGGCGTGAGGGTTCCCGCTGGCGCCAGCTGGTGGGCTCGGGCATCCGGGGCCGCGGCGGCACGGCGTTCCTCTACGAGTCGGCTGACCTCCGGACCTGGGACTACATCGGGCCGCTGTTCATCGGCGACGCGTCCGCCGGAGATCCCGCGGCGACGGACTGGGAAGGGACCATGTGGGAGTGCGTGGACCTGTTCCGCGCCGGCTCCGGGACGCTCGGTTCCGACGGCGGTGCGGCCGATGACGTGCTCGTCTTTTCCGCCTGGGACGACGGCGACACCCGGCACCCGCTGTACTGGACCGGGCGGTACGAGGGCGACTCATACACCCCGCGGCAGCTGCGCCGGCTGGACTATGGCGGACGCTACTTCTACGCGCCCCAGTCGTTCTCCGACGACGCCGGCCGCCGCGTGATGTTCGGGTGGCTGCAGGAGGGCAGGACGGAGGAGGCCATGGTGGAGGCAGGCTGGTCCGGCGTGATGAGCTTGCCGCGCGTGGCGACACTCGATTCAGAAGGGGAGCTGGCCTTTGCGCCGGTCCCGGAGGTCGAGTCGCTCCGCCGGGACCACGTCAGAATCGGGCCGCGCGAAGTGGCCGGCAGCGACGTTCTCACCGGGGTTTCCGGCAACCAGCTGGACGTGGAACTGGACCTTGAACTGGAGCCGGGGAGTGTCTTCCGGCTCGGGATCCTGGCTTCCGGCGTTTCTCCGGCCGGAACCCAGAGCTCCGCCGAGGAGACCGTCATCGAGGTGGGCCGCGCCGCCGGGAGCAGCGGGGAGTCATGGCTGCGGCTGGACCGCTCCGGCAGCAGCCTGGACCATTCTGTGGACGCGGAAGAGCGGTCAGGGCCAGTGAACCTGCCCGACGGAAAGCTTCACCTTCGAGTACTGGTGGACCGCTCCGCCGTCGAGATCTTCGCCAACGGCAAGCCCCTGACAGCCCGGGTCTATCCCACCCTTGGCGGGACTGCCGTGCGGCTGTCCGCTATCGGGAACGTGCGCCTGCGGCAGCTCGACGCCTGGCGGGTGGACGACGTTTTTCGGGGGCCGCGCCCGCTGTTCCCCTAGCCACCCGCTGCCGCCCGGCACCCCATCGATTGTTCCGTAGAAGCCCTCTTGGGGCTTCAAAACGGCCGTTACGGAGCAACCGATGGGGAAAAGCAGGCAAACGGCGAGTGAATCTTCTCACCAAAAGAGATTCGAACCGAAACATTTGACGCTGCCAAACCGATGTGTCACGCGCGCGCAATCAGAAATGTAAGCGCTTGCATCAAATGTCTGACATGTGGCATTTCGGTCGTGAAACACGGTTTGGCAGGCCCTCGCCGGCTGCCTAGCGTAGAGGCGGGCCAGGGAAGCGATATCGTTCCTGGCCCCGAAGCGGGGCCCTACCCAAGCCCCGTACCCCTCGACACAACGGCGTCCTCGATGACGCCTGTTGTGTCGTCGGGGCTGCCGGAGTTTCGGGGAACAGGGCACCTGCCCGTCTTCCACGAATAGTTTCAACTCCGCGAGAAGAGCAAAACATGCACAAGCACCCCCAACCTGTCCGGATGCTGCGGTGGCGCCCTGCCGCCGCGGCACTGGCTGCAGCTGTAGTGGCATCGGTCTTCCTGGCCGTTCCCTCAGCGCAGGCCAACGAGCCGGCGGATCCGCCGGCCGCGCAGCAGATGCCGGCCCCCACCCCGGGCTTCCCCCTGCCCAGCACGCACAGCCAGCAGGCCTATGACCCGGCGTCGGACTTCACCTCGAAGTGGACCCGCGCGGACGCTAAGCAGATCATGGCCCAAAGCGACTCCACAGTGGCTCCCGGCGTGAACTCCATGAGCCCGGACGTCACCATGCCGGAGATCCCCGAAGACTTTCCCACCATGAATGACGACGTCTGGGTCTGGGACACCTGGTCCCTCACGGACGAAAACGCGAACCAGATCAGCTACAAGGGCTGGGACGTCATCTTCTCCCTCGTGGCCGACCGCGACGCTGGCTACGGCTTCGACCAGCGCCACTGGAACGCCCGGATCGGCTACTTCTTCCGCAAGACCAACGCTGACCCGGCCACGGACAAGTGGAACTACGGCGGACACGTCTTCGCTGACGGCGCCTCCATCGGCAACACCGAATGGTCCGGTTCTACCCGCCTGATGCAGGGCAACCACGTCAACGTCTTCTACACGGCCACCACGTTCTACGACGTGGCCGAGCGGAACGCCGGCGGCGGCGGCATCGCCCCTGACGCTGCCATCGCCAAGGCCCTCGGCAACATCCACGCCGACCAAAACGGCGTCACCTTCGATGGCTTCACGCACACCAAGCTCCTTGAGCCGGACGGCGAGATGTACCAGAACAAGGCGCAGAACCCCGGCTTCGCCTTCCGCGATCCGTACACGTTCGCTGATCCCGCACACCCCGGCAAGACCTACATGGTCTTCGAAGGCAACACCGGCGGCACCCGTGGAGAATACGAGTGCAAGGCTGAGGACCTCGGCTACCAGCCGGGAGACCCCAACGCCGAGAACCTCAACGAGGTCAACAGCTCCGGCGCCTACTACCAGACCGCCAACGTGGGCCTGGCAGTGGCGGACAACAAGGACCTGACCAAGTGGTCCTTCCTGCCGCCGGTCCTGTCCGCAAACTGCGTCAACGACCAGACGGAACGCCCGCAGATCTTCATCCAGAACGAAGGCGGCAAGAACAAGTACTACCTGTTCACCATCAGCCACCAGTTCACCTACGCGGCCGGAATGCGCGGCCCCGACGGCGTCTACGGCTTTGTGGGCGACGGCATCCGGTCGGACTACCAGCCGATGAACAACAGCGGCCTGGCCCTGGCCTCGCCGACTGACCTGAACCTGCCGTCCGAATCCCCGGAAAGGCCGACCCCCAGCCAGAATGGCCGGCAGTTCCAGGCCTATTCGCACTACGTGCAGCCGGGCGGCCTCGTGCAGTCCTTCATCGACAACGTGAACGGTGTCCGCGGCGGATCCCTGTCACCCACCGTGAAGATCAACTTCCGCGACGGAATCTCACAGGTTGACCGCACATTCGGCCAGAACGGCCTTGGCCCGTTCGGCTACCTGCCCACCAACCTCAACGTCGGCGGTGCCGGCCACTACAAGTGACCGGCATTATCGGTGACCGGCACCAGCAGTAGCCAGCACCTCCCCTGACCGGGGCGAAATCAGTAAACGGGGACGTCCGTGACATTCACGGGCGTCCCCGCCTCAAATTTTAGGATCCCCATGCTTTTCTTCACCGCTTCCCGGCCGCACCTGAGCAGCCCGGACAGACGCAGGTCCAGCAGGCCGGCCCTTTCCGCCGTCGTCGCCCTGCTCCTGGCGGTGACAGCCGCCGGCTGCACCCCTGATTCGCAGAACGTGAATCCCGACGCCGGAAGCCACCCTCCTGAGGGTTCCTCCCAAGGTGCCGCAACGCCGTCGGCCGGCGATCCCTGGCGTCCTGCGGCGCACCTGACGCCGTCAAAGAACTGGATGAATGATCCCAACGGCCTGGTGTACGAAGACGGCACCTACCACGCGTTCTACCAGTACAACCCGAAGGGCAACGACTGGGGCAACATGTCCTGGGGCCACTCCACCAGCACTGACCTGGTGCACTGGGCGGAAGAACCGGTGGCCATGGAGGCCACGGAGACCGAGGAAATCTTCTCCGGCTCGATCGTGGTGGACACGGACAACACCTCGGGGCTGGGCAGCAAGGACCACCCGGCCATGGTGGCCCTATATACGAGTGCCTACAAGGACAACGCCCCGCTGCCCAAAGGCTCCCAGGCCCAGTCCGTCGCGTACAGCCTCGACCACGGCCGCACCTGGAAGAAGTACCAGGACAATCCGGTGGTGGATCTGCAACCCTCTTCGCAGAACTTCCGCGATCCCAAAGTCACCTGGTACGAGCCGGGGCAGTACTGGGTCATGACCACCGTCGTGGCCGACGACCACGTGGTGAAGCTCTATAAATCCAAGGACCTGCTGCACTGGGACTTCCTCAGCGACTTCTCCGGTGTCGGCGCCCAGGGCGGACTGTGGGAGATGCCTGAACTCCTGGAGGTTCCTATGGAGGGGACCGACGAGCGGCGCTGGGTCATGCTTCTCAGCATCAACCCGGGGGGCATAGCCGGCGGCTCAGGCATGCAGTACTTCACGGGAGAGTTCGACGGCGTGACGTTCCGCGCCCAGGGTGCCGCCGGGCCGGACGCTCCGCTGCAGGACCACCAGTGGGTGGATTACGGCGCGGACTTCTACGCCGCCACCACCATCTCCGGAGCCCCCGGCGGCAAGCCAGTCCTCTTCGGCTGGATGGGGAACTGGGACTACGCCCAGAAGATGCCCACCACCCCGTGGCGCGGCGCCATGGCAATTCCCCGCGAACTGACGCTCTCCGGCAGCGGCAGCGGCAGCAGCAACAGTAACGACGACGGCGGCAGGCCCGTCTTGCGCTCGTCCATCGCCGCTGCCCCCGCTGGAGTTTTGTCCAGTGGAGCTGCCTCCGAGCGGCAACTCACCGTTGCCGATGAAAGCAAGCCGCTGGGGGAGGACTTCTCCTCCAGGTCCCAACTCCTGGATGTTGAACTGACGCCGGACGGTGCTGCGGAGGCCGGAATCGAACTGCGCGGGCTCCAGATCCGCTACAAGGCGCAGTCCGGCACGCTGACGGTTGACCGGTCCGCGGCAGGGACCTCAAACTTTTCGGACAAGTTCAGCCCCTACCACCAGGTGAGCGTCCCGCTCGTGGACGGAAAACTGAAGCTGCGGATCCTGCTCGATACCTCCTCGGTGGAAGTGTTCGCCCCCGGAAGCGGCACTGTTGTCACAGATCTCTTCCTGCCCGACTGGTCCAACACTGACACTTCGGTGTTCAGCGAAGGCGGAAAGACCGGATTTACGCTGACCGGCCGGAAGCTGGCCTGACTCGCCACGGATTCCCGTGCGTTCCCACACGCAGGGGATAGGGTTGGGAACAACAGAAGGGGAAGTGTCTGATGGAATACCAGAACCCACAACCCGATGCGGGCGTCGAGCGCCAGCATGCTACCAGCCAGCCTGCTACCAGCCACCATGCCGCCAGCCAGGCGCCCGTGCCCGGTCATGGCCGCACCGTGATCGCTGAGACCGCCGTGGCAAAAGTTGCCGGCATCGCTGCCCGTGCCGTGCCCGGCGTCTATTCATTGGGCTCGGCTCCGTCGCGTGCGCTGGGGGCCATCCGGGACGCTGTCGGCAGTTCGGACCATGCTACCGGCGTCCGTGCCGAGGTCGGTGAGACGCAGGTGGCCGTGGACATCAGCCTGGTGGCCTCCTACGGATCGCCCCTGCATTCGCTGGCCGATCAGGTCAGGGCAGCCGTTTACCGCGCGGTCGAGGAACTCGTCGGCCTGCAGGTCATTGAAGTGAACGTCGAAATAACCGATGTCTATGTGGCGCCGCCGGCGAAGGCCGGAGCCCCTGCCATCGCCGTCGTCGAGAGGGAGGCACTGCTGTGAATCTGACCGTTGTGGGGATCGCCATGGGCGCCTTCGTAGCGTTTATGTCCTTCCAGTTCGGGCTGTGGGGCTTCCTGGTCTCGCTCCTCTTTATGGCCGTCGGCGCCCTCCTGGGCCGCGCAGCGGAAGGGAAACTGGACCTGCGCGGCGTCCTGGACGCCATCATCGGCCGGCGCTCCTCGTCATGACGTCAGCCGCACCATCCATCCAGGGGCGGGTCCTGAGCGGACACAACCGCATCAGCACGCAGGCCCTGACCAGCCTTGCCAGGACAGCGGCCGCGGAGGCCCTCGGTGTGGAGCCCCATGATGTCCGGGCGGACTGGACGGACGACGACGGCCTGCTGGCGTTATCGCTGGTGTCACCTATCAGGATCCCGCCCCTGGCCACCGTGCTCAGGGACGCAGGCCGGGTGGCCGCATTCGGTGGATCCATTTGGGACCGGACGGTCGATGCCAAATCCAGGATCCTTTCGACGGTCACGGCCCTCAGCGGCGCCAGCCTGAGCAGGGTGGATATCCGCATCAGCGGCGTTAAGCCGATCGAGGGAGGCCGGGTCCAGTGAGCGGAGGATCAGTGGACGGGGACCTGGACTCGAGGCAACCAAGCCGCGCCCGGGCCCAGCCGCAACCTGATTTGCGCAGGGTCGTCTATCGGGAAACCCATTCCTCGCGGGCAGTGGTGGCAACAGTGGCCGCGGTCCTGGTGATGGGGTTGGCAGGCTACGGTCTGCTCGAATCTGCCGTTCACGCCATCGGTCAGCCGGCCTGGCTGATCGAACCGCAGCTGGCGGCGGAGCGCATCGTTGCACTTCCGGCCGGTATCCCGCCGTTGCTGCTCGGTGCCAGCGGCGCCGTAGTCGCCATGGTAGGGCTGTTTTTCCTGCTCAACGCCATCCTGCCGGGAAGACGCGCCCGGCACGTGTTGAACGGCACCGGAACTTCGTCCGCCGTGGTGGTCGATGACGAGGTCATCGCCTCCGCCCTGGCACGCAGCGCACGGCTCGCTGCCAATGTCACCCCGGAGCAGGTCATGGTGGTGGTGTCCCGGCGGCAGATTGTCGTCAACGTGCGCCCCACCTCAGGGGTTCCAGTAGCGGAAGCGGCGGTGCTGGCCGCAGTCCAGGACGAACTCAGCGGGATGTCACTGGTCCCGGTACCTGACGTCCGCGTGAACATTTCCACCGTAGGAGTGATTGGAGCATGACTGCCACACCCTCGCTCCTCAACCGGATCCTGCTCGGCATCCTCGGCCTCAAGCTGCTCGCCGTGGGCATCCTGCTCGTTCTGCTGGCCATCGTTCCACCCGTAGGAACCTGGTGGCATGCCTGGTCCGGATCGGCCTGGCGCAGCGTCAACCAGTCCTTCGACAACACCCGCTTTCCGGGACGTCCGGAAAGCTGGCTCTGGATTGTGATGGCGCTTGCCCTGGTGGTCCTGATCGGGCTTCTGGTTGCCTGGATTGCGCAGCAGGGCAAAGGCCGGAGCAACCTGTTGGTGGCTGAGTACGATCCCGGGACAGTGGCCGGGGACGTCCGGATCAGCGGGGGAGTAGCGGAGCAGGCGTTGAAGCACGCCTTGGCTGAACGGCCCGATCTGGCGGGTGCCACGGTGGCAACATACGATGTCCATGGCAGCCCTGCCTTGAAAATCCGGCTCCAGCCGCGTCAGGGTGTGGCGCCGCATCTCCTTGCGGCCGAGGTCTCTGCCCTGGTGGACGCCTTGGACCAAGTGGTGGGAAAACAGACACCCGTCCTGATTCACATTGGTGCCGGGGCCAGGACACGGTTCAGCCGCGCTGAGCGCGTCCGTTAGCTGCTCTGAAGGGGACGACCCATAGGGCATGGATGCCCTCCGCGTCATGTCAAGGTGGCCAAGTGACCCGAAACGACCCTGTTGGTGAATGGTGCGCGCTTCCTGGCCGTAAGGTGATGCGGGGACAGCTGGTCATCCCTGCCCGGCGGTCCTCGCCTGGCGGAGGGTCTCACCGGCCGGCTGGAATGCCGGTCAACTAAAGGAGAACAACATGAGCGAAGAAGTAACCGGCACCGAAGCACCCAAACACGGAATCGAAGGCGCTGCTGAAAAGGCCAGGAAGTTCGCCGGCGAAGCCATTGACAACGTCAAGCAGTTCGTTAAAAGCCTCGGCGCCAGAATCGCGGGATTGTTCAAGGGCGGCAAGTAGGCCAAATCAGTGGGGCATGCCCCAAAAAGGCCTTATCGGGCGCCGCGCTCCCCAGGGAGCGCGGCGCCTATTCCTTTGTGCAGCCTGCGGGCATGAGAACACTGAGTCGAGGGCATCTTAGCGCCTCGAACGACAACGCTGCGGCGTCAAACGCCCGTGGACTGGGCCTAGATATCTTTTCGGACACAACCGCATGTAAACGCTTGCATTCCTTGCCGGGGCCTGATTAGTGTGTGAGTCATACCACGTGAAGATGTCGGTCACCTTAGTCTCACCTGTTGAAGTTCTGTAACTCACCGAGGAGTCCTCAGCATGAAAAACCGCAAATACCTGCTTCCGGTTGCTGCCACCGGAATTCTGGCGCTGTCCCTGACAGCCTGCAGTCCCGGCGGGGGCGGTGGCGGCACCACCGGCAGCGACTGCTCTCCCTACGAGAGCTACGGCAAGCACGACGGCAAGACCGTCTCCGTCTACTCCACCATCGTGGACATCGAAGCTACTAACCTGGAAACCGCCTGGGCAACGTTTGAGGAATGCACCGGGGCAACCATCAAATACGAGGGCAGCAAGGAATTCGAGACCCAGATCGGTGTCCGGGCCAAGGCAGGAAACGCCCCGGACGTCGCCATCTTCCCGCAGCCAGGCCTCCTGGCCGATCAGGCCAAGGCAGGCGGCCTGAAGCCGGCTCCGAAGGCAGTCTCGGATCTTGTGGACAAGAACTGGTCCGCTGACTGGAAGAAGTACGGCACGGTGGACGGGACCTTCTACGCGGCACCGATGCTCGCGAACGTCAAGGGTTACGTCTGGTACGCCCCGAAGACGTTCAAGGACAAGGGCTGGGAAGTTCCCAAGACCTGGGACGAAATGATGACCCTGTCGTCGAAGATCGCCGATGACGGCACCATGAAGCCGTGGTGTGCCGGCTTCGAATCCGGCGAAGCGACCGGCTGGCCGGGCACTGACTGGGTCGAGGACGTTGTCCTCCGCGCCCAGGGCCCTGAGGTCTACGACCAGTGGGTCACGCACGGGATTCCGTTCAACGACCCCAAGATTGTGGATGCGCTGAACCAGACCGGCGAGATCCTCCTGAACTCCGACTATGTCAACGGCGGATTCGGCGATGTTCGTTCAATCCTGACCACCGGCTTCGCGCAGGCAGGCCAGCCCGTCCTCGATGGCCAGTGCGCCATGCACCACCAGGCCAACTTCCAGGCAGCCAACTGGCCGGAAGGGACCGCCGTGGCTCCCGATGGCGACGTCTGGGCCTTCATGACGCCTCCGATCGACCCCAGCAAGGGCCAGGCAATCACCGGCGGCGGCGAGATGGTGGGCGCTTACAAGGACACCCCGGAGGCGCAGGCCTTCCTGG
Organism: Pseudarthrobacter arbutini; assembly: GCF_054510915.1. Classification (NCBI taxonomy): domain Bacteria; kingdom Bacillati; phylum Actinomycetota; class Actinomycetes; order Micrococcales; family Micrococcaceae; genus Pseudarthrobacter; species Pseudarthrobacter arbutini. The sequence continues at coordinate 51,808 of NZ_JBTNDQ010000020.1, read as the reverse complement.
CTTACTTGGCCAGCGCCGACTTCGCCAACAACCGTGTCAAGCTCGGTGGCGTCATCAGTGCAAATAAGGGACTGGACCCGGCGAGTGCCCAGACGGAACTCGACAAGCAGTCCATCGCACTGCTTCAGGATCCGGACACCGTCTTCCGCTTCGACGGCTCTGACCTGATGCCCGGCGCCGTGGGCTCCAACTCCTTCTGGAAGGGCATCGTTGCATGGATCAACGGCACTCCCGCCCAGCAGGTTGCCGACAGCATCGAAGGCAGCTGGCCTAAGAGCTAACCTCCTTCGCATCGCGCCCTTGGGACAACAGGTCCCAAGGGCGCGATGTCGATTCCGAACAAACTGATCCACGCACACCACGGAGGTTGGGCAATGGAGTTTCTTGGAGGAAAATTTCTTCAAGTTTTTATCGCCTTGGCGGTTTTTGCCGCGCTAATTGGGCTGATCATGCTGATTGTGGACAGGGCTCCCAAATCAGTCAAAGACAAACTGACGATCGTTGGCTTTTTGGCGCCGGCGGCAATCCTGATGCTGGTCGGCCTGGTTTATCCCGCCGTGCAGACATCGTTCCTCGCATTCACGAATGCCTCCGGCCAACCCAACGGAGTCGATAACTTCGTCTGGATGTTTACCCAGCCCGAGGCGCTGGCCACCCTCCGCAACACGGTGATCTGGACCGTTCTAGTGCCGTTGCTGTCCACGGTCTTCGGTCTCGCTTACGCGGTGTTCATTGACAAGGCGCGCGGCGAAAATGCCCTCAAAGCTTTGGTCTTTATGCCGGTGGGCATCTCGATGGTGGGCGCCGGCATCATCTGGAAGCTTGTGTACGACTACCGCGGCCCCGGCATTGAACAGACTGGCGTCGTTAACGCTGTGCGGGTTGCCCTGGGCATGGACCCCAAGCAATTCCTTCTTGATGCCCCGGAAAACACCATCTTCCTCATCATCGTGATGGTTTGGATCCAAACAGGCTTTGCCATGGTGATCCTCTCTGCTGCCATCAAGGGCGTGCCGGTGGAACTGGTTGAGGCGGCGCGCCTGGACGGTGCCAACCCCTGGCAGCAGTTCCGCAATGTGACGGTTCCCGGCATTCGGGGCGCTTTGGTGGTGGTGCTGACAACCATCACCATCGCCACCCTGAAAGTCTTCGACATTGTCCGCACCATGACGGCGGGCAACTATGACACGTCCGTGATCGCCAACGAGATGTACACACAGGCATTCCGCGCCGGCGAACCGGGCAGGGGTGCGGCGCTGGCCCTAGTCCTGTTCCTTCTCGTATTGCCCATAGTGGTCTACAACGCCCGCGTACTTCGTCAGCAAAGGGAAATCCGATGACCGTCATGCCAGCGCCGGATGAGGCGGCCAACTCTTCCCGGACCCAGTCACGCAAAGACAAAGGCCGTCCCGCGACGCCGGAGGATTCCGCACCGATCATGCGGCGCGTCAAGACCAAGCTCACGTCACGGTGGGCCACTGCGGCCGCCGTGATCATTGCAACGATCTGGACCGTGCCCACCTTCGGTCTCCTGGTATCCTCCATCCGTCCCGCGGCCAAGCAGGTGGGCCCGCGCTCGGATGGCTGGTGGAACTTCTTTGCCGACTGGGATTTTACTTTCAAGCACTACGTCGACGTCACGGCAGCAGCCGGATCGCAGTCGGCGAACCTTTCGCAGTACTTCGTCAACTCCCTGGCGATTGTCATTCCGGTGACCGTCTTTGTCCTGGTGCTCGCCTCCATGGCGGCCTACATCTTCGCCTGGGGCAACTTCAGGGGCCGCGAGGCTACGTTCATCTTCGTGTTCGCGTTGCAGATCATTCCCCTGCAGATGGCACTCATCCCGCTGCTGTCATTGTTTACACAGGTCCTGAAGCTCCCGCCCGGGTCCTATGCCCAGCTGTGGATCGCCCACACCATGTTTGGACTCCCGTTGGGCATCTTCCTGCTGCACAACTTCATCTCGGAGATCCCGGGCGAAGTTATCGAGGCCGCGAAGGTGGACGGGGCAGGACACACCACCATTTTCTGGCGGATCATCCTGCCGTTGTCTGTGCCGGCTCTGGCATCCCTGGCCATCTTCCAGTTCCTGTGGGTCTGGAATGACCTTCTGGTGGCATTGGTGTTCTCGGGTGGAACGGCGGACGTAGCGCCCATCACCCAACGGCTCGCTGAGATCTCCGGTACCCGCGGCAACAGGGACTTCCTGAACCCTGCCGCTGCGTTCGTCTCGATCATCGTCCCGCTGGCGGTGTTCCTTGGCCTGCAGCGCTTCTTTGTCCGTGGTCTCCTGGCCGGCGGCCTCAAGGGCTGACAGGGCTCTGGGCTGATCCGCATAGGCGGATCGGACGCAAGGGAGGCAGGCAGGTAACACTGTGACGTCGGGCGGCCCGCAACCTAGCATGGCTTGGGGGCAACTGCATAGCGGATATTAGGTTTGAACCCATGAGGGGAAACGGTGGCACGGATGGCTGAGAGGTCTCAACGGGGTGGCCACAGCGGCGTCAGTATTGAAGACGTGGCAGCAGCCGCCGGCGTATCCACCGCCACCGTTTCCCGGGCCGTGCGCGGGCTGCCAAGGGTTTCGCCCGCCACCCGGGAGAAGATCCTCGAGGTGGCGGGTGCTTTGGGTTATGTGGCGTCGTCGTCGGCGTCAGGTCTGGCCACCGGCCGCACCAAGACCATTGGCGTGCTGGCTCCGTTCGTGAGTCGGTGGTTCTTCTCCAAGGCCATTGAGGGCGCGGACCGCGAACTTCACGCCCGCCACTACAACCTTTCCCTCTTTAACCTGGGCGGTCACGGCAGCAACCGGGAACGCCTGTTCAGCAAGACCATGGTTTACAAACAGATTGACGCCCTGCTTGTCCTTTGTATGGCGCTCAACCACGAGGAACTGGACCATCTCCAAAAGATTGATATCCCGCTGATCGTGGTGGGCGGCCATGTGGAAGAGTGCGCGTACATCGGCATCGACGACTACGCCGCAGCGTCCACCGCCGTACGGCACTTGATCGACCTCGGCCACCGGGACATTGCCCTCCTGCACGGCGACGACGAAACGGACCTTAACTTCGACGTTCCCCGCGTGCGGATCCTGGCTTTCAAGGACGTTATGGCAGGAGCAGGGCTGCCCACCCGCCCCGAGTGGGACGAATGGGGCGATTTCACGGTCCGCAGCGGCCAAGAGGCATTCCGACGCCTCTGGACCCAGCCCGGCCCGAAGCCGACCGCCATCTTTTGCGCCTCAGACGAAATGGCCATGGGAGTCATCTTCGAAGCAGCACGCGTAGGCGTACGGGTCCCTGAGGACCTCTCGGTGGTGGGGATCGATGACCACGATTTCGCCGACGCGATGGGCCTGACCACCGTGGGACAACGGCCCGACGAACAGGCCGAGCTGGCTACCAAGATGCTCATCGACGAACTGGACGGCACGGTCGGGGCGGTCCGGTCCGCCGTCGCGCCCCACCAGCTCATCATCAGGCGTACGACGGCGCCGCCTCCTTCCTGAGGAGGCGCGGCGTGGCATCCGGCCAGGATGCCGCAGTCGCGAAGCCGTGTCTAGGAAAAAGCGGTCAGGACGCGCGGGCGAGCTGCCGGATGGGAATCCAGCGGGAAGCCAGCCTGCGGTAGGCCGCGGCGGCGCCCGTCATGTCGCCCTCAGCCAAGCATTCGATGCCCAGCCGGATGTCCATGGGCGACTCGTCCGGGTAGACCTTGTCCGCCACTGCGCCGTAGTCGAGTTCCACCATGGAATTGACGTGGAACAGCTCCAGCCATTCGGTCAGCTGCGCGAGGTCGTCCAGCATGTCCAGGTCCGGGGCCGCCAGCGCCAGGTGGGCCACGGCGTACCGTGCCCGCTCCATGGCTTCGGTGATGGGAGCCCACACCCTGACGGTGAGGATGCGCCCGCCTGATTCCACCACGTCCTTATGGTCGCCTTCCATAAACAGCGAGAACCAGCTGAAGGGGATGCCCCACGTGGAGGCGCGGGTATGCACGCGGATGGCGCCGTCACGGGCTTTGACCTGGTCAATGCGTTCCTGGTGCTTGTCCCGCTGCTCTTCCGGAATCAGCATTTCGGCCAGCGGGCCGTGGATGCCTTCCATAAGGGCATTGGCGGCGAGGCCGGCGCGCAGGACCAGCTGGCTGGGGCAGTACAGCAGGACGCGCCCGGACCCAGCGTCACGCCCACCGTCGCCCCCAGCGTCAGGCCCAAGGCCGGAACCGGCGCCCATCCCGGCACCCAAGCCAGCCTCGGCATCCGGGCCGGCAGCGCCACCCGGGCCGGCGGCAGCACCGGCGTCGGACGTTCCTGGCTGCGGGGTCCGCCCGAGGGGTACACCGGGAATGCTGGTGACGCGGACCAGATCCGTCCGCCCGGTGGGGAAGGGGTCCCCGCCGGAGCGGGTGATCCGGCCCAGCGAGGCCAGCAGTTCGGCGTTTTCGACGGCGGCCCGGGAGGCTGTGCGGGCACCGGCGGAGCGGATGGCCTCCCGCTGTCCTTCCGGGAAGGCTTCCAGCGGTTCGTAGACGCGCAGGGTGGAGGAGAACGGCAGCCCGGCCTGGCCCCGGTAGAGGTTTCCCGTCATTACAGTCTCCCTTCCTGGGCCCCGGCTGCAGCCATCAGTCCGCCAGTTCCACCAGAACGGGGGCGTGGTCCGAGGCGCCCTTGCCCTTGCGTTCCTCGCGGTCGATCGACGCGCCCGTGACGCGGGCCGCCAACGCGGGGGAGCCAAGGACAAAGTCAATGCGCATCCCCTCCTTTTTGGGGAAGCGCAGCTGGGTGTAATCCCAGTACGTGTAGACGCCGGGACCGGGCGTGTACTGGCGTGCCACGTCGGTGAAGCCCGCCTCTTCGAAAGCGTGGAAGGCCGCGCGTTCCGGCGGGCTGACATGGGTGTACTTGTTATTGACGAAAAGGTCGATGTCCCAGACGTCGTCGTCGAACGGCGCAATGTTCCAGTCGCCCATGAGGGCTACCTGAGCTGTCGGGTCGGCGGTCACCAGCCCCTGGGCGTGGGTCTTCAGGGATTCAAGCCACTTGATCTTGTAGGGCATGTGTTCGTCGTCCAGGGAGCGGCCGTTGGGCACGTAGAGGCTCCAGACCCGGACGCCGCCGCAGGTCGCGGCCATGGCGCGGGCTTCCTGGACGGGGTCCTTGCCTTCTTTCCCGAACGGAGGCTGGTCCAGGAACGTGCGCTCAACATCTTCCAGGCCTACCCGGGACGCGATGGCCACGCCGTTCCACTGGTTCACACCGAAGTGGGCCACCTCATAGCCCATGCGTTCGAACAGTTCCCAGGGGAAGTTTTCGTCCTTGCATTTGGTCTCCTGGATGGCCAGGACGTCGCAATCGCTGCGCTGCAGCCAGGCCTCCACGCGGTCGGCGCGGGCACGGAGGGAGTTCACATTCCAGGTAGCAATCTTCACAGTCCCTAACTTACCGAACTTGTTGCCCGGAGGCGTTGCCGTGGCCGGAAAGCCCGCGAAGGCCGTTGCCCACCGCGGCCGGGCAGTCTGGAATTTAGTAGGAAGTCCGAGTATATTCGCTTGCAGAGATGACCTGGATCACATGCGAAGGAGCATTGCATCATGGTGCGCGAACTATCCCATTACGTAGACGGCCAGCGGGTGACGGGGACCTCCGGCCGCTTCAGTGACGTTTTTGACCCCTGCACCGGCCAGGTCCAGGCGCGCCTGCCCCTCGCCAGCGGGGAGGAGGTCCGGAACGTGGTGGCCGCGGCAGAGAAAGCGCAGGTCCAGTGGGGCGCCATGAACCCGCAGCGCCGCGGCCGGATCCTGCTTAAGTTCGTTGACCTCGTCAACGAGAACATGGACGAACTCGCCACGCTGCTGTCCTCCGAACACGGGAAGACGTTCGCCGATTCCAAGGGCGATATCCAGCGCGGGATTGAAGTGGTGGAGTTCGCGGCGGGCGCCCCCCACCTGCTCAAAGGCGAGTTCTCCGACGACGCCGGTGCGGGCATCGACGTCCACTCGCTGCGCCAGCCGCTCGGCGTCGTCGCGGGCATCACCCCGTTCAACTTCCCGGCCATGATCCCCCTGTGGAAGTCCGGCCCGGCCCTCGCCGCCGGCAACGCCTTCATCCTCAAGCCCTCCGAGCGGGACCCCTCGGTTCCCCTGCGCCTGGCCGAACTGTTCACGGAGGCCGGACTGCCGGACGGGGTGTTCAACGTAGTCAACGGGGACAAGGAAGCCGTTGACGCGCTGCTGGAAGATCCCCGCGTGAAGGCCATCGGCTTTGTGGGTTCAACACCCATCGCCCAGTACATCTACGCCACCGCGGCCGCCCACGGGAAGCGCGCCCAATGCTTCGGCGGGGCCAAAAACCACATGGTGATCATGCCGGACGCGGACCTGGACATGGCCGCCGACGCCCTGATCGGCGCCGGGTTCGGCTCCGCCGGCGAGCGCTGCATGGCCATTTCCGTGGCAGTCCCGGTGGGGGAAAAGACCGCGGATGCGCTGGTGGCCAAGCTGGCCGAGCGCGTCAAGCATCTGCGGGTGGGCCACAGCCTGGACAAGGACTCGGATTTCGGGCCCGTGGTGGCGGCGAGTGCCAAGGAACGGATCGAGGGCTACATCCAGTCCGGTGTGGACGAGGGTGCCACCCTGCTGGCCGACGGGCGCGGCCTCACGGTGGAAGGCTATGACGACGGCTTCTGGGTGGGCCCCACGCTCTTCGACCACGTCACCAAGGACATGAAGATCTACCGGGAGGAAATCTTCGGCCCCGTCCTCAGCGTGCTCCGCGCCGCCGATTACGACGAAGCCCTCCGGCTGTGTTCCGAGCACGAATTCGGCAACGGCGTGGCCATCTTCACCCGCGACGGCGACGCCGCCCGGGACTTCGCCAGCCGGGTGGAGGTGGGCATGGTGGGCATCAACGTGCCCATTCCGGTTCCGATTGCGTACTACACGTTTGGCGGCTGGAAAGCGTCCGGCTTCGGCGACCTGAACCAGCACGGCGCCGATGCGTTCCGTTTCTACACCAAGACTAAAACGGTCACCACGCGCTGGCCGTCCGGGATCCGCCAGGGCGCCAGCTTCATCATGCCGGAAGGCAGCTGATGGCGGAGGTTCTGTTCGAGAAGCGCGGACACCTGGGCGTCATCACGCTCAACCGGCCCAACGCAGTCAACGCCCTGAACGCCGGCATGGTGGACGCCATTCTGGCGCAGCTCACCGCCTGGGCGGACGACGACGGCGTGGCCACCGTCCTGGTGCACGGCGCCGGCGAGCGTGGCCTGTGCGCCGGGGGCGACATTGTGGCGATCTACCGGGACATCCTCGGCGGGGGTACGGAAACTGCTGACTTCTGGCAGAACGAATACCGGCTGAACTCCCTCATCGCCGCCTACGCCAAGCCCTATGTGGCCTTTATGGACGGCCTCGTGCTGGGCGGCGGCGTGGGAATCTCCGCGCACGGCTCGGTGCGGGTGGTCACCGAACGGACCCGGACGGGAATGCCGGAGACCACCATCGGATTTGTGCCCGACGTCGGCGGGACCTGGTTGCTGGCGAAGTCACCCGGGGAGACCGGCACCCACGCCGCGCTGACCGGAGCCCACCTGACCGGGGCGGATGCGCTGTTCCTGGGCCTCGCAGACCACTTTGTCCCGTCGGGGAGCCTGCCGGAGCTGGCGGCCGCGCTCGAACACGAAAGTGCGGAAGCCGCCGTCGTCCGCTTTGCCCAGGACCCGCCGCCCTCCGGGCTGGAGGAGCAGCGCGGCTGGATCGATGCCGCCTACGCCAGTGATGACGCGGAGGACATTGTGCGGCGGCTGCGGACGGATGAGGCCTCGGGCGGCGCGCCGAGTGGGGAACCTGGCGCGGAGGCTACCGAGGCCGCCGACACCATCGAAGCGAAGTCGCCTACGGCTGTGAAGGTGGCACTGGAGTCCCTCCGCCGGGCCAAGGGACTGACGTTGGACGAGGCGCTGGCGCAGGAATACCGCGTGGGGCTTCGGTTCCTGGTTGCGCCCGACTTCCGCGAAGGGATCCGCGCGCAGGTGGTGGACAAGGACCGCATTCCGCAATGGAAGCCGGACACGCTGCACGAGGTGCACGCGACGGACATCGAACGGTTCTTCGCGCCGCTGGGGGACCGGGAGCTCAACCTGCACACAAAGGAGCCGGACAATGCCTGAACAAACCACCGTCGCTTTCCTGGGCCTGGGCCACATGGGCGGGCCCATGGCAGTGAACCTGGTCCGTGCCGGCTACACCGTGGCGGGCTTCGACGTGGTCCCCGCCGCGCTGGAAGCCGCCCAGACACACGGTGTCCCCACGGTGGCCAGTCCGCTGGACGCCATCGCCGGTGCCGACGTGGTGCTGACAATGTTCCCCAGCGGCCAGCACGTGCTGGACGCCTACCGCGGCGCGGACGGACAGCCGGGACTGCTGGCCGAGGCCAAGCCGGGGACCATGTTCCTGGACTGCTCCACCATCAACGTTGACGAGGCACGGGAAGCCTCCGCGCTCGCCATCGCGGCCGGCCACCGTGCCGTGGATGCCCCGGTCTCGGGCGGTGTGGTGGGTGCGGAAGCCGGCACGCTGACCTTTATGGTGGGCGGCGAAACGGAGGACTTCGAGGCGGTCCGGCCGCTGCTCGAGGTGATGGGAAAACGGGTGGTCCACTGCGGCGGGCACGGCGGCGGCCAGGCCGCCAAGATCTGCAACAACCTCATTCTGGGGGTCTCCATGATCGCGGTCAGCGAAGCCTTTGTGCTGGGCGAGAAGCTGGGCCTGACGCACCAGGCGCTGTTCGACGTCGCCTCCAACGCCTCCGGACAATGCTGGGCCTTGACCACCAACTGCCCTGTTCCCGGACCGGTCCCCACCAGCCCCGCCAACCGCGACTACCAGCCCGGCTTCGCGGGGGCGCTGATGGCCAAGGACCTGCGGCTCGCGCTGAATGCGCTGGAAAGTACCGGGGTGGCGGCCCGGCTGGGACCGCTCGCCTCGGAAATCTACGATACGTTTGCCGCTGAAGGCGGAGCCGGCCGGGACTTCTCCGGAATCATCACCGATATCCGCGACAAATCGCAGCACTAGCACCATCTGCAGCACTGGCAACTCTGCAGCACCAGCAACACGCGAAAACAGCTGAAAGGTTAGGCATGACGGAGTACACGAACATCCTGGTGGAACAGCGCGGCCGGGTAGGGCTGGTCACGCTCAACCGGCCGGAGGCGCTCAACGCCCTGGACAAAGCCACCATGGACCAGCTCGTGGCAGCCGTCACCGCCATGGACGCCGACCCCGGCGTGGGCGCGGTGGTGATCACCGGCTCGAGCAAGGCGTTCGCCGCGGGTGCCGACATCAAGGAAATGGCCTCGCAGGGCTACATGGACATGTACGCCGCCGACTGGTTCCGGGGCTGGGAGGACTTCACCCGGCTGCGGATCCCTGTCATCGCGGCCGTGTCCGGCTTCGCGCTGGGCGGCGGCTGCGAGCTGGCCATGATGTGCGATTTCATCATCGCCGGGGACAACGCCAAGTTCGGCCAGCCGGAGATCAACCTCGGCGTGCTGCCGGGCATGGGCGGTTCGCAGCGGCTCACGCGCGCCGTGGGCAAGGCCAAGGCCATGGACATGATCCTCACCGGGCGCTTCATCGGCGCCGAGGAGGCTGAACGCTCGGGACTCGTCTCGCGCGTGGTGCCCGCGGAGAATGTGGTGGAGGAGGCGCTCAAGGCCGCGGAGGTCATCGCGTCCAAGTCCAAACCCGTGGCCATGCTCGCGAAGGAAGCCGTCAATGCGGCCTTTGAAACGGGACTCGCCCAGGGTGTCCTGTTCGAACGCCGGATCTTCCACTCGCTCTTCGCCAGCGAGGACCAGAAGGAAGGCATGGCCGCCTTTACCGAAAAACGGCAGCCCGAGTTCACCCACCGCTGACCGGTAATTACCGGGCAACCGACAGGGATTCCCGGTGGGCGGCAACGTCTGCGGCCAGTTCCTCGGCCATCAGATGGTTGTTGATGACGACGGCGGTCCACGCACCTGCCGCCGCCGAGGCCAGGACCTGCGCGCGCGTGTCCGTCACGTTGCCCGCCGCCCACACCCCCGGGACCGCGGTGGCGCCGTCGGCATCGGTCTCCAGGAAGTCCCCGATCCCCATTGGATGCGGTGCCGGCTCGAGGCCAAGCCCGGCGAAGGCGTCCAGCCGTGCGCGCACCTGGGGTCCCACCACTACCGCGTCCACGGCGATCTCGGGTCCGCCGGCCAAGGCGACGCCGCGCAGGACGTCCTGCTCCACCCGCAATGATTCAACAACGCCCGCCACCACCCTGATGCCCCGGGCGGCCAGCTGCTCCAGCTCGTCGTCGGTGGGCAGTGTCAGGTCGTTCAGGAAGAGGGTGATGTTGCCGCTCCACTGCCGGAAGAGCAGGGCCTGGTGCACGGACCAAGGCCCGTTGCCCAGGATGCCGATGGCCTGATCCTGCACCTCCCAGCCGTGGCAGAACGGGCAGTGCAGCACATCCCTGCCCCAGCGCTCGCGGAGCCCGGCAATCCCCGGCAATTCGTCCACCAGCCCGGTGGTGATCAGCAGGCGGCGCCCGCGGATCACGCTGCCGTCCGCCAGGGTCACGGAAAAACCGTCGGCCGCATTGCCCGCAGCGGCAACGGCCTCGCCCTCCACTATCCGTACGCCGTAGTGCTCGGCTTCGGCACGTCCGATCCTCAGGAGTTCGGCGGGGCTGACACCATCGCGGGACAGGAATCCGTGGACCCCCTGGGCGGGGGCGTTCCGGGGTTCGCCGCTATCAACCACCACCACGGAGCGGCGCGACCGGCCCAACATTTGTGCGGCGCTCAGGCCGGCGGCCCCTCCACCGATGATGAGGACGTCGTACGTGTTGTCATTGTCTGTTTTCATTCCTCCATGGTCCGCGGCACCTGCTCAGAGTGGCAAGGTAAGTTGCTGGAATGGCAAACTGGGCCAATGGATGAAGAATTCGACGACGTGCTGGCAGCGGTGGGGCCGCGGCTCAGGGCCCTCCGCCTCAACAGCAACACCACCCTGGCGGCCCTGGCCGAGGCCACCGGGATTTCGGTCAGCACACTTTCGCGGCTGGAGTCCGGTCAGCGCCGCCCCAACCTTGAGCTGTTGCTGCCGCTGGCCAAAGCTCACCGGGTCCCGCTGGACGAACTGGTGGGGGCTCCCGCCACGGGCGATCCGCGCCTGCACCTGCGCCCCATGGTCCGCCACGGCATGACCATCATCCCGCTGACGAGGCGGCCCGGCGGGATCCAGGCCTACAAGCACATCCTGCCGGCTGGCAAGCCGGACCAGCCGGACCCCCAGGTCCACGAGGGGTACGAATGGCTGTATGTGCTCAACGGCAAACTCAGGATGGTCCTGGGCGGCCAGGACCTGGTGATGGGGCCCGGCGAAGCAGCCGAATTCGATACCCGGGTGCCCCACTGGTTCGGCCGCGCGGACACCGAAGCGGTGGAGTTCCTGAGCCTCTTTGGAACCCAGGGCGAACGCATGCACGTCAGAACCAAACCGAGCTCCTCCTAGACCCGTAGGGCCGCCAAGCGCTAAGGAACGCGCCCCTAGTCCGCAAAGTCCCCGGCATTCCGGCGGAACGTGCCCAGGATGCGGATCAGCTGGTCCACATCGGCCGCGTCGAAACCTGACTGGCCAAAAACCTCGGTGTTGAGCACCGCCGTCGCCCGTTTGGCAACGATCCGCCCCTCCGCGGTGAGCTCGATCAGGGTGGTGCGGCCGTCCGTAGGGTGCGGCGAACGTGCCACCAGTCCCGAGCCTTCCAAACGGTCGACGGCGTTCGTCACCGAGGTGGGATGGACCTGGAGCAGGGCGCTCGCCTTGTTCATGGGCAGCGCGCCGCTGCGGGCGAAGCTGAGGAGCGCGAGCAGTTCGTAGCGGGCGAAGGTCAGCCCGAACGGCTTCAGGGCGCCCTCGATCCGGGCCAGCAGGATCTGCTGGGTGCGCATGATCGCGGTGATCGCGGCCATGGGAGCGGCGACGTCGGCCCAGCCGTGCTCTTCCCAGTTCCGTTGGGCGTCCGCGATGGGGTCCCGGGGCAGTGGCACAGCCATCCTCAGCCCTTCAACCCCGGGAAATCCGCCTCGGAGTACTCCACGCCGAAGCCGTCGGGATGGGTGCCCCCGCCATGCCGGAGCTCCTCATTGTGCCGCAGCTCAACACGGCGGATTTTGCCCGAGATGGTCTTGGGCAGCGCCGCGAATTCCAGCCGCCGGATCCGTTTGAACGGCGCCAGGTGTTCGCGGCAGTACCGCAGGATGTCCTCGGCCAGCTCCGGCCCCGGCTCCAGTCCGGACACCAGCACAACATAGGCCTTAGGGACGGAAAGCTTGACCGCATCCGGCGACGGAACCACAGCCGCCTCGGCCACGGCGGGGTGTTCCAGCAGCACGCTCTCCAGTTCGAACGGCGAGAGCCGGTAGTCGGAGGATTTGAAGACGTCGTCGTCGCGGCCCACGTAGGTGATGACACCGTGTTTGTCCCGGCTGGCCATGTCGCCCGTGTGGTAATAGCCGCCGCGGAACGCCTCGGCGGTCCGTTCCGCGTCCCCGTAGTAGCCCTTCATCAGCCCCACCGGCCGGGGGTCCAGGCGGAGGCACAGCTCGCCGTCTTCGGCTTCTTCCCCCGTGTTCGGATCCACCAGCACAACGTCGTAGCCGGGAAGCGGCCGCCCCATGGCGCCGATGGTGACCGGCTGGCTGGGCGTGTTGGCCACCTGGACGGTGGTTTCGGTCTGGCCGAAGCCGTCCCTGATGGTCTGGCCCCACGCACGCTGGACCTGCTCGATCACTTCGGCGTTCAGCGGTTCGCCCGCGGAGACCACCTTGGTGGGCGGGGTCTTCAGCACTTTCAGGTCCGCCTGGATGAGCATCCGCCAGACCGTGGGCGGGGCGCAGAAGCTGGTGACGTGCTCGCGGTCCATCTGCCCCATCAGGGCACGGGCGTCGAACCGTTCATAGTTGTAGACGAAAACGCACGCCTCCGCGATCCACGGGGCGAAGAAATTGGACCACGCGTGTTTGCCCCAGCCCGGCGATGCCACGTTCAGGTGCACGTCGCCGGGTTCCAGGCCGATCCAGTACATCGTGGAGAGGTGCCCCACCGGGTATGACGTATGGGTGTGCTCCACCAGCTTGGCCTTCGACGTGGTTCCGGAGGTGAAATACAGCAGCAGCGTCTCGTCCGCGTGGGTGGGGGCGTCGGCTGTGAAGGTGACTGCCGCCGTCGTCGAATCCGTGTACTGGAGGGCACCGGGGGTGCCGGCTGAACCGCCGCCGGCGCCGATTTCGATGAGGCGGTAATCGCCGGGGACGCCGGCAAACTTACCGATGTTGGAACGTCCGACGGCGGCCCAGCCCGCCTCGCCGCGCTCCACGCGTTCGGCCAGGTCCTCCGGACCCATCAGGGTGGTGGTGGGGATCAGGACAATGCCCAGCTTGATGCCGGCCAGCATCAGCTCCCAGAGCTCCACCTGGTTGCCCAGCATAACGATCATGCGGTCCCCGCGGCGCATGCCCTGGCTTCTCAGCCAGTTGGCCACCTGGTTGGAACGGGCGGCCAGGTCCGCGAAACTCCGGCGCGTGGCCGATCCGTCCTGCTCCACGATGACCAGGGCCGGATTGTCGGCCTTCTCAGGATCGGCGGCGATCTGATCGAACCAGTCGAGGGCAAAGTTGAATTCCGTGAAGCGCGGCCACACGAACTCGCGCCTGGCCTGGTGGTAGTCGGAATGCAGGGTCAGCAGGCGGTCGCGTGCCTCGCGGAAGTCATCGGTGACTGACATGGGGGACACCTTTCGTCCAGTGATGCGCATCACTAAGAATCCATCCCTGTGCAATATACTAGGACATCCAAGGGTTTGGAAGACCGAAGGGATATGAAGCGTGCAGCCACAAGGACGTGAGCGTGTTGTGACCGAAGCCCCGCCCTTTCCAGAGGCAGACCTGATGCACATCGTGGACCTCCTGCCCGCAGCGGAGCGCGAGCGCTACCTGGAGGTCCGGGCGTTCCTGCAGTCCACGGTGCGGCAGGCCTCCATTGACTACTGGAACCGCGAGGAATTCCCGTTCGGGCTGCTGGCGGAAATGGGCAAGCACGGGCTTGGCACCTTGCAGACGGACGGCACGTCCAAGCTCTTCAAGGGCCTGATGTACGTCGAAGTGGCCAGGGCGGACGTTTCGCTGTCGGCACTCGTGGGGATCCACAACGAACTGATCGTGGGGATGATCGACGCCCTCGGTTCCGAGGAACAGAAGCAGCGGTGGCTGCCTGGCCTGAAGAACTTTACCCAGCTGGGAGCTTTTGCCCTGACCGAACCGGAGCACGGCTCGGATATCGCCGGCGGGCTGGAAACATCCGCGCGGCTGGAGGGCGGCGAGTGGGTGATCAACGGCGCGAAGCGCTGGATCGGCTCCGGGACTATCGCGGACTTTGCCCTGGTGTGGGCGCGCGACGCTGCGGACGGGCACATCAAGGGCTTCATTGTGGAGACGGACCGCACTGGCTACCGGGCAACCAAGATTGCCAACAAGATCGGCCTGCGGATCATGCAGAACGCGGACATCGTGCTGGACAACGTCAGGATTCCGGCGTCCAACATGCTGCCGGGCGCCACGGACTTCTCCAAAGCCAACGACCTCCTGCGGGATTCGCGCGCCTGGGTTGGCTGGCAAGGTGCCGGGATCCAGCTGGCCGCGTTCGACGTCGCCCGTTCCTACTCCCTGGAACGCAGGCAGTTCGGCAAGGAACTGGCATGCTTCCAGCTGGTCCAGCAGCAACTGGCGGAGATGCTGGGCAACGCCTCCGCGTCACTGGCGTTGATGGCCCAGCTCGCCCGGATCCAGACGGACGGCAAGCTGGAGATGGCGCAGGCGGCCATGGCAAAGTCCACGTGCACCCGGCTGGCCCGCGCGTCGGTGGCGATGGGACGGTCGCTGCTGGGCGGCAACGGGATCAGCTCGGACTTTGAAATGGGCAAGCTGTTTGGTGATGCCGAAATCCTCTATACCTATGAGGGCAGCTACGAAATCAATTCGCTGATTGTTGGCCGGGCCGTTACCGGAAAATCGGCCTTCGTCTAGCAATTCACGGGACAAGAACTTAAGAAAAAACTGCCCTGGCCATGCTTTGCAGCACGGTCAGGGCAGTTGATCAGAACCTTAGAGCGGGCGAATATTCTCTGCCTGCGGGCCCTTGGGACCCTGGGTCACATCGAATTCGACTTTCTGGTTCTCATCCAGCGAGCGGTAGCCGCTGCTGGCGATTGCGGAATAGTGCGCGAAAACATCGGCGGATCCGTCGTCCGGAGCGATGAAACCAAAGCCCTTTTCAGCGTTGAACCATTTAACTGTGCCTGTTGCCATTGCTAACTTCCTTTGTAACCCTTTTCTGGTCCTGCTCGGACGGCAGGCAGACGCGGAGTCTGTAGTCCGCTGTCTCAAACCTAGGGGCTACGCGGTGGGCGTGCAATAGCTGCAGTCATCAAGTGTCACCGCTGTTACAGAAGTGGTACACGGGAATTGACCGCTGCGGGCTAGCGCATGCCCTCCCGGCGGATGGCCGTGGCGATCGCCGCGGCGCGGGTCTCCACCCCGAGCTTGGCGTAGATATGCGCCAGATGGGTCTTGACGGTGGCCTCGGAGATGAAGAGCCGCTGGCCCAGTTCCCGGTTGCTGAGCCCCTCGGTCAGGAGGCTCAGCAGCTCCGCCTCCCGGGGCGTCAGGACCTCGTCGGGATTGCGCAGCTGCTGGAAGAGCCGGGAGGCCACGGGGGCGCTCATGACGCTCTTCCCTTGCACGGCACCGCGGATGGCGGCGAAGATTTCGTCCGGGGCGGCGTCCTTGAGGAGGTAGCCCATGGCGCCGGCGTCGACCGCCCGGACGATGTCCGCGTCGGAATCGTATGTGGTGAACACCAGGATGGCCTGCCGGCTGTTGCGCTGCCGCAGCTGCCTCATGGCCTCGATCCCGTCCATTCCGGCGCCCATGGCCAGGTCCATCACCACGACGTCAGGGGAGTGGTGTTCCACCAGCCCCAGCGCTTCCTCGCCGGAGGCGGCCTCGGCCACCACGTCAAAGTCAGGCTGCGTACCCAGCAGTGCCTTGAGTCCGCTCCGGACCACTAGGTGGTCGTCCACCAGGAGGACAGTGATGGTAGTCATGCGCCCTCCGGTGTCATCTGCTGGCCAGGTGGCGCTGACTGCACCCGGGCCGGCACTTGTGCGGCCACGATGGTCCCTTCGCCGGGGGAACTTTCCACCGAGAATACCCCGCCCAGCTGCTCAACCCGCTGGCGCATGGCCCGCAGCCCGTAGCCTCCGGCGTCCGACGGCGGTGCTGCCGCAGACGGGTCAAAGCCCGTCCCGTCGTCGTAGATGTCAAGGGTGACCGAGCCGGGAAGGAATCCCAGCGTCAAGGTTGTGGTGGCGGCGTTTGCGTGCTGCTGGATGTTCGCGGCCGCGCTCTGGACCACCCGCAGCAGGGTGTGCCGGACTTCCGCCGGGACGTCCCTCGGTTCGCCGGTGACCAGGAGCCGGGCGTGCGGGACGTACTGGGCGGCTGCCTGGTGCAGGGCTTCGGGAAGCGGCGATGCGTCGAGGCCCGGGGAGGCGAGCTCGTGGACCAGATTGCGCGTCTCGGTGAGATTCCGGCGCAGCAGTTCCGTAGCCTGGTTGAGCTCCTGGCGCGATGCCTGGCCTGGCCACGAACGGTCAGCGGCCTCCAGGAGCAGCAGGCTGCTGGCGAGGCCCTGCGTCACGGTGTCGTGGATCTCTCGCGATACGCGCTCGCGTTCGGCGATGGTGCCGGCCAGGCGCTCGCTGGCCGCCAGCTGCCCGTGTGCCAGCGATACCTCCGCATGGAGACGGCGCTGCTCCGCGGCGTCGTGCTCGATCCGGTCATAGATCAGCGTAAGCATCACGCCGACGGCGAGTGGCCCCAGCAGCATCGCGAGGTCTGTCCCGTCGCTGAGCCGGAACAGCCCGACGGCGGTGGCGGCCGCCGTCGCGCTTGCCGCCACATAGCCCACGGCGCCCGTAAAGGCCGTCCGGCACAGGAAGAGGATCGCAAAGGAACACCAGGCGAAGCTGGGTGCGGCGATGACCAGTGCTGCCCAGACGGCCACAAACACGAGCATCCAGACCGCCCATGGGCGTCTCTGCCGGGCCAGTACGGCGATGACGGCGTAGAGCGCGCACACCGTTCCAGCCAGGCCGAGGACCAGCAGGTTGTCCTGCAGGCTGTGCCGCATGGCATAGCGGACGGCCGAAGCCACGAGCAGGACCGCGAAGCCAAGGTGGACGGCGGTGTCGATCCGGCCGAACCGGCCAGGGGAGGCGGCCGGTCCACGAGGCTGGGCGCGTCCGGTGGTCAGCGAAGATCCGTCGGTCAGGGTTTTACGGGGAGTGGCTGGGGAGGGCATGGGGTCCGGTTCAGGTCAGGGGCGTTCCTATCCCATGCTATTGCCCGCGCCGTTGCTGGTCTCTCCGCCTTTTGGCTGATGCTGCTGGCCATCCGGGGGAGCGGGGCGCAGCCAAAGGCCCGATGTTTGTTCCGGCGGGGCCGGACAGGATGGATGGAGCCGATGCCCGTTCCAATGGATTCAGCCAACGTGAGTCCATCAACGGGCGTCCAGCAACGTGCGTCCATCAACCCAAGGAGAAACACCGTGAAGAAGTCCAACAAGATTGCCGCCGCCGCTGCTGCCGCAGGAGCCTTGCTGCTGACGGGAGGGCTGACCGCTGCAGCCAACGCCGGGACCAGCCAGGCGGCCGCTCCCGCCGCGGTACCCGCCGTCGATATCCCGCAGGCGCTGGAGACCGTGGTGGCGCAGAACCGCATCACCGCGGGTGCCTCGGCCGATGCGGTCCGGGCAGCCCTTGCGAAATGCCAGGCTGACAAGCTGCCGTTCGTCACGGTGGCCCTGGTGGACAGGTTCGGCACCGTCCAGGCGCTCCTGCGCGGGGACAACGCCGCCGAGCACACGATCGAAGCAGCCCAGCAGAAGGCCTACACCGCGGCCGCTTTCGGCGCACCGACGAGCGAGCTGGCCAAGCGCGTCAACGGCAACGGGCCCAGCATCGCGGACCTCCCCGGCACCCTGTTCCTGCCCGGGGGCGTCCCGCTCAAGGTCAATGGGGTGTCCGTGGCAGGCATCGGCGTGGGCGGTGCCCCCGACGGCAACCTGGACGAAGCCTGCGCCACCGCCGGCGCCGAGGCCATCGCCGCTGCAGCTGCCGGCTCAGGCAAGTAGGCTCGGCTCCATGAGGCGGTTCAGGACCTGGAGCCGGGCACGCAGGGCGGCGGGAATTCTCTTTCTGGCGGGCGGTGTATCAGTTTGCCTGGCCGCCTGCCAGACGGGTCCCGGCGAGCCGCAGCGGCTGGAGTCACCGCCGTCGTCCGGCCTGGTCAGCCCGGGCAGCCAGCCCCCGTCCGGACCGTCAGCTTCGCCGGGTACGTCCCCGCCTGCTTCCACCGCAACGGCCGCCACCACGCCACCAGTCCTATCGGCTGAAGCCCAGGCCCGGCTCGACCAGGAACTGATCGCCGCCGCGAAGGCCAACAACGTGGCGCTGGTGAGCGAACTCATCGGCCGCGGCGGCAACGTCAACGCCAAGGACGCCATCCAGGACTCCGCATTCCTCTATGCCGGGGCCGAGGGATTCAACGAGGTTCTCCGGCTGACGCTGGCGGCCGGCGCGGACGTTGCCAGCACCAACAGGTACGGCGGGACGGCGCTGATTCCGGCCAGCGAACACGGCCACGTGGAGACGGTCCGCATCCTCCTGGCCGCCGGCGTGCCCGTGGACCATGTGAACAACCTGGGCTGGACCGCCGTGCAGGAGGCCATCCTGCTCAACAACGGCGGGCCCAGGCAGCAGGACGTGGTGCGCCAGCTGCTCGACGCCGGTGGGGACCCGAACATCCGCGATCCCCAAGGACGGACGGCCCTGGAGAATGCGGAGCGGCTGGGCTTCGGCGAGATCGCTGCCCTGATCCGTGCCCGCTGACCCAGGGCTAAAGCACGTCCTCGAACAACTCCACGTATTTCCGCGACATCGCCTCCGCGCTGAATCGGGTTTCGACGGCGGACCGGCAGCCATGCCTGTCCAGGCCGGACGCACGCTGCAGGCAGCTGGCCAGTGCATCGGTACCTGCGGCTAGGAAACCGGTGACTCCGTGCTCGATGATTTCCGGTGCGGAGCCCCGCGGAGTGGCCACAACGGGGGTGCCGGTGGCCAGCGCCTCGATCATGACCATTCCAAAGGGTTCGTCCCACTGTACGGGGTTGAGCAGCGCGACCGCATTGCCCAGCAGGGCGAACTTTCCGTCGGCGTCCAGTTCTCCGAGGAACTCTTCATCAGGCCCGAGCAAGGGTGCGATCACGGAGCGGAAATAATCCACTTCAGCCGGGTCGCTCATTTTTGCGGCGATCTTGAGCTGCATGCCCGCTCTTCGGGCCACCGCTATCGCCTCAGCGATGCCTTTGCACGGCGCCATTCGGCCCAGAAAACACGCGTAGCCGCCGGCTCCGGCACCGGGTGGAACAGTGGCGGGATCGATGCCGTGGTGGATGACCCGGCGTATTTTGAGGTCGGGGGCGCTGTCGGCCTGGTGCTGCGAGATGGCCACCAGTGACACGTCCCGGCTGAAGGCTTCATATACCCGGCACAGCGCCGGCGTCATGTCCGAATGAATGGTGCTGACCACTGGAATCCCCGGTGGGCGGTGTCGGTACAACGGTCCCGCCAGGGTGTGGTCATGGATAATATCGACGTCGTCCAGTCCGGCGTAGGCCCTGATGACGTGCGGCAACTCTGAGCTTGTGCTGCCCATGGCGGCACGCTCCGCCGGGGCGAAGCCGTCCAGCAGTTCGACCGGGCAGGTGCTGTCCGCCGCGGCCGCCAGCACCACGCTGTGCCCGGCCGCCGCCAGCGTGGTGGCCAGCGCGTGGATGACCGCCTCCGTTCCGCCGTAGCCTAGGGGCGGGACGGGGAGCCATGGCGGAGCTATCAGTCCTATCCGCAAGATGCGCGCTCCTGCTCGGGGTTTAGCCTGTCTTGTCCAGCTTCTCGGCGAGCTCAACCAGATCGGCAAGGGGGGGACGTGTCCCGCGGTGGAACGTCATGCCCGGCGGGAGCCCGTCGATCGTGGCCTGGCTGCCGGTCACGTCGATGGTGATCCGGCCGTCACCTATGGGGCAGTTGGTGATGTGGACCCGGCCCCAGGACTCCGGCAGCACCGGGTCCATCCACATGCCGTTCATGGAGACGTGGGGGTCATACCGCAGCAGTGTGCGCAGCAGATGCACGGGGGTGGTGGCCGCCCAGGCCTGGGGCGAGCAAGCTGTCGGGTAAGGCACCGGTTCCGGGAAATCAGCGCGGTCAAATCCGCAGAACAATTCAGGCAAGCGGTGGTCGGTGAAATCCGCCGCCTCAATAAGCCCGAGGGCAACCCGCCGGGCCTCGTCCACAAATCCGTACCTCATCAGGCCCGTAGCAATCATCGCGTTGTCATGCGGCCACACGGATCCGTTGTGGTAGCTCGCAGGGTTGTAGGCGCCCATATCCGTGGCCAGGGTGCGGATCCCCCAGCCGCTGAACATTTCAGGCGACATGAGCCGGGCCGCCACCAGGGGCGCCTTGTCGGCGTCGATTATCCCGTTCCACAGGCAGTGCCCCATGTTGGAGGCGCAGGCATCCACAGGTCTCTTGTCCCGGTCCAGTGCGATGGCGTAGTAGCCTCTGGCCGGCAGCCAGAACTGTTCGTTGAACTGCTTCTTAAGCCGCGCCGCGCGTTCCCGCAACTCCCGCGCCAAGGCCAGGTCCCCGGCGTCGTACGCCATCCACGCCCGGGCAATGTAGGCGCCGTACACGTAACCCTGCACTTCGCAGAGGGCAATGGGCGGTTCTGCCATGCGGCCGTCCGCGAAATTTACGCCGTCCCAGGAATCCTTCCATCCCTGGTTGATCAGCCCCTGGTCGTTAAGCCGCTGATACTCCACAAAGCCGTCGCCGTCGCGGTCGCCGTAATCCCTGATCCAGTCCAGCGCCCTGTCCGCGTTTGGCAGCAGCCCGGCCACCTGGTCCGCGGCGAGGCCCCAGCGGCTGACTTCGCCGAGCAGCGTGACGAACAACGGCGTGGCATCGGCCGTGCCGTAGTAGGCGGACTTGCCGCCCAGTGCCAGGCCCGTGCTGACGCCCAGCCGGACCTCATGGAGGATCCGGCCGGGCTGCTCTTCGGTCAGCGCGTCCACCGCGTTGCCCTGCCTTTCGGCCAGCGTCTGCAAGGTGTCCAGGGCCAGCGACGGGTCCACCGGCAGCGCCATATAGGACGAGAGCAGCGAATCGCGGCCGAAGAGGGCCATGAACCATGGAGCACCCGCCGCGACGACGGTCCGGTCCGGATGCAGCGGGTCCTCGATCTGGAGGGCGCCGATGTCATCATGGCTGCGCTGCAGGGTGCGGGCAATCGACACGTTGCTGACGTGCATCGCGGGGATCTTCCGGACCCACTCCTGGCGCCGTAGTTCCGCAGGCGAGGTTCCGGTAGCCTGGCGCTGGAAGGGCGCGGGCGTTTCGGCTGCATCCAGTAGCGGCGACACCGTCACCCTTGTGCGCCACTGGCCGTGCGGCGGCACCACGGTGCGGTAGCCCAGGCCTTCGTGGCTGAAAGTCGCGTCGGGAGCATGCAGGACAACCCCCTTGTGAATTCCCCGCCAGACGCCCTTGATGGTCAGCGAGTCGCCTTCCGGGTGCCGGGACTGGTCCCAGTGGCGGATGATCCGGGCGTCCTTCACCTCAAAGAGGTCCGCGAAGTCCGCGTCCATCGCCAGTTCCACCACGCACACGGCAGGCTCGCGGGAATGGTTCCGGACGGTGATCTCCTCCAGGATGCCCGCGCCCACCTCGCGGTTTCGTTCCACGATCAACGGGCTGTCCGCTTGGCCGGCTGCCCGGGCCGGACGGCCGATGAAGACGGCCCGGTACGGTTCGACGGCACGGGCGGCCAGCGGCTCCAAAGTCACATCATTGACCGTCAGTCTCCAGCGGGAGACGATGCGGGTGTCCTCATGGAACACACCATGGGGGCGGTCGGAGTACATGTCGCCGGCCAGGCCGGAAATGCAGAAGTTCGAGCCATCCACAAGTGTCACCGTGGCCCCCAGGGGGCCAGCCGCGGTGTCAACATTCCATCCAGCCATCCCTGGCTCCTTTGATGCTCATCCGGTAAGCAACGCTACGGGGCCCGTTCCTGCGGACCCCGCGGGTAGATCAGAAGGGCTGCCGCCGCGGATCGTTCACGTGGGATCTTCGTCCCATCGGCCTCCGGCGGAGCCCGGTGGGCAACGAATCCATCATGGCGGACCTCCACCCGGAGCACGATGCTTCTATGACCCTACGCTTGTGGTTCTGTGGACGCTAGGTGCGGAACCCACCACGGATCCCTAGACCGCTTCGAGGACGCTGACGTAGTTGGCGATGCCCACGCCGCCCATGTTCTGGACGGCGGCGCGGCGAGGGTTGGCGAGTTGCATGTCGCCGGCGGTCCCGGTGAGCTGCATGGCGGCGATGACGTGCTGGGATACGCCGGTGGCGCCGACGGGGTGGCCTTTGGCCTTGAGCCCGCCGGAGACGTTGATGGGCAGCTTCCCGTCCTTGAAGACCCAGCCTTCCTGCACAGCGCGGGCGCCCTGGCCCGGTTCGGTCAGGCCCATGGCCTCGTACATCAGCAGCTCGGCGATGGTGAAGCAGTCGTGGACCTCAGCGAAGTCCAGGTCTTCAAGCCCGACGCCGGCCATCCCCAGCGCACGCTGCCAGGACATGCGCGTGGCGGCGAAAGCCGTTGGATCCCGGCGTTCGGCCGGGAAGAAGTCGTTCGCCTGGCCGAAGCCGGCGAGCCGCACCGGCGCGGTGGCCCCGCCGGTTGGTGACGTCCTGAGCACAACGGCAGCGGCGCCGTCGGACACGGGGGAGCAGTCGGTGCGGCGCAGCGGATCGGCCACCATGGGGTTCTTGTCCGAGACGGTGCGGCAGAACTCCTCGCCGAGGTCCTTGCGAAGCTGGGCATAGGGGTTGTCGACGCCGTTGCGGTGGTTCTTGGCCGCGATGGAGCCCAGCACGTCGCCCAGCTGTCCGTCGCCGCGACCGTAGCGCTTTTCGTAGTGCTTGGCGACGTCCGCGAACAGGCCCGTAAAGCCGGTGGTGGACGTCTGGCCGGCCATGTCGTAGTCGGCGCCCAGCAGGGCAGCCCCGACGACGTCGGCGCTTGCGTGCGTCATCTTCTCGGCGCCGATCACCAGCACGGTCTTCGCCGTCCCGGCCAGCAGCGACTTGGTTCCCTGCTGGAACGCGGCCGACCCGGAGGCGCAGGCGTTCTCCACACGCGTGGCGGCGACGTTGGCCAGCTGGTCCGAGCCCTGCAATGCCAGCGAGGACGGGAACGCCAGCGGCATCATGCCGGAGTTGAACTGGCCCAGATAGATCTCATCGATCTGGCCGGGCTCGATCCCGGCGTTGCTGATTGCCTCGGTGGCCACCTGGACGATCAGGGACTCAAGGGTTTCGTCTGTGAGCTTGCCGAACCGGCTGTGGCCCCAGCCGGTGAGCAGGACATCCTTGCCGAACTGTTCCTTGAGGCTCATGCTGCCACTCCCGCGGTTTCAAGCTGGACGTCGAATGCGGCTTCGGTCTTTTCGCGAATTTCCTCCACTGTGACCCCCGGCGCAAGGCGGGTCAGCGTGAGCTGCCGCCCGCCGTCGTCGTCCGCTTTTTTGAGGTCGAAAACCGCGAGATCGCTGATGATCCGGTCCACGCAACGCAGGCCGGTGAGCGGCAGGGTGCACTCGGTGACGATCTTGGCCGTGCCGTCCTTGGCGTTGTGCTCGGTCAGGACCACCACGCGCGGCGTGCCGGCGACGAGGTCCATGGCGCCGCCCATGCCTTTGACCATTTTGCCGGGAATGGTCCAGTTGGCGAGGTCGCCGTTGCCGGAGACCTGCATGGCGCCCAGGATGGCCACCTTGACGTGGCCGCCGCGGATCATGCCGAACGATGTGGCGGAGTCGAAGATGCTGCCGCCGGGCAGGACCGTGACGGTCTGCTTGCCGGCGTTGATGAGGTCCGCGTCTTCCTCGCCGTCATAGGGGAACGGGCCCATGCCCAGCAGGCCGTTTTCGCTCTGCAGGACCACGCGGACGCCGTCGGGCAGGTTGTTGGCCACCAGCGTGGGGATGCCGATGCCCAGGTTCACGTAGTCGCCGTCGTTCAGTTCCTCGGCCGCGATGGCAGTCATTTCATCCCTGGTCCAGGCCATGGGGTTCTCCTTGGGGTTCAAAGTTTTGTGGGGGCTTAAGTGTTCGTTCGCGCTGCGGGGTGGGGCGGGCGCGGTCAGGCGGGCACAGTTGTTCAGGCGGGGACTGCTGCCGCTTCTCGTGGGCGGACGGTGCGCTGTTCGATGTCCTTCACCCGGCCGCTCGCCTGGACCAGGTGCTGGACGTACACGCCCGGGGTGATGACGTGGTTCGGATCAAGTGCGCCCGGCTCCACGATGACTTCGGCTTCGGCGATGGTCACCAGGCCGGCGGTGGCCACTACGGGGTTGAAGTTCCGGGCCGTGTAGCGGTAGATCAGGTTCCCGTCCGTGTCGGCGGTGTGTGCGTGGACCAGTGCGACGTCGGCGCGGATGGCGCGCTCCTGGACGTACGTTTCGCCGTCGAACTCTGCGAGCGGTTTGCCTTCGGCCACCAGCGTTCCCACACCGGTCTTGGTGTAGAAGGCGGGAATGCCGGCGCCGCCGGCGCGGAGGCGCTCGACCAGGGTGCCCTGCGGAGTGAACTCCACCTCAAGCAGGCCCGCGAGGTACTGCTCGGCGAAGAGTTTGTTCTCGCCCACATACGATGCGATCACCTTGCGGACCTGGCCGGCTTCGATCAGCACGCCCAGGCCTTTCTCGTCCACGCCCATGTTGTTCGACACCACGGTCAGGCCGCGCACACCGGAGTCCCGCACGGCCTCGATGAGGTCCGCCGGGATGCCGCTCAGGCCGAATCCGCCGACGGCGAGCGTCATGCCGTCCTGGAGCACTTCCGCCAGGGCCGCGGCGGCGTTGGATTTCAGTTTGGACATTCCGTCTCCTCTTCATCGAGCGTGCAGAGCCATTCGGGTTATCCACTTTGTGGACATAGGGCCTGAAGAAGGAGCCTAAGGTGTTCAAGGAAGTTGGTCAACGGCGTAATCCTGCCCGCAAGGCAGATATTTCACAGCGTGGACGCTAAGCTTTGAGGTGTCCACATTGTGGAGAATTTCTTGAGAGTTGGTGATCCGAATGAAGAATCCAGTCCAAGGGGCTCAGGTGGTGGGCCGCGTGGCGTCACTGCTGCGTCTGGTAGGCCGGAAGCCGGAGGGCAGCTCGATTGCCGGGCTGGTCCGGGAGTCAGGGCTGACCCGCCCCACCGTCCACCGGCTCCTGGCCTCCCTTGCCGCGGAGGGCCTACTGGACCACGATGCCCGCAGCGGAAACTGGATCCTGGGCCCTGAGATTTTCCTGCTGGGATCAGTGGCGGCGGCCCGCTTCCCGTTTGAGGATCTGGCGCGGCCAAGCCTGCGCCGGCTGGCGGAGGAGACCGGCGAGAGCGCGTTCTATTCCATCCGCAGGGGCCAGGAGACGGTCTGCGTGCTGCGGGAAGAGGGCAGCTTCCCGGTACGCTCCTTCGTGCTGCACGAGGGAGTCCGCTTTCCACTGGGTGTGGCCTCGGCCGGGACGGCCATCATGGCGTTCCTCCCGGATGAGGAACAGGAAGCCATCCTGTCCGGCTGGGACCAGCACGCCGGCAGTTTCGCGGCAGGTCACAGTATGGACGTGGTGCGCAGGAACCTGGAACGGACCCGGCTGCATGGATTCGCAGTGAATCCCGGCCTGGTGCTGGAAGGCAGTTGGGGAATGGGGGCGGCCGTGTTCGACCAGCTGGGCAGGCCGGTGGGCGCGCTGTCACTCACCGGCATCGAACCCCGGTTCCGGCCGGAACGCCAGGAGTTCCTCGGCAAACTGCTGATGGAGGAAGCCCACCGGATGAGCTCCACACTGAGCAGCCGCTGATTTCTTCTCTGGCGCCGGCTGAATCACGGCCGTCGCCGCTGAGTTTCCCCGATGCCTCGACTGGGCGCGCGCCCTCGCGGGGCAGTTTGACACGGACACGCCGGCAAATAGAGGCCGATACGCGCCAACCGCGGCTCAAAGTGCCCCGGTTCGGCCCGGACTACCTCTGACAAGTTCACCTAACTGCAGGCGCTTGCGAACACATCCGATGTGCAAGATGCTGGCAGCATAGGCCGCAATCGCGTCGAGCCTAAGGAGCGCAGCCTCATGAAAAGCATCAGAATGACTTTCGACCATTTTGGTAGCCCGGACGTCGTCACCGCGGGCGAAGAAGAGCAGTCATCCCCGGGTCTTGGCGAGGTGCAGGTTGGCGTCCGTGCCATCGCCGTCAACCCGATGGACTGGAATGTCGTGGCGGGCTACCTGGAACCCTACTTCCCGTTGCAGCTCCCCGCCGTTCCTGGCTGTGAGGCTGCGGGGACAGTGACCGCCGTCGGCCCCGACGTGACCGGGTTCGATGTGGGCGACGAGGTCATCTGGAACGGCATCGCCGGAGGCTACCGCGCCGTGGCCAACCTTCCGGCCGCCCAGCTGACACGGAAGCCGGCCGGCATCGATTTTGAGCAGGCGGCCTGCATGGCGATAGCGGGCGGTGCGGCGTATTCGGCCCTGGTCCAGCTGGGCATCGGAGTGGGGGACACCGTCCTCATCCACGGCGCGGCGGGCGGTGTGGGCTCGGCATCCGTCCAGATCGCCCGGGACCTCGGCGCCCGCGTCATTGGTACCGCCTCGGAGCAGAATCATGACTACCTGCGCGGGCTCGGAGCCGAACCTGTGGCCTACGGCGAAGGCCTCGTGGAGCGCGTCCGCTCCCTGGGCAGCATCACCGCTGTCGTGGACACCTTTGGCGGGGAAGAGACGACGGCGGCCACGGTCGAGCTTCTGGGTGGTCACGGCAACGCGGTAACCACCGTGCCCGGCAAAGAGTCCAACGCTGCAGGAATTGCCCCCGTCCGGTTGCTTGACGGACGGGCGACGGAAGCGGCCCGTCTTGCTGCCAACGGGAAACTTCGTTTCGACATCCAGGAGCGGATCCCCCTCACCGAGGCGGCCCGGGCGCTGGGCCTCAGCCGGGCGGGACACGTCCGGGGCAAGCTCGTGCTCATCCCGTAACTCGAGGCGCCGCGAGGGCCGTTGTGGGGCACTTTGACACGGGCACGCCGGCATTTCAGGCGGGATCGGTCCAGGCAGGGTTCAAAGGGCCCCGGTTCGGCTGACAGTCCGACCGGGCGTGCGTCGGCTCAGCCTATTTCCACCACGTATCGAAGATGGTGACCGGCACGGTGCGCTTGTGGCGTGTGCGGAGGTACTTCTCTTCGATCAGCTCGGCCGCCGCTTCGGGGATCTCCCGGCCTTCGAGGTAATCATCGATCTGGTCGTACGTGATTCCCAGTTCGTCCTCGTCGGTGCGTCCGGGCCTGCCGTCCAGGAGGTCGGCGGTGGGTACTTTTTCCCAGACACGGGCAGGGGCGCCCAGTTCGGCCAGCAGTTCGCGGTTCTGGCGTTTGTTGAGGCCGAACAGGGGCAGGATGTCCGCGCCGCCGTCGCCGAATTTCGTGAAGAACCCGGTGACGGACTCTGCGCCGTGGTCGGTGCCGATCACCAGGTAGTTGTGCTCGCCGGCCAGGGCGTACTGCGCGATCATTCGCGTGCGTGCCTTGGTGTTTCCCTTGTGGAAATCGGAGATGCCGTTCCCCACCGTCTTCTCGAATTCGTCCTCGAAGCCATCCACGGCGGCCGAGATGTTGAAGGTCCATTCCGTCTTGGCCTGGATGAAGTCCAGGGCGGCCTGGGCGTCGTCCTCGTCGTGCTGGACGCCGTACGGAAGGCGGACCGCCACGAAGTTGGCCTCCACGCCTTCGGCCTCAAGCTCCTCCACGGCCAGCTGGGCCAGTCTGCCGGCGAGGGAGGAGTCCAGCCCGCCCGAGATCCCTAGGACAAAGCCCTTGGTGTGGGTTGCCCGGAGGTAATCCTTCAGGAAATCCACCCGCTTGCGCACCTCCCCGAGGGGGTCGATCCGGGGCTGCACGCCCATTTCTTCGATGATGGTGGCCTGGAGTTCGCGCATGTGATCCAGCCTAGTCAGCGCTGTCAACAACGCTCAACTGTGTCCGCCCGAACCAGGCACATGTCCAACCGAACCACTCACAGCCCAGCGCGAACGGACACTTGGGGCCCCGGAGCTACAGCGCTGCCGGTGCCGCTCCGGTTGAACCGCGGACGGTGAGATGCGTAGGCATCAGGGAGCGGCTACGGCTGCCACCGCCT
The DNA here is from genome assembly GCF_054510915.1 of Pseudarthrobacter arbutini. Taxonomy (NCBI): domain Bacteria; kingdom Bacillati; phylum Actinomycetota; class Actinomycetes; order Micrococcales; family Micrococcaceae; genus Pseudarthrobacter; species Pseudarthrobacter arbutini. Next base: position 23,345 of record NZ_JBTNDQ010000020.1, on the reverse strand, counting down.
GCCAACGGGTTGAGCTGGGCCAGGAGCATGGATACGGCCACGCGGCCGGCCTGTTCGATCGGGGAAGCCATGGTGGTCAGCGGGGGATTGCAGAAGTCCGCGCCGAAGATGTCGTCGCAGCCCACAACGCTCATGTCCTCCGGGACCCGGATGCCGCGTTCGCGCAGCCGCTGGAGCATACCGATCGCGATGAGGTCGTTGAAGGCAATACAGGCGGTGACACCGGAGTGGACGGCCGCGTCTGCTGCGGCGGCACCTGATTGCGTCTTAGGGGCGAACGGGCCCAGCCTGCGCACATCCACGCCGCGGTCCTCGGCGGCGGCCGCCAAGGCATTCCATCGAAGTGTGCTGGATTGGGACGTGAGTGGACCGGCCATGTAGGCGATGCGGGTGTGGCCGAGGGAAATCAGGTGGTCCAATGCCTGGCTGGTGGCGGACGGCGTGTCAATCACGACGGCGGGAACGCCGGGTACGTCGCGGTTGATGGTCACCATGGGAATCTTGGCGGCTGCGGCCAGCAGCGCCTCATCGCTGAGCCTGGACGCAGCGACGATGATTCCGTCAGCGCTCTTGCGCAGCTGCTCCACGGTGGAGGCCTCTACCTCGTCGGACTCTTCCGTGTCCACGAGCAGCTGGGTGTAGCCGGCGGCCTTGAGCTGCAGCTGTGTGCCACGGATGAGGTCAAAATAGAACGGATTGGTGATGTCAGGCACCAGGACGCCGACGGCGCCGGTGCGGCCGGAGCTCAGGGCCTTCGCCTGGCTGTTCGGCGTGTAATTCAGCTCGGCGGCCGCCGCTTCGATGCGGGCACGGGTCCGGATGTTGACCCGGTCCGGAGTGGAAAGTGCACGGGACACGGTGGATGCGGCCACCCCGCAGATCGCGGCGATGTCGTGGATGGTGGCAGGGCGGTCTGTTCCGGCTGCTTGCATCGCCATGGCGCGCTCCTCACTGAACGGGATGACAGGGGGCTTGTGACGGTTGCCACAGCCCTGTAGCTCCTAGATTGCCACAGCCTGCAATCATTTGGCAATCGGTTGTCATTGACAGTTGACGTGTCTAGACTTAGGGCAGCACTTTTTTGTGAACTGAGTCACCCGCGCGCCGGAGCGGCACTAGGCTGTCCCGTCGCGGGCGTACCTAAGGAGATTCCCGTGACCGAAACATCAACCCAAGCAGCAAGCACCGTCTGGACGCTCTCAGGATTCGGCGACGAGGTGGATACGGACCCTGCCATCCAGGCTGCTGTCCTGCTGGCGCTCGGCGCAAACTACATCGAAGTACGCAGCGCCTGGGGTGTCAACGTCTCAGAAATGACGCCTGAGCAGGTTGCCGATCTCAAGGAACTCCTGGACGCCAAGGGCCTGAAGGTCTCAGCCGTGGCCAGCCCCATCGGCAAGGTGGACATCAGTCTGCCCGTGGAGCACGAGGTGGAGCGCCTTCGCCAGATCATCTCCGTGGCCAAGGGCTTGGACACCAAATACATCCGGATCTTCTCCTTCTTCCGGAGCGAAGCCCAGACGCCGGAGGAAATCCGCGACGACGTCCTGACGCGCATGCGGGCACTGGCCGCTGAAGCCGAAACCGCCGGCGTCGTACTCCTGCACGAGAACGAAAAGGACATCTACGGCGATACGCCGCAGCGCGTCCTGGACATCATGCAGTCCGTGGACTCTCCCGCACTGCGGATTGCCTGGGACAACGCCAACTTCGTCCAGGTTGGCGTCCGCCCCTACACCGATGGCTACGCCTTGCTCCGCCCCTACCTCGAATACCTCCAGGTCAAGGACGCCATCATGGCCACGGGTGAGGTTGTGCCTTCCGGCCACGGCGACGGCGAACTGGACGCCACCATTGCTGCCCTGAAGGCGGACGGTTACGCAGGCTTTGCCTCACTCGAACCCCACCTCGCCAGCCACCACAAACTGGGCGGCTTCTCCGGTCCGGTTGCCTTCGGCATGGCCGCGCGCGCCTTCGCGGTCCTTGCTGCCAAGAACGGAATCGAACTTTCGTGACCGGCCTCAAGGCCGCAGTTATTGGCTGCGGTGATGTGTCGGCAGTCCACTTTGAGGCAATCGCAAAGCTCGACGGCGGGCGGCTGGCTGGGGTCTGTGACTCAGATCCCGGCCGCCTCGCGGCAGCCGTGGCCGCCTATGGCGTCCCGGGATTCCCCGATCACCTCAGCATGATTGAGGCCATCGGACCGGATGTTGTGCACATTACGACGCCGCACAACATGCACGCCTCGATCGCGGCGGGCTGCCTTGAGCGCGGCGTGAATGTGATTGTGGAAAAGCCGCTCGCGCACACGCTCGAGGAGGGCCACAGGCTGGTGGAGACCGCGAAAGCGTCCACCGCCAAGATCGCGGTCTGCTTTCAGAACCGCTACAACGCCACCTCCCAGGCCATGCATGCCCTGCTTTCCTCCGGTGAGCTGGGTGCTGTAACGGGGGCTTCAGCCACGGTGCTGTGGCACCGTGACGCCGACTACTACCGCAGCCGGCCGTGGCGGGGTACCTGGGACGGTGGCGGCGGCGGGCTCATGATGAACCAGGCCATCCACACCGTTGACCTGCTGCAGTGGCTGGTGGGCGACGTCGTTTCGTTGTCCGGCAACGCGGCCACCCGGTTCCTGGGCGAAACCATCGAGGTGGAGGACACTGCGGAGTTCGTTGCCGAGCACGCCAACGGTGCGCGCAGCGCCTTTTATGCCACGCTGGCCAACGCCGTCAACGCGCCGGTTACGTTGGACATCGTCACGGAAAAAGCGACGCTCAGTCTTCGCGGGGACCTGACGGTCACCTATGCGGACGGCCGCGTTGAAGTGGTTCCCGAGCGTGTGGTGGAGTCCGGTGGGCGCGCCTATTGGGGGGTCTCGCATGAGTTGCTCATCAGCGACTTCTACGCCCGGCTCGGTGACGAGGGTCCGTTCTGGATCGACCCTGAGGAAGCGGAAAAATCGCTGAGGATCGTCAAGGAAATTTACCGGCAGAGCTACCCGGACGCGGCGGCGAAAGTTTCCTGACCGCCTTATGGCAACCGGTTGAAGCCCTTAGAACGTTTCATTCGCGGCCATTTTCGCTAAGATTGCAACAATATTGACAATCGGTTGCCAAAGTTGGCAATTATGCGTACTCTGAATCTCGAAGGCCGGTGTGGCCCACGCCACACCGGCCTTATTCGCAACTCCCACGTTTTACAGATTCAGGAGCCAACAATGAAGTTAGGTCCCAAGGCGGCAGCTGCCGCCATTCTCGTCAGCGCAGGACTGGCGCTGACTGCCTGCGGCGGCGGCGCCACCGCAGGCAGCGGTACGGCCAAAACAGCCTCGCTGACACTGGGTGCCGTTCAGGAACTCCGCTCCTGGGACCCGGCGCAGGCCCACGTCGGTCACTATCTCCAGCCTTACCAGGCAGCGTACGACTCCCTGATCCTGCGGGAACCGGACGGCAAGCTCAGCCCCATGCTGGCCACCGCGTGGAAGTACAACGAGACCAACACCAAGCTCACCGTTGACCTCCGCACGGACGTGACCTTCAGTGACGGTGCAAGGTTCGACGCCGAGGCGGCCAAGGCCAACATGGACCACTTCAAGAAGGCCAACGGCCCGCAGATGGCCCAGCTGACCGCCGTTTCCGATGTCGCAGTGGTCGACGCCGACACCATCGAACTCAACCTTTCCGCGCCGGACCCGTCCCTGGAGTTCTACCTCAGCCAGGCCGCCGGCCTGATGGGCAGCCCCAAGGCGCTGGGCACCGACGCCATCAAGACCGAGCCCGTGGGCAGCGGCCCGTATGTCATGGACAAGGCCGCCACAGTGAAGGACTCGCAGTCGGTGTTCACCGCCCGCAAGGACTACTGGAACAAGGACCTCCAGAAGTTCGAGAAGGTCACCTTCAAGATTCTGATTGACCTGACGGCCCGCACCAACGCCCTCGTTTCGGGCCAGGTGGACGCGACGCTGCTGGACCCCAAGACCGGCAAGCAGGCTGAAGGCGCCAAGATGAACCTGGTTGCCACTGAGGTGGACTGGCAGGGTCTCCTGCTGATGGACCGGGACGGTACCAAGAACCCCGCGCTTGGGAACGTCAAGGTCCGCCAGGCAATCAACTACGCCTTTGACCGCAAGACCATCCTGGACCAGGTCCTGATGGGCCAGGGCACCCCCACGTCGCAGCCGTTCGGCAAGGCCAGCGGTGCATGGACCGAAGAGCTGGAGAACTACTACAGCTACGAGCCGGCCAAGGCCAAGGCTCTCCTGAAGGAAGCCGGCTACGAGACCGGCGTCGTCCTCGACATCCCGTCGGTTCCGGGCTGGGAAACCCAGCTGGCAGTGATCAAGCAGCAGCTGGCGGACGTTGGAATCACCGTGAACATTGGTGCCGCCATCACCAACACGTTCACCAGTGATGTCGCCGCCCAGAAGTTCACCACCATGTTCTTCTCCCTCTTCCAGGGTGAGCCGTGGGTTGCCACCAACCAGATAATCTCCACGAAGGCCCTCTACAACCCGTTCAAGAACACCACTCCCGAGCTGCAGGCCAAGATCGATGCAGTCGAGAAGGGCGGCAAAGACGCTGGCAAGCTGGCCCAGGAAGTCAACAAGTACGTTGTGGAGCAGGCCTGGTTCGCCCCGATGTTCCGCGTGAACCAGATGTATTACCACAACTCCAAGATCGCCGTGGAACCGCAGGTCCAGCAGGCCGTTCCGTCGATCTACAACTACTCGCCCGCAAAGTAACCCGCCAGGAAGTACCGGGTACGTAGCCACACAATAAACCTGCGCAGGTCCGGCAGCCCATCACCAACGGTGGGCTGCCGGATCGGGCCAACCAATCCATGCCAGTTCAATGGAGCCAGCCATGATCACTTTCATCCTTAAACGCCTCGGCAGCGGACTCGTAGTCCTGTTCGCCGTCTCGATCCTCGTTTTTTCCCTGCTCTACGTATCGAGCGGCAGCATTGCACGGAACATCCTGGGCGACCAGGCAACGCCGGATCAGCTGGCCGTGAAGGAAGCGGAGTTGGGGCTCGACCAGCCCATCATCACGCGCTACTTCAGCTGGCTCACGGGCGCCCTGCAGGGGGATCTGGGCACATCCTGGTTCACCTCTGAACCCGTCTCCAACGCCCTTGCCACGCGCATTCCGGTGACCATGACCATGGTGATTGCAGCCATGCTCCTGATCTCCGTCATCGCCACCCTCATCGGCGTCGCGGCAGCAGTAAAGCGCGGCTGGGTGGACCGCGTGGTCCAGATCGGTGCCATCATCGGCGATTCCGTCCCCGGCTTTGTCATCGGCATCATCCTGGTGACCATCCTTGCTATCCAGATGAACCTGTTCCCCGCCACCAGTACCATTTCGCCCGGTGTCGGCGCGGATGCCTGGGTGCTGTCCTTGACCCTTCCGGTGATCGCCCTGCTGATCAACGGCGTCACCGGCGGTGCCCAGCAGATCCGCAGCGCCGTCATCAAGCAGCTCGAACGCGATTACGTCCGCACCCTGCGCAGCCGCGGCATCGGTGAGCGCGAGGTCCTGTTCAAGCACGTCCTGCGCAGCGCAGCTCCGGCTGGACTGACCGTGCTCAGCCTCCAGTTGATCGGCATGCTGGGCGGCGTGGTCATCATCGAGCAGATCTTTGCCCTTCCCGGCATGGGGCCGCTGGCCGTAGCCGCCACCAGCCAGAGTGACCAGCCGGTAGTCATGGGCGTTGTTATGTACACCGTCGCCGTCGTCATTGTGGTCAACCTCATCGTTGACCTGCTCAACGGCTGGCTTAACCCGAAGGTGCGTGCCTCGTGACCGAGTCCGTCGAAACCTCAGCACTGACGCCCGCCCCTGGGACGTCAGGCCAGACCGGAACTGTCGTCCGGTCAACAGTCCTCAAGCGCCTGTTCAAGAATCCCATGGGCGTCGTCGCCATTGTTATCCTCCTGGCTATGGCCGTCATGGCTGTGTTCGCCGATGTCCTGGCCCCGTTCGACGAGAACTTCGCCAACATCTCCAAGACCCTCGCCGCCCCGGACGCAGTCAACATCCTGGGCACTGACAGCTCCGGCCGTGATGTCTGGAGCCGGCTGCTTTTCGGGGCGCAGCTGACCCTCAGCTCCGCGCTCCTTTGCGCCGCCGTTGCCATCGCGATCGGCCTGCCCGCCGGCCTCGTGGCCGGCTACTACGCCGGCAAGTTTGAAGCTGTCTCCAACTGGATTGTCAGTATCCTGATGAGCCTCCCGGGCCTGATCGTCCTCCTCACCATCCGGGCCGCGTTCGGTCCGTCGGTATGGATTGCCATGATCGCGTTCGGCGTCCTGATCAGCCCTTCCTACTTCCGCCTGACACGGTCAGCGGTGCAGTCGGTCCGCAACGAGCTCTACGTTGATGCCGCGCGGGTCTCCGGCCTGTCAGACCTCAGCATCATCACCCGTCACATCTTCTCCGTGGTCCGCGCGCCTATCATCATCCAGACGGCAGCGATCGCGGGCGTCGCCATCGCCATCCAGTCCGGACTTGAGTTCCTGGGTCTGGGCGATCCGGCCAAGGCCACTTGGGGTGTGATGCTCAGCGAAGGTTTCAAAAACGTCTACCTCACCCCGACTCTGCTCTTCTGGCCCGCACTTGCCATGGCGCTGACCATCGGTGCCCTGGTCCTCTTGGGCAACGCCATCCGCGACGCCCTGGAAGACGGCGAAAAGATCAAGCACCGCAGGCAGAAAGCACATCAAGCGGAAGATGCTGCCGCAGCCAGCGCCGCCAAGTCAGCACGCAAGACCATTGCCGCCGTCGAGGCTGGGACTGAACACCACCTCGTTAAAGTGACCAACCTCGGCGTCGGCTACCCCCAGGCCGACGGATCCATCAAGAAGGTGGTGGACGACGTCTCCTTCCACGTTGACCGCGGCGAAATCCTCGGCATCGTGGGCGAATCCGGATCGGGCAAGTCCCAGACTGCCTTCTCCATCCTGGGCTTGTTGCCGGACACCGCGCGCATCGTGGGCGGGGCCATCCAGTTCGATGGCAACTACACCGTCGCTCCAGGAGAGGACAAGGTCAGCCAGGACCGGCTGTCCAAGCTGCGCGGCAAGCGGATTTCGTACATTCCGCAGGAACCCATGAGCAACCTGGACCCGGCTTTCACCATCGGCTACCAGCTGGTCACGCCCATGGTGCGGGTCCTGGGAATCTCCAAGGCAGAAGCCACAGCGCGGGCCATGAAGCTGCTGTCCGACGTCGGCATCGTCAGCCCGGACCGGACCTTCGGGGCCTACCCCCACGAGGTTTCCGGCGGCATGGCCCAGCGTGTGCTCATCGCCGGCGCGATCAGCTGCGAACCGGACCTCATTATTGCCGATGAGCCCACTACGGCACTGGACGTCACGGTCCAGGCCGATGTCCTGGACCTCATCCGCGACCTCCAGCGGCGGCTCGGCGTCGGCGTCATTCTGGTGACCCACAACTTCGGCGTTGTGGCTGACCTCTGTGACCGCGTTGTGGTCATGCAGAACGGCCGGCTGGTGGAGGAAGGCTCCGTACGGGAGATCCTGCGCGAACCGAAAGAACGCTACACCCAGACCCTGCTGGCTTCCATGCTGGAAGGCAAGGAACCCATGACCATGCTGGTGTCAGCTGCTTCGTCTGCAACTGCGTCATCAACTGCCAAGGAGAACGTACTGTGACCGAAACTGCAGCCTTGCGCGCCGCGGAATCAGCGCCGGCACGCCAAGAACTTCTTCGGGTGGACAACCTGGTGGTGGAGTACGCCGGCAAAGGGTTCCGGGCACGGAAATTCCGCGCCCTGACGGACATCAACATCACCATCGGCCAGGGCGAGACCCTGGGCCTGGTGGGGGAGTCGGGCTCCGGCAAGACCACCCTGGGCCGGGCGGTGCTGGGGCTCGCGCCCGTAAACGGTGGCAGGATCACCTTCGAAGGCCAGGACATCAGCCACGCCGGCCGGAAGCAGCGCCGCGTCCTCAGCCGCGACATGCAGGTGGTCTTCCAGGATCCCTACACCTCCTTGAACCCTGCCCTGGAGATTGGTGACATCCTTGCCGAGCCGCTTGGCGTGCAGGGCATGGAGCAGGCAGCAGCCAAGAAGCGCGTCAAAGAGCTCCTGGACCAGGTAGGGCTGCCGTCGGACGCCATCCACCGTCTCCCGCGGGAGTTCAGCGGCGGCCAGCGCCAGCGCGTGGCCATCGCCCGTGCCCTGGCACTGTCGCCGAAGCTCATCGTCTGTGATGAGCCGGTCAGTGCCCTGGACCTCTCCACCCAGGCGCGTGTTCTGGATCTGTTCCTGCAGATCCAGAAGGACACAGGCGTGTCCTACCTTTTTGTCTCCCACGACCTTGACGTGGTCCGCCACATCAGCCACCGTGTAGCCGTGATGTACCGTGGAGAAATAGTGGAGCAGGGGCCGGCAGACGTGGTCACCCGCGACCCCGAACACCCCTACACACAGCGGCTGCTGCTCGCTTCCCCGGTGCCGGACCCGGACCGCCAGGAGAAGCGCCGCGCCGACCGTCACCGGCTGCTTGAAGAGCAGCGCATGCAGGCCGAACAGGCTGGCGTCCCCGCCTAAGGCCGGGACCAGATTTATACAACAGCGAAAACCATGGAGGAAAAAGTGGCCAAAATTGGCGTACAGGCAATGATGCTGAAGGACAGCTTCACCGAGATCGGCGCGTTCGAAACGCTCCGTAAGGTCAGCGGCATCGGCTACAACGCCGTCGAGATCTCCCAGATCCCGATGACGCCGGAAAACGTCGCGGAACTGGACCGGTCCCGCAGCGAACTAGGCATGGACATTGCGGCCCTGTCCGTGGCCATGGAGACCCCCAAGGGCCGGCCTGGCGATTCCCTGGCGGAGCACTTTGACAAGATTGTCGATGACGCCAAGAGCCTGGACTCGAAGCTGCTGCGGATCGGTATGCTGCCGTTCGAGGCAATGACGTCCATCGGCGCGGTGATTGACTTCGCGAAGCAGGCCAACGAATACGCCGAACGGCTGCAGGAGCAGGGCCTGGGCCTGTATTACCACAACCACCACATCGAGTTCGCGAAGTTCGACGGCAAGTACATGCTGGACATCATCGCCGAGAACTCCCCGGCCATGGGCATGGAAATCGACGTGCACTGGGTACAGCGCGGCGGCCTGGACCCGGTCCGGACCCTCGAAAAGTACGCCGGCCGCACGGCCATGGTCCACCTCAAGGACTACCGCATCGGCGAACTGCCCAAGTCCGCCTTCGGGCTGCTGGACTCAGGGGACGTCGCCGGATTCATGGCGGAGTTCAAGAACGTCGTCCAGTTCGCCGAAGTGGGCGAAGGCAACCTTGACTTCGCCTCCATCATCCCGGCCGCGCAGGCTGCCGGCGCCCGGTACCTGCTGGTGGAGCAGGACGAACTCTATGGCCGCACGGTCTGGGAAGCACTGCAGACCTCCTACGACAACCTGGTTGCCTTGGGGCAGTCCGAACTCTTCTAACCGGACCCACTTCCCCAATTTGGTTTCGACAAGCTCAACCGACGAAAAGGACAAATAACTGTGAGTAAGAAAGTACGCCTCGGCATCATCGGCCTGGGCCAGCAGGGCGGCGCCTACGCCAAGTTCATCACGGACGGCATGGTCCCCAACATGGTGATCGGCGCCATCTGCGACACCGATCCGGCCAAGAGGGAACTTGCCTCGGCCACGTACCCGGATGCCCCCTTCTATGACGACTACATCGCCATGCTGGAAAGCGGCGACGTTGACGCCGTCGTGACTTGCGTGCCGCACTTCCTGCACCCCGAAATGGGCATCGAGACCCTGAAGCGCAACATCCACGCGCTGGTGGAGAAGCCGGCCGGCGTCTACACCAAGCAGGTCAAGGAACTGAACGAGTTCGCCGCCAGCAAGCCGGAACTCTCCTTCGGCATCATGTTCAACCAGCGCAACAACCCGCTGTACAAGAAGCTCAAAGAGATCGTGGAAAACGGCGAGATCGGCAAGATCCGCCGCAGCAACTGGATCATCACCAACTGGTGGCGTCCGCAGGGTTACTACAATTCCAGCGAATGGCGCGCAACATGGGGCGGCGAAGGCGGCGGCGTCCTGGTCAACCAGGCTCCGCACCAGCTGGACCTGTGGCAGTGGATCTGTGGCGTGCCGAAGTCCGTCTACTCCAAGGTTTCCTTTGGCTTCCGCCGCGACATCGCCGTCGAAGATGAAGTGACTGCGGTGGTTGATTACGGAGACGGTGTTACCGGCGTTTTTGTCACCGCCACGCACGACCTGACCGGAACCGACCGCTTCGAGATCCTGGGCGACCAGGGCAAGATCGTCGTCGAGGGCAGCAAGACCGCCACGGTCACCCGCCTGCACAAGCCGGAGCGCGAACTCAGCGACGGCATGGGCATGGACGATGTCCGCAAGCTGTTTATGGGCGAGCTGAACCCGGAGCAGTACTACACCACCGAGGTCATCGAGTTCGAGTCCGTCTGGGGTGGACAGCACGCCGGTGTCCTGGAGAACTTCGCCGCCAACATCCTGGACGGCACACCGCTGCTGGCTCCGGGCTCGGACGGCATCAACGGGGTCCGCCTTGCCAACGCCATCCACCTCTCCGCCTGGACCGGCAAGGAAGTCGGACTGGACTTCGACGAGAACGAGTTCCTCGCCGAGCTCAACAAGCGCATCGCCGAAGAGGGCAAGTTCCCGCAGCGCACGTAACCTCCCGAGCGACTAGCGAAGCTGAGTAGCAGCTGTGGCCGTTTTGGACTCCAAAACGGCCACAGCTGCGACCTGCTTAAGGGGTTTCCTCGTTAGGATGGGGCGGTGACTGAACCCCAAACGCCGGACACCGCCCCTTCAACGGGTTCGGTCAAAAAGCACGGCCGCGACGGCAAATCCAACGCCACCATCTACGACATCGCCAAGATGGCCGGCGTCAACGCGTCCACCGTTTCCCGCGCGCTGAGCAAGCCGGGCAGGGTCAGCTCCAAAACACAGAAGCTCATCGAGGATGCGGCTGCCGAGCTGAACTACCAGGTCAATCCGTTCGCACGCGCCCTTCCCACGGGCAAGACCAACACGTTCGGCCTCATCGTCGCGGACATCACCAACCCCACCTTCTTTGACATCATCCGCGGCGCCGAAACCACCGCCACCAGCCGGGACTATACTCTGGTGCTCGCCGAATCCGCGGAATCCCCGGAAACCGAACTGACGGCCGCCCGTCGGCTTATGGCCACGGTGGACGGCCTCATTCTCGCGAGCCCGCGCATGGACGATGACAACATCCGCGCCCTGGCCCAAGACAAACCCGTGGTGGTCATCAACCGCGAAGTGGAGGGCGTTCCGTGCGTGGTGCCGGACGTCAACAAGGGGATCAGCGAGGCGGTCCGCAGCCTGGCCGCCAACGGACACCAGCGGATCGCCTACGTAGCGGGGCCGCCTCAGTCCTGGATGTCCGAACGCCGTTGGGAAGGCGTGCAGGCAGCCTGCGAATGGTCCCGGCTCGAGGCCGTGCGGCTTGAGTCCAGCAAACCAACGGTCGACGGCGGCCGGCAGACTGCGCGTGATGTCCGTGCCAGCGGTGCAACCGCGGTCATGACGTACAACGACCTGCTGGCCATCGGGCTCATGCAGGAGCTCCAGGCCGCCGGCATGGTGGTGCCCGACCACATCAGCATCGTCGGCTTTGACGACATTTTCGGCGCGGATTTCACGACGCCGCCGCTCACCACCGTGCGTTCACCGCTGGGGGAGTGCGGCGAGGCGGCCGCCACACGCCTGCTGGACGTTCTTCACGGCAGCGGGGAACAGGCCGGTACTTTGAGCGTGGAGACTGAGCTGGTGCTGCGCGGTTCCAGCGGCAGGATCCTGCCGGCGAAGTAAGTGCCGGCGGGCCGATTTCAGCACTTGGCAATTTATGGCAACCGGTTGACAAAACGCGGCGCCAGGCAGATTATTGATCTATGTCACAGTCGATTGCTGCCAACCCAGACAGGCTCCTGCCCGCCGACCCAGGAACGCGCAGCATCGCGCGGGACCTTCTTGCGCGCGTCCAGGACCTTCCCATTATCTCCCCGCATGGACACGTTGACGCCGCCGTCATCGAGCACAACACGCCGTTCCCGGACCCGGCCGCGCTGCTCGTCAGCCCGGACCACTACGTCACACGCCTGATCCACGCCAACGGCGCCTCCTTGGACAAGCTGCGCGCCGGCGGTCCCACCACGCCCGAGTCACGCGAAATCTGGCGCACGTTCGTGGATGCCTGGCCGCTCTTCGAGGGCACGGCCTCCGGCTACTGGCTGCGCAACCAGTTCGACAGCGTCTTCAACCTGGGCGCGGACCTGGGCGAGATGACCGCCGATGCCAGCTATGACGCCATCGCCGCCAAGCTCGTGGAGCCCGGCTTCCGTCCCCGCCAGCTCTTCAAGGACTTCAACATCGAGGTCCTGGCCACCACGGACGATCCCCTGGACAACCTCGCCAGCCACAAGGCCATCGCCGAGGATGCCACCTTCAACGGCCGCGTCCTGCCGACGTTCCGCCCGGACGCCTACCTGAACATTGCGCACCCCACCTGGAGCGCCAACGTTGACCGGCTGCTCGATGCTGCCGGTGACGGCGCCAGCGGCTACGCGGGCTACATCACGGCACTGGAAAACCGCCGCCGCTACTTCGTGGAGCACGGCGCAGTCTCGGCGGACCACGGTGTGGCCACCCCGGCCACACTCAAGCTGGACCGCGCCGAGGCCGAGCGCATCTTCGAACTCGCCCGCGCCGGCAAGGCCACGGCCGAGGACCGCAACACCTTCGAAGCCCACATGATGTACCAGATGGGCCGCATGTCCGTGGAGGACGGGCTGGTCATGACCATCCACCCGGGCTCCTTCCGGAACCACCACACGCCCACGTTCGAGGCCTTCGGCGCCGACACCGGCCACGACATCCCGTTCGCCACCAACTACACCGAGGCCATCCGGCCCCTGCTGCAGGACTTCGGCACGGCCAAGGACTTCCACCTGGTGCTGTTCACGCTGGACGAGACCGTTTTCTCCCGCGAGCTCGCACCGCTGGCCGGCTTCTACCCATCCGTCTACCTGGGCGCACCCTGGTGGTTCCTGGACGCCCCGGATGCCATGCTCCGGTTCCGCTCCGCCGTGACCGAAACGGCCGGCTTCTCGCGTTCTTCCGGTTTCATCGACGACACCAGGGCCTTCTGCTCCATCCCCGCACGTCACGATGCGTCCCGCCGGATCGAAGCCTCCTTCCTGGCCCGACTGGTGGCCGAGCACCGTGTCAGTGAAGACCGCGCCCACGAAATCATCGTGGACACCGTCGATTCCTCCCCGCGAAGGGTTTTCAAGCTGTGAGCATCGAAGAGACAGACACCATGGGCAAGGAGGCTGCCGTATCGCTGCCGCAGCTGAACCGGAGCACGCACCCTGCCGCCAAGCCACCCGTGCGCATCGTCCACCTCGGACTCGGTGCCTTCCACCGCTCGCACCAGGCCTGGTACACCAGCCGGGCCGGCGACGCCGCGGACTGGGGCATTGCGGCTTTCACCGGCCGGCGCCCGGACGCCGCCCTGGCTCTTGCCGAGCAGGACGGCCTCTTTACACTCGTGGAGCGCGCTGACAGCGGCGACTCGTTCTCCGTCGTCGGCAGCATCGTGGAAGCGGTGGACGGCGCGGACGTGGAGCGGCTCGCGGAACTCGTTTCGGCACCGGCCACCGCCATGGTCACGCTGACGGTCACCGAAGCCGCGTACCGGCTCGGTGCCGACGGTCAGCTGGACACTACGGCGTCCGACGTCGCCAGCGACCTTGCGCTGTTGGCTTCCGGCAGCGGAAACCCGTCGACGCCGCTGGGCCGGCTTGTCTTCGCCCTCGCCGCGCGCCGGGCTGCCGGAGCCGGGCCGCTCGCCGTGGTCTGCTGCGACAACCTCGCCAACAACGGCACCGTAGCCCGCAATGCCGTGGCGGGCCTGGCGCAGGCCTGGGACGCGGAGCTCGCGGCCTGGGTCGAGGCAAACGTCAGCTTTGTCAGCACGTCCGTGGACCGCATCACGCCGCGCACCACGGAAGCGGACATCGCCGCCGTCGAGGCCGCCTGCGGCTACCGCGACAACTCGCCCGTCGTGGCTGAGCCCTTCACCAACTGGGTGCTCAGCGGCGACTTCCCCGCAGGCCGTCCACGCTGGGAGGATGCCGGTGCGGTCTTCGTTGACCACATCGAGCCCTACGAGAACCGCAAGCTGTGGCTCCTGAACGGCGCTCATTCCCTGCTGGCCTACGCCGGCCAGCTCCGCGGACACACCACGGTGGCGCAGGCCCTCGCGGACGCGCAGTGCCTGACCGGCGTCGAAAGCTTCTGGGACGAAGCCGAGGCGAACCTGTCCGGTGCCGCGGCCGGTGGCGCAGACCTGCAGATCCCGGCGTACCGCGCTGCCCTCCTGGCCCGCTTCAGCAATGCGCGCATTGCCCACCACCTTGCCCAGATTGCCATGGACGGGAGCACCAAGCTGCGCATGCGGGCCGTGCCCGTCCTCCTGGCCGAACGGGCCCAGGGCAGGTCCGGTGCCGCCGCGGCACTGATGATCGCGGCCTGGATTGACTTCAGCGCAGCGGCCGAGACGTTCCACGATCCGCTGGCAACTGAAGTGGCCGCGGCCAACCAACTGGAAGGCGCAGAGCGCGTGCGGGCGGTCCTGGCGCTGGTAGATCCTGCCGTCGCAGCGGACGACGCCGTCGTGGAACTCGTTTCCGGCCTGCTCGGCACATTCCCGGCGGACGCCTAAGAATCACCCTCCAGCAGCCCTTCTGCTTCATAAAGAACAGCACTGCCCGGTCCAGGCGCCTGGACCGGGCAGTGCTGTTTCGGTGACCTGCAGTTTCATGAAGTTTCAACAGAAACTCATGGCAACCGCTTGCCATTTTATTGCCAAGTGACTAGGATTACAGACAACGAGAAACACACGGCGGTACGCCCGTCGGAGGCGGATTCTGCCGGCTCCAGCATCGCCAAAGATTCACCGCTTCATAGCATTTCAATAGTTTTCGCTGGCCAACACGGCGGCAAGGGTAAAGGAGCCCAATTCATGAAAAAGCTAAACAAGCTCAGCATCATCGGCTATGGCGCCGGCGATGCAGCTAACAACCTCGCATTCACCACCGCAACCATGTTCCTGCTGGTGTACTACACGGATGTTGCCGGCATCTCCGCAGCGGCTGCCGGAACCCTGCTGCTCGTGGTCAGGCTCTTTGACGCTTTCGCTGACGTCTTCGCCGGCCGGATCGTTGACCGAACCTACAGCAAGCGCTTCGGCAAGTTCCGTCCCTTCATCATGTTCGGCTCCATCCCGCTGCTCCTCCTGAGCGTGGCAACCTTCTCCGTTCCGCAGCTGGGCGAATCCGGCACACTGCTGTATGCCTACGTCACCTATGCGGCCCTCGGCCTTGCCTACAGCCTCGTGAACATTCCGTACGGCTCGCTGGCCGGCGCCATGACGCAGGATCCGGGAGAGCGCGCCAAGCTGGGTTCGGCCCGCATGGTGGGCGCCCTGCTGGTGGGCTCTTCGCTGGGCATCTTCGTTGCGCCGCTGATCAAGCCCGGTGCCGATCTCCAGTCGATGTTCACCACCATCACCCTCGTGTTTGTGGTCATCGGGGCGGCGCTGTACTTCTTCACCGCATTGACCGCCAAGGAACGCGTGCACCGCGCCGTCCCCAAGGTGACGTTCAAGCAGAGCGTGGACACACTCAAAGGCAACAAGCCCCTCCTGATGCTGTGCCTGAGCTCCTTCTTCTTCCTCTCCGGCTACCTCGCCCTGACCTCCGTGCAGCTGTACTACCTGCGCGACGTCCTGGGCCGCCTGGACCTGTACCCCGTACTGTCCATCATCCAGCTGGCGCTCACCTTCTTCCTGGCCGCCTTTATGCCCAAACTTGTCCGTAACGTCGGCAAGAAGAGCGTCTACATCTACTCTTCGCTGGTCACTGTCCTCGGCGGTGCGATCATCTTCTTCGCCCCAGCCGGCCAGGTCTGGATGGGCTTTACCGGCCTCGTGGTCAGCCTCGTGGGTGTCCTGGCCGTCAACATCGTGGTGTGGGCCCTGGAAGCCGACACGGTGGAGTACGGCGAATGGCGGACCGGTGTCCGCACCGAGGGCATCACGTACGCGCTGTTCTCCTTCACCCGCAAGTCCGGCCAGGCTGTGGGCGGTGCCCTGGCGGCATACGCCCTGGCACTGGGCGGCTACAAGTCCGGAGCGGCGCAGACCGCGGACGCCCTGTTCGGCATTCAGATTGCGGCGGGCGCGATCCCTGCCGTGCTGACTATCCTTGCCGTATTAGTAATGTCCAAGTACACGCTGACCGACGCCAAGCACGCGGAGATCCTCCAGGAGATCCAGGAACGCCGGACCAAAACTGTGGGCGCCGGCGAAGCCGCTGACGCCAGCACCACCGCTGATGCTGGCACCCCGGTTGGCGCCGGCAAAACTGCCGGCCACTAACTCCCAGCACCACAAACTGACCAGAAGTCCCCGAAAGGATCTGCCGTGAAAATCATTGCCGCTGAAGTCTTCGTGACAAGCCCGTCACGTAACTTCGTGACCCTGCGCATCACTACGGACGACGGGGTCACCGGCATCGGTGACGCCACGCTGAATGGCCGCGAACTGGCTGTTGCCGCCTACCTCAAAGAGCACGTGGCCCAGCTGCTGATCGGCAAGGATCCGCACAAGATCGAGGACACCTGGCAGTTCCTGTACCGCAGCTCGTATTGGCGCCGCGGGCCGGTCACCATGGCCGCAATCGCCGCCGTGGACATGGCCCTGTGGGACATCAAGGGCAAGATGGCGAACATGCCGGTCTACCAGCTCCTGGGCGGCGCTTCACGCAACGGCCTGCGCGCTTACGGCCACGCTTCCGGCGCTGACCTTGAGTCGCTGTTCGATTCAGTCCGTGAGCACCTGGAACTGGGCTACAAGTCCATCCGCATCCAGACCGCTGTCCCCGGCATCAAGGCCGTCTACGGTGTGGCCGCCCAGGCCCAGGCCTCGGGCGAACGCTATGACTACGAGCCCGCCGGCCGCGGCGCGTTCCCGCAGGAAGAGGACTGGGACACCCGCGCCTACCTGCGCCACCTGCCCACCGTCTTTGAAGCCGTGCGCAACGAGTTCGGGCCGGAAATCCCGCTGCTGCACGACGGCCACCACCGCATGACCCCCATCCAGGCCGCCAAGCTCGGCAAAGCCCTGGAACCGTACGACCTCTTCTGGCTCGAGGACTGCACCCCGGCCGAAAACCAGGAGGGCCTGCGCCTGGTCCGCCAGCACACCACCACCCCGCTGGCCATCGGTGAAATCTTCAACACCGTGTGGGACTACCAGACCCTCATCAAGGAACAGCTGATCGACTACGTCCGCGCAGCCTCCACCCACTTCGGCGGCATCTCCCCGCTGAAGAAGGTTATGGACTTCGCCGCCCAGTACCAGATCAAGTCCGGCTTCCACGGCCCCACGGACATTTCCCCGGTGGGCTTCGCCGCCCAGCTGCACGTGGGCTTGGCCATCCACAACTACGGCATCCAGGAATACATGCAGCACTCGGACAAGACCAACGAGGTCTTCGAGCAGTCCATGACCTTCAAGGACGGCTACCTGCACCCGGGCGACAAGCCCGGTATCGGCGTCGAATTCAACGAGGAAGCCGCGGCAGCGTACCCGTACCAGCAGGCTTACCTGCCGTACAACCGCCTGGTAGACGGAACGGTGCACGACTGGTGACCGCCGCGACATCGCCCGCCCCAGCAGGAGGAGCTACGGGTCCCCGCGTCATCGTTATGGGCGTCTCCGGCTGCGGCAAGACCACCATCGGTGACCTGGTGGCCCGCGAACTGGGCGTTCAGTTCCTCGACGGCGATTCCCTCCACCCGGTGGAGAACGTCGCCAAGATGGCGGCGGGCACTCCGCTGACCGACGAGGACCGCTGGCCGTGGCTTGCCACGGTGGGCAATGAACTGGCAGCTGCCACAGGCGGCCTGGTTCTGGCCTGCTCGGCTCTTCGCCGCAGTTACCGCGACGCCATCCGTGCCCAGGCGCCGGATACGGTGTTCCTCCACCTGCACGGCAGCAAGGAGGTTCTTCGGGCACGGACTGAAGGCCGCTCCGGGCACTTTATGCCGCCCGCGCTGCTGGAATCCCAGCTGGCAACCCTTGAAGCACTCGAAGCCGATGAGGCAGGCATCGTGGTGGACATCGCCGGTCCGGTGGACAAGGTGGTGGCCGACGCGCTGGCGGGCATCGCAGCTGCGGTGACTGCCGCCGTCGGAAGCCCCGCCCATGGTGCCATTGGCACCCCAGGGCGCCAGTTCGACGTCGACCTCCAGGCCGCGCCGTTCAACCTCGACGATACAGCGATCACCTGGGTGAACAGCACCCTGGAATCCATGACGCTTGAGGAAAAGATCGGGCAGCTGTTCATCAACCACAATAACGATTACTCCCCGGAGTACCTCGATGGCGTGTTGGAGAACTTCCATGTGGGCGGCATGCGGTACCGCCCGGGCCCGTCCGCCGCCGTGCAGGAACACATCCGGTACGCGCAGTCGAAGTCCAAGGTGCCGCTGCTGGTGGCGTCCAACCCGGAAATGGGTGGCGCCGGAAGCTGCGACGACGGCACGTTTGTGTCCACGCACCTGCAGGCAGGGTCGCACCCGGACAAGTCCATCGCGCGCCGGATGGGGCAGGTTGCCGGCGTTGAAACCGCTGCCCTGGGCTGCAACTGGGCGTTCGCGCCGATTGTGGACATCCACTACAACTGGCGGAACACGGTTATCTCCACCCGGGCCTTCGGCAACACGCCGGAGATCGTGGTGGAGCGGGCCAAGGAGTACTTCGACGGCATCAGTGAATCTCCCACTGCCTGCGCCATGAAGCACTTCCCGGGCGACGGCATGGACGAGCGTGACCAGCACGTGGTCACGTCCTACAACACTCTCGGCTATGACGAGTGGAACAAGACGTACGGCCACGTGTACCGCGAAATGATCGGGCACGGCGTGCAGTCCATCATGATCGGGCACATCGGCGCGCCGGAGCTTTCCCGGCACTTCCGCCCGGGCCTGGCGGACAAGGACATCCTGCCCGCCACCCTGGCCCCGGAGCTGCTCCAGGACCTGCTGCGCGGCGAACTCGGGTTCAACGGGCTCATCCTCACGGACGCCTCGCAGATGATCGGGCTCACCCAGGCCATGAAGCGCAAGGACCTGGTTCCCGCGACCATTGCCGCCGGTTGCGACATGTTCCTGTTCTTCCGCAACGCCGACGAAGACTTCCAGTACATGCTGGATGGCTACAAGTCCGGCGTCATCACAGAGCAGCGCCTGCATGACGCCCTGCGCCGCATCCTGGCCCTCAAGGCCTCGCTGGGGCTGCACCTGAAGGCGCGCAACGAACTGGTTCCGCCCGTGGAAGCACTCGGTGTGATCGGCAGCGAGGCGCACCGGGCCATCGCGGCGGAGATCGCGGACAAGACCGTCACCCTGGTCAAGGACACCGCGCACAACCTTCCCATCCGGCCGGAAACGCACAAGCGGATCCGCCTGTACGGCATCTCCGGCGGCTCGGACTTCACCCGGGCGGACCCGCTGGCGTACCTGGACACGGTCAAGGACGAGCTGGAAAGAGCCGGCTTCGAGGTGCACCTGTTCAAAACCGCCGCTCAGCGCGAAGCGGCGGGGGAGACGGGCGTGAACTTCATGTCGGTCATCTCCGAGGAAGCCACCGGCGACTACGCAGACAAGTACGACGCCGCGTTTGTCTTCGCGAACGTCAAGGGCTTTGCCCAGGAGGCGGCCATCCGGATCAAGTGGTCCACCCCGATGGCCGCGGAAATCCCGTGGTACGTCACCGAGATTCCCACGGTGTTTGTGTCGCTGAACCAGCCCAACCACCTCATCGACGTGCCGATGGTCAAGACCGCCATCCACGCCCATGCGGGAACTGTGGAGGCCATCCGGGCCACGATCGAGAAGATCATGGGCAAGTCTGAGTTCCAGGGGACGTTCAACGAGAATGTCTTCTGCGATTCTTTCGACACACGGCTCTAGGGTTAACGCTGCGGTTTTAGGCTGACGACTCGCAGATGGAATGGCGCTACGCGGATATGCGTAGCGCCATTCCATTTCTGCGTCACAGGGCCATTCCCGCGTCCCAAACCAGGCGAGTGCGGCCACTTCACGTGCGGCGTACCGTTAGTGCATGGAGCGAACGGTGTGCGCCGTTGTTGGCGGCGGGCCGGCGGGCATGATGCTGGGGCTGCTGCTGGCCCGGGCAGGCGTGAAGGTCACGGTCCTTGAAAAGCATGGCGACTTCCTGCGGGATTTCCGCGGCGACACCGTGCATGCCTCCAACATCAGGCTGATCGATGAACTGGGATTGGGCGACAGCTTCCACCGGCTTCCGCAGAGCAGGCTGAACAACGTTGCCATCCCCATCCCGGGCGCCGGCTTGGTCACTTTCGGGGATTTCGCGTCCCTGAAGCCCCCGTATAACTACATTGCCATGATGCCGCAGTGGGACTTCCTGAACTTCCTGGCCACGGAGGCCGCGCGCGAACCCACCTTCACGCTCCTGATGCAACACGAAGCAACGTCGTTAATGTTCGACGGCGGACGCGTCGCCGGCGTCCGCTACCGCACGCTCGACGGCCGCGAAGGTGCACTCCGTGCGGACCTCGTGGTGGCCACTGATGGGCGCAATTCAGTGCTGCGGCGGGCCGCCGGGCTGAAGCCAAGGAACTACCCCGTCCCCTTCGACACATGGTGGTTCAGGCTTCCGCGCCATGCGTCGGAGAAGGGCGCCGTGGCGGGCATCGTCCCGGCATTCCGAGACCGGGAAGCCATGATCGCCCTTTTCCGTGACGACTATTACCAGATGGGGTATCTCGGCCCGAAGGGTGAAGACGCGCGGATCCGGGCCGAGGGCGTGGAACGCTTCAGGGAGCGCGTTTCCGGACTGCGTCCTGACCTGGCTGACCGAGTGGATTCGATCCGGTCCATGGAGGACCTGCACTGGCTGGATGTGCGGCTGGACCGGCTGCGGCGCTGGTACGTGGACGGGCTTTTGTGTATTGGAGACGCTGCCCATGCCATGTCCCCGGTGGGTGGCGTGGGCATCAACCTGGCCATCCAGGATGCCGTGGCGGCAGCGGGCCGGTTGGCGCCAGCACTGCTCCGGGGGGACGTATCGGTGCAGGATCTCGCTGGAGTGGAACGGAGGCGCAGGATGCCCACCGTTGTTGTCCAGACGGTGCAGCGCATGCTGCACCGCGCAGTGTTCGTCCCATTGTTCGCCGGAAGGAGGACGGAGCCCCCGCGGGCCCTGCTTTTTGTGGTCCGGCACGCCCCTATGGTCCGGCGGCTGATGCCGCGGCTCATCGCGTTCGGACCCCGGCCGGAACATGCGCCTTCCTTCGCCCGCCGCGTTCAGCCGCAGCCGGCAGCAAAGCCACCCGGCTTGGCGCGCCGTCACAAATCGGGGAACCACTAAACTGGACACCATGACTTCCCCTCTTGACGCTGCCGCCGCACGTGCCCGCCTGCTGGAACTGATCAAGGAACTTGCCGTGGTCCGCGGCAAGGTGATCCTCTCCAGCGGCGCCGAGGCCGACTACTACATCGACCTTCGCCGCATCACGCTGCACCACGAGGCCTCAAAGCTGGTGGGCCAGGTCATGCTGGCACTGACGGACGACGCCGGGATCGACTTTGAGTGCGCCGGTGGCCTGACCATGGGTGCTGACCCCGTGGGCACCGCTGTGATGCACTCCGCCGTGGACGCCGGCCGCACCGTGGACGCCTTTGTGGTCCGCAAAGCCCAGAAGTCCTACGGCATGGGCCGCCAGGTTGAAGGTCCCTCGGTTGAGGGCCGCAAGGTCCTGGTCCTGGAGGATACGTCCACCACCGGCGGCTCGGCGCTCACCGCTGTGGAGGGTGTCAAAAAGGCCGGCGGAAACGTGGTGGCCGTGGCCGTCATCGTGGACCGGGACACCGGTGCCAAGGAAAAGATCGAAGCCGAGACCGGTGTGCCCTACCTGTTCGCCTTCGGCAAGGACGAGCTGGGCCTCTCCTAGCGGGTTCACGCCAGGGGTTACCCGAGGCCGGGGTTGCAGCGGCGGCTTCAGCTGTGGCTACGGTAGAGGTGTGCCGTACAGGGGGGAAGCAGATCCGCAGGAACAGCCAGGAGCTCATCAAGCCCGGCTGCTGGCCAATGCCGCCGCACTCAAGCGGTTTTCGCGCCGCGGGTTCCTGGCCGGCACGGGCGCCTCGGCCCTGCTGGCAGCGGACATGCTGGTCACCCGCCGGGTCCAGGCGGAGCGGCAGGTCAACCGCATACTGCAGGTCGCGGACGACTTCGCCGACGCCTACTACCCGAACGCCAGCTGGTTCCTCTTCCCCGGCTACAAGACCAGCTGGGAAGAGGCGCTCTGGATCCTGAACGCGATGCGTGGTGCGCTGAACAAGCGCGGCCAGCTGGCCGCCGTCGGCTATTCCAACCTAGGGCTGGACATCGACGAGGTGGTAATCGCCGTCATCGAACATGTCCGGGCGAAAAAGCTGACCAAGCTTTTCTTCTACGGCCACAGTTTCGGCGGCATGGTGGCCACCCAGGTGGCCGCGCGGCTCAGGGAATTCCACGGCGTGGAGGTTGACTTTATCCTGCTGGACTCCAGCCCCTACAGCCGGAGCGACGTGCTGGACGAGAGCTGGTTCGACGGCGTGGTGTTCCTGTACGAGAGCGGCTTCCGGGTCCCGTCCGTGGTCCGTGGCAGCTACGAACTGGGGGAGCGCGTCATCCACAAGGACGAGCGGACCTGGCGGCAGATCCTGGACCAGACCATGGAGCAGCTGTCCCCGATCGCCCCGTCCAGTGTCCTCATCCAGTCCGAGTCGGCCTACATCTACCACTTCGACGGAAACCGGTTTGTGGACAAGCTCGGCGCCACCCGGATGGCGTACATCGGCAACCCGAAAGACCGCACAGTCCGGTACCAGACGGCCAAGGACGCGTGGTCGGCAGCGTTCCAACCCCACATGGTCTCCATGGACCTGCAAACGGACGGGGCCCTCCCGGCGCACGCGAGCCCGGGCTGGAATCCGCTCATCTACCGGCCCATCGTGGAGCGGCTCATGGACGACTTTTTTCCGCTGCCCCGCGGCGGCTCGAAGGTGACTGTCTTCTAGTCCGAAAATGAGGTGACGTCCGTTCGGTCGGCGCGCGTGGGGGTGCCCGTGTGGCGAGCGGGAACCACCGGTTTGTCTTTGGAATTGGGAGTCAGGCGGCAGGG